>CAYRZG010000096.1:0-5629 GCA_964428695.1 uncultured Desulfurococcales archaeon
GAGGGGACAGGATTCACCAGCGTGTCACAGTACGTTACCTATGTCCTAAGAGAAGTAGTAGCCGAACACGAGAAGGCCCTGCAGGAGGAACCCTTCACGGAGGAGGATAAGGAGAGGATTATCGAGAAGCTGAAGAAGCTAGGCTACCTCTAGAGGGGGTAGATCCATGGTCAACAGGCCCCATGGCGGTAGGCTTGTGAATAGGGTCGTAACCGGCAGGAGGCGCGAGGCCCTGCTCGAGGAGGCTCGGGAGATTCCAAGGGTGCAGATTAGCCTCGAGAGGGCTATAGACCTTGAAGACATAGCCTATGGCGCCTTCAGCCCACTGGAGGGGTTCCTCACACAGGACGACTACATACACGTGCTGCAGGATATGAGGCTCTCCGATGACACGCCATGGACGATCCCCATAGTGTTAGACGTGTCGCCCGAGGAGATCGCCGGAGTCAGGGAGGGCGATGATATAGCACTCTACCTCTTCAACACTCCTATAGCGATAATGAGGGTCGAGGAGATTTACGGTTGGGATAAGAAGCTACACGCCCGGCTCGTATACAAGACCGATGACCCCAACCATCCCGGGGTAGCTAAGACCTATGAGATGAAGGAGCTACTGGTCGGCGGCAGGATTGACTTACTCAACGATGCGCCAAACAAGTTCCGCGACATAACCCTGTGGCCGGCTGAAACCAGGGTACTGTTTAGGGAGAGGGGGTGGAAGACTATAGCCGCATTCCAGACTAGGAACGTCCCCCACCTCGGCCACGAGTTCGTCCAGAAAGCGGCCCTAACATTCACAGACGGCCTCCTAATACACCCCATCCTTGGGTGGAAGAAGCCAGGCGACTACAGGGACGAGGTCATAATCGCAGCCTACAGGGCTCTAATCAAACACTATTACCCCAAGGATGTTGTCGTGCTAGCAGGCCTGAGAATGAATATGAGATACGCTGGCCCGAGGGAAGCCGTACACCATGCCATAGTTAGGAAGAATTTCGGGGCGACACACTTCATAGTAGGCAGGGACCATGCGGGCGTAGGCAACTACTATGGACCATACGAGGCCTGGGAGTTGTTCAGCGAGTTCCCAGACCTTGGCATAACACCCCTCTTCATAAGAGAGGCGTTCTACTGCAAGAAGTGTGGTGGTATGGCGACTGAGAAGACATGCCCACACCCTCCGGAGTATAGGGTGAAGATAAGCGGGACGAAGATAAGAGAGATGCTGAGGAGGGGCGAGTACCCGCCAGAGTACATGATGAGGCCGGAGGTTGCGAGGACCGTCATAGAGTTCGGGGACCCCTTCGTACACTAGCCGGCCGGCGCTCGGAGCCGCCTGAGATGATCATCCCCGACCCTCCGGGTCCCATGCTACCCGCGGTCTCCTCCCCGCGCCGGCCCAGGCTCTGAGTCTGAGGAGGCGCCTTTATCCGGGGACCCCCCGGTAGCTCCTCGGTGCAGGCCTGTGGCCAGGCTAGCCTCAACCGCGATCGTGTTGCTCGTGCTGCTCCCAGCCGCCGTAGCGGGTGCGGCGCCTTCGAATCCCTCCATGACTGTTCTAGCGTTCATAGTCCCCCCGGAGTTCTCGGGCGGGAAGACAACTGTTGTGGTAGAGGCTCTAGCACCCTTCAATATAGTGGTTGACCTCAACGGCAACCTAGCTTGGGACCCCGGGGAACAGAACATAACCGTATCCGGGGAAGGGTTGCGCAGAGTCTCTCTAACCGTGGAAGGCTCGGGTCCACTAGTATTGCTGGTCAACCGTACCGGGGCTTGGGGAGTACTATCATACGTCGACCTAGGCCGCTCTATGGCGGCCTCGAGCCAGCCGCTACCAGGCTCCAGCAGGCTCTACGCTCCACCTGTGGAGGGGATGGTTGCACTCACGCCTCTTGGCGGCAGGCCCGTGGAGGTTAGCGTTGGAGGCGAGAGGGTGGTAGTCGAGCCTGGGAGCGTCGCGATACTGTGTAAACCAGCCAATGTTACGATTATAGAGGGGAACGGGACCCTCGCAGGCATCTTCTACGTCTTCAACGTTGAAGCATCCAATGCGGCCGCCGCCCCGCTTCTCTCGGATGAACAGGCTTCCAGGATAGTTGGCTTCTCTACACGGCAGGCCGCTGTAATCAACGGCAAAGTGTATGCCCTCGTATCCTACCTCGATGGGGGTGGAGGGGTACTATACGTTGATGCCGCCGGGTCCCGAGTAGCCCTGGATAGGCCGGCTGCAACCTGGTACCTCATCGAATCCGAGGGATCCCTAGCCCTGGCTCCGGCACCGCCCTCGAACCCTAAGACATACCCGTATGGTAGGCTCCTCTACCTTAGGGATCAGGGGATCCTGCTTCCAAACTTCCTGGTCGTTTTAGACGCAGTCTATAACGGCTACTCTCTCCTGGCGGACACGGATGGAGACGGCGCATACGAGGTCCCCATATTCGACTTCGGCTACCTACCAGTGTGGGTGGCTCCCGGCCATGGCGTCGTGGGAGTTGTGCGAGGAGGGTCTCCCCTCACAGTAGAGTATGCTCCCGGCATGCTAGCCGCATATAGGGGGCTACCTGCAAACGTCTACAATGCAACAGACCTAACGCTACGCAAGATCCTCGACAACGAGCTAGTCGAAATGACGCTCACCCTCATACAGGACACGCCCGTCGCAAACATAACGATAAGGCCAAGACCAGGGGCGGGACCAATCAGTGAAGGGGTAGCCGCGGCATTCACCGGAGGCCTACAGCCGATCCGGGGCACCGTGACAAAGCTTACAATAAACGATACGGCCGGGGAAGCCATAGTCCCAATACCGAGAGAGACGTTCAACGAGGGAGGCCTAATTGTAGCCCTCATAACATACTACAACACGGTAAGCGTAGTAACGCTCCCCGCAGTGAACGCGACAGCTGTAGCGGAACCCGCCACACCGGACCTACCACAATGTACAAGCCCAGAGCCGAGACTACTACAGGGGAACATTACAAGGATAGACATAGAGTCCCTCACCGACATCCCACCCATTGTCGCCGTAAACCTACAGCTCGAAGACCTAGCTGCAATGATGCAGCAGGCCGTGGACACGCCCATAATAAGGCCTACACCTACTACGGAGCAGAACACTACAACCCAGACCGCAACCCTCCCACCCGCACCGACGGCGACAGTTGAGAAGCCGGGAGGAACCGCGAGGATCGCAGGAGTGGCCGTATTGATTATAGCTGTCGCAGCCCTCCTAGTAGCCTTTAAGCTTAAATAGCCTCCACCCACAGATTCCCTCAGCCAGGGGCGCAAGCCCCCAAGGTGGGCCCGTAGCTCAGCCTGGTAGAGCGGCGGGCTCTTAGCGGTCGAGCTGGGGGGTCCTGGCCCCCACGGGAGAAACCCGTAGGTCCCGGGTTCAAATCCCGGCGGGCCCGCCACAAACCGCCCGCCTGGGCTCCTACCACTCCTACGGCAACCAGTAATACCCTCCAACCGCAAGTATACAGCACCCCTGGTGGAGCAGTGTGATCGAGTCGCCGCTAGCCGCTCTCGCCGAGAAAGGTGTCATGCTAGAGGAGGGCCTGCCAGCAGTCTACGTTGAACACGCCAACACTGTCGTTATAGCCGACGTCCACCTTGGCTACGAGGAGGAGATGGCCTCCACCGGAGTCTACCTGCCAAGGATACAGCTTAGACACGCTGAGAAGCTGATAGACTCCCTTGCCACCCGACACCCTGGAGCGACACTCGTGGTTGCCGGCGACCTAAAGCAGAGCTTCTCAAAGTTACTACGACAGGAGCGAGTGGAGGTCTCCAGGTTCATTGACTACGCTCTCCAAGCCGGGTTTAAGAAAGTCATAGTTGTCAGGGGTAACCATGATAACTTCGTCTCCCATATTGTTAGGGATCGTGGGGGAGAGTGGGTCGAAGACCTGCTAGACCTCGGCCATGGGATAATAGTCGCACACGGCCATAAGCGTGTTGAAGCCGACTATGAGCTACTCATAATGGGCCACGAGCACCCGGCTGTCCAGGTGACAATGGCAGGTGGCAGAACCAAGTTCCCCGTATTCCTGGCTGTCCCCCTCGAATCTGAGAGGACTGCGCTAGTCCTCCCCCCGACGGGAGCATATCAGGTGGGCAACGTCGTCACAACGTTCAGGGAGAACTATCTGAGCCCTATTATAAGGGAGGAGGGCATTATCGAGGAGAGCGTTCCCGTCATAGTGGATGAGACTGGAAACATGGTGTTGGTTAAACTCTCTCTACTGGAGACTCTTCTCACAACGTGACAGCGCCGGTAGCGGTCAGCGCTCAGCGCTGCTCACCATCCCCCCAGCCACGGGGCTGGGGGTCGGCATTCCCAGCCTACACATCACCCTACACTCCTAGTCCGGACTCGGCCCCCTTATGCTCCCTGTTTCAAGCAGTTTCCTGTAGATGTTTTCGACCGCCCGTTTAACATCCTCCTCCCTCTTGGCCCCGGTTATCACCATCTTGCCGCTACTGAATATGAGTAGTACAACCTTTGGGTCATCCATCCTGTATATTAGGCCTGGGAACTGCTCCGGCTCGTACATGCTCCTCTCGAGGAACCATGCAGCCTTCTCCAAGTCTATTATCACGTGGAGGTTCGCGCTAGCCACTATATTCTGGATCTGAAGCTGGGGCCTCCCCCGGATCTCTATACCTGCGTCCCTCAGGCTCCTAAGGATCTTCTTGACAGCCCTCACTAGCTCCTGTATACTCTTAGCCCCGGTGACCACCATCTTGCCCGACTTGAAGATTAGTGCTGTGACCTTCGGTTCCCTGAGCCTGTAGACTAGGCCTGGAAACGTGTCGGGGTTGTAGTCTACGTCGGGTATCCTCGTCTCTATTAGGTTGAGGTCTAGCTCCTGGTCGAGAATTACGGTGGCTACAATGTTCTCGATCTTAGACTCTGGCTTCCTGCCTCCGACATACTTAATTTCCCCAGAAGCCTCCTGTGTGCCTGGGCTTGTGTCCAACCCTTGCCATCCCCCACAGCACTTAAAAGGCCCCTTTAAGGGTATATAAACCCCCCTCTTAGGCGTATATTTAATCCTCAGTATTGATTAGGCGCCTCTTCCAGTCAGTCTCTCTTCGGGGGCGGCGTGTGGAGGCGGGCAGCCTGAGACGCCCAGGAGGGGCGGGTGAAGATCCTAGTCTCACTCCGAATCGCCCCCCACTTCTTGGCTGGGGCACAATCATAGTGGTGGACGTTGACAGGCTAGGAGAGATTATAGTGGATAAGGGATGGTCTAAATATAGGCCTAACCCTGCGACTGGCCTCCTCTCAGAGCTAGTTGAAGAGTTCGCTAGAAGGTGGAGTGCTGTCGTGGTCTACGGCTTGGACTGGGAGCGGGGAACCGAGGAGGTTGTCATGGAGGTTCCAGGAGTTGAGGCTAGCATGCTTGCCGACGATCTAGTAGAGATAGCAAGGAGGCTTGAGGAGGTCGGGGTCACAGTTACGATAGCCGCCGTAACGGGTCCTGTGGTTGGACGGCCCGCTAGGAGTAGGAGGGATGCCTACGAGGGTCCCAGGAGGAGTGTTAAGAGGATCGTAGAGAGACTCAAGCGTAGAGGGGGAGGGGTAGTCTACGTCGATGGGAGCATAGTCTATTCTAGCGACCTG
>CAYRZG010000097.1:0-5486 GCA_964428695.1 uncultured Desulfurococcales archaeon
CAGCATCTCGGCGTGTTCCTCCTCAACAGGTATCGAAGTGTACCGTCTAGCAATCTCCGCGAAAACCCTGGGCGTCACGGGGCCTAGGCTTATCTCGAGAGTCTTATCACGCCACACTCCAATGGCCGGCGGCCTAGTCCTAGACACCAGGATGAGGGTATACCTTCTACTGTAGGCCTCGCCGGCAAGCCACCTAATGAACCTGGCGAGCCTAGAGTCTCGGAACGCGTTGTGAAGGTCATCTAGCACTACTACCGCTCGGGCCTCGTCAAGGGCGCGGGCGACCTCATCCCTATAGGTTAGAGCGTCGAAGTCGTCGAAGTCCAGGTCGTAGCCAAGCTCTGCAAGCCTAATAGCCAGGATCCTGCTGAATGTAGCCATCGTCTCGCCCGGGCTGATGTTAATGTATATGACGGGCCTGTCGGAGAAATACTCGGACACAGCATACTTTACGAGGTGAGTCTTACCACTCTTGGGTGGGCCGTATACTAGTATAACCCTGGCATACTCCGACGCGGCCTTCAGCCTCCCAAGCTCGACCTTCCTCCCTAGGGGCGCCCAGAGGCCGGCCTGCCTCCTAGCACCCCGCCTGTGGAGCGGGGGCTCTACGGAGAGCCTCCCCTGGAGGAGGTCTATTACCAGCCTGCCAGTGTTAGCACAGTATAGCTTTGCGGATATAGTCTTCTTCCCAGCGTCTATCTTAGTCCACTTCGAAGACACTAGGCCCAGCTCCTCAGCCCTCCGGAGGCTGCGTGATATTGTGGACTCGCTCTTGCCAAGGATCCTCGCAAGCTCTCTCGGGTAGGAGCACCTCTTCGCCAGCAGTCGGAGTAGCTGGAAGTTGTCGGGGTTACTAATGAAGTTGAGAACCTCGACAGCATGGCTAGGGTCGCTGTCTAGTAGCATGGCCCCTCCGGCCTCTCCACAGCGGGCAGAGTGTAGAGTGTGGGTTCGGGGTTTAGTAAACCTTACCTGCCCCTGCCGCCTGCTATTATGGACCGTACCCTCCCGGGACCCCGGGCTAGGAGGGCTGTGAGCACCTCCACCAGAGAAGCTCCAGCCTCGAGGAGGGCCTCCACCTTCCCGGGCGAGTCCACTCCCCCGACCGCTACAATATGCTTCCCGCCCGGCAGGTATTCTCGGAGCCTTGAAACAATCGCCAGCGTGGACTCGTAGAGCCTGGGCCCGCTCAAGCCCGCCTGTCTTCCCTTGTAGACGGTTTTCAACGTGTTAGCAGCAACTATACCGTCAACGCCCGCCTCGACTACAATGTCGGCGTAGGCCCTAAGCGTGTCGTCGTCCAATGTCCTCGGGATTTTAACCAGTATAGGCCTTCTAGGCTCCAAGCCCACGAGCCCCCTTAGAATCCTCCGGGCCTGCTCGGGCTCCTCGAAGCTCGAATGCTCGACAGTATTAGGGCAGGAAATGTTAACCTCAACCCAGTCCGCCAGGGGCGCCAGGATCCTGTAGGCCTCCAGGTAATCCCCCGGCTTAAGTCCAGCAATATTGACGGCCACAGGCAACGGCGGCCTATGCTTGGAAAGCCTTCCAGCCACGACGCGGGCTCCCTTACTTGGGAGGCCGAGCCGGTTAACTAGCCCACCGTCGGGCAGCCTCGCTAGAACCTTATCGGCCACGCCAGGGTAGGGGTAGGGAAGCACGCTACCCACAACGGTAAAGCCGAAGCCCAAAGCATATGAGACCCAGGCTAGGTTACCATCCTTATCCAGCCCAGCCGCCAACCCTACAGGGTTCTCAAGCCTAACACCGGCAAACTCTACAGGCTCCCACCTACTAGGAGGCCTACGCTCAAACCCGGCAACAAGACGGGCTAGCCAAGGCGGGGTCGAGTGGACAACCCTATAGGCTACTCCGGGAGGCAGAGACCGGAGAAGCCTCCATAAAACGTCCAATATCACCCAACCTTTCCCCAGACCGCGCTTGCACGCTGGCCATCTTAAAGCCGCTGGGCTACACGGCTCCTAGCACACGCCAAGCGCCGCAGAGCCGGCCAAACCTATCCAAGGGGACATACTCCCAGCACCTCTGAAACCATATATAACATGGCGTATTACAACATGTAATACGAGGGTGCGCGATAGAATGTCTGAGATCCTATCCATCCGCGTGCCGAGAAAGCTGAAGGAGAAAATGAGGAAATACAACATAGACTGGGCAGAGGAGATAAGAAAGTTCCTAGAGGCACGTGTTCGATCACTAGAGCTATTAGAACTACTCGACGAGATAGAGGACAGGGCTAAGGAGAGGACGACAAGGATAGACACCACGACCATTATCAGGGAGGAGAGGGAGAAGCATTGATAGTACTAGACGCCTCTTTCCTAGTGAAACTAGTCCTCGAAGAGGAGGGCTCGAGAGAGGCCCGCAACCTTGCGAAACACTGGATCCGGCAGAATGAGATACTATCCACGCTCGACATAGCACTGGCTGAAGCCCTAAACGCAATATGGAAACACGCGTCTAGAATCCGCGATCTAGACGAGGCGAAGGCCGTAGGCAGCATGAAAGACCTTATAAGAATATGGATGTTGCTAGAGGTTCACAACTCGGCAACTGTTGCCGAGGACGCCTTCCGCCTAGCACTTGAAACTGGCTTAACGGTCTACGACTCGCTATACATTGAGCTAGCTAGAAGTATGGGCGCAAAGCTAGCAACCTTCGACACGAGGCAGGCGAAGGCCGCAATCGCTAGAGGCGTCATGACGCTGCCTGGATAGCAGGCGCCCGGGCTAAGGTCATGTGGCTATGATAGTAGCCTCTACAATCGAGTTGGGTACAGCCTGGCAGTATACCCTGAACCTTTAACCCAGCCTCTCGAAGGTTATAGTGCAGGGTGTGTTGGTTGGCTGGGACAGTTTTGGTGAGGGTCCCGGAGGATCTCTGGCCTAGTAGGAGGGATTGGCGTGGCAGGGTTGCCGCTCTACACGTGCAGGCCGGCGACCTGGTGAGCCGGGGGCAGGTTGTGGCTGAGGTTGAGATTGAGAAGGCTATTCTCGAGGTTGAGTCTCCGGTTTCAGGGAGGGTTGTCATGGTATATGCTGGGGTCGGGGACGAGGTTGGCCCTGGGGACCCGCTGATTGAGGTGGAGGCTGTCGAGGGTTGAAGGCCCGTATTCGTGTGAGGCTTGCCGAGGGCCATAGGAGGGTATCGGAGATTGTTAGGGGTCTAGGCCTCCACACTGTGTGTGAGGAGAGCCTGTGCCCCAACATTGGAGAGTGCTGGGGTTCCGGCACGGCGACCTTCATGATACTGGGTGACACGTGTACCCGTGGGTGCAGGTTCTGCTATGTGAAGAGGGGCGTCCCCGCACCGCCGGATCCTGGAGAGCCGTTTAGGGTTGCCGAGGCCGTGGAGAGGCTGGGCTTAAGGTATGTTACGATAACAAGCGTTACCCGGGACGACCTGCCCGATGGCGGTGCCTCCCATTTCGCCGCCACTGTGAGGGCTGTCAAGCGCCGGGTCCCCGGAGTCCTGGTCGAGGTTCTCACCCCGGACTTCCGCGGGGACGAGAGGCTTGTTAGGCTGGTCGTAGAGTCTGGCGTTGACGTGTACGCCCATAATATTGAGACTGTTGAGAGGCTCACTCCCAAGGTTAGGGATCCCAGGGCTGGGTACAGGCAGAGCCTCAACGTGCTGTGGGCCGCCAAGCAGGCCGACCCATGCGTTTTGACCAAGTCGAGCATACTTCTAGGCTTGGGGGAGGAGTGGGACGAGGTTATACAGGCTATGAGGGACCTGCGGGAGGTGGACGTGGACATACTGGTTCTCAGCCAGTACCTGCGCCCCAGCCCGAGGCAGCTTCCCGTGGCCAAACACTATACGCTGGGGGAGTTTAGGAGGCTTGAGGAGGAGGCCTACAGGCTAGGGTTTAGGAGCGTTGTAGCCCACCCTCTCGCCAGAACCAGCTACAGGGCGTGGGAGGCCTACAAGCGCGCCGTGGAGGCACGGGGCCCATGCAGGCGAGGGTGAAGCCCCTCCTAACAGCCCCCGGCGGCGTCCAGATGAGTGTAGACCTCGAAATGCTAGAGGAGGCCTACAGGGACAGGACCGTTATCGTGAGGGCGGGCCTGTGGAGGCCCCCGGCGGCGAGTATTGGGAGGAGGCAGGAGGCCCGGGGCCCCCTAGACCCTCGCAGGCTTGAGGCTCTAGGCCTGGAGCTTGCACGGAGGCCCACAGGCGGCCTCACCATAGTGCACGAGGCCTCCAGCTTCACGCTCCACGCCGCCATACCAGCTGGCCACCCCCTGGCCGAGGAGCCCGTGGACAGGGCCGCCTACACGCTGGGAGAGGCGATAGTAGAGGCCCTAGCCGGCATGGGGGTGGAGGCGTGGGCGAGGGCCACGCCGTGGAGGGTTAGGCTGACACCATACCCTACGAGCATATGCCTCGCCTACACTAGCCCCTCAGACCTGGTAGTCGGGGACGGGAGGAGGTTCGCGGGCATAGCCCTCCGCAGGAGTAGGCTCGGCCTCCTAGCCCAGGCCTTCATAATGGTGGGCCGCCCCAACTACGAGCTGTGGGCCGCGGTAGACGGGTACCCCAGCCCCAGCCACCTTGAGCGCGTAATGGCAGGCATAGCTCCCCCACCAGGCGTTGGAGTAGAGAAGCTAGCAGCAGAGACCGCAGAGCGTGTGGCGAGGCTACTCTAGCATCCACTATTAAATCCCGCCTACAAGCCGGCCACGCGGTGGCCATGGTGGCGGGGAGGTATAGGATCATACTACACCCCTCCTGCCCTAGCAGTAGGGAGGTAGTACTCGGCCTCGCCGAGAGGGGGCTCCTCGACAAGGTAGACCTTGTAGTCCTGGACAGGCCTATGCCCGTTGGAGGTGTTTTCCCGTGGAGCGTCCCCCTAATAGTCGACCCCAGCGGGGAGCCCCTAGCCATGGATCCTGTGGATGCCGTTGAGTCTGCTGAGATACTGGAGGGCCGCTGGGATAGGAGCGTTGACGATTTCGAGGCCTTCTACTGGAGCATAGTCTACAGCGCCTACGCCTCAGCAACACTACTAGTACACGGTAGCCCCGAGCCGCTGCTAGAGGAGAGCTTCCTAAAGCCCGCCCTCCGCCTACCATTGAGGGGCCTGAGCGTCGAGGAGGCCAGGGAGAGGCTGAGGCCCAGGCTGGGCGAGATACTGGAGGGGAAGAAGAGGGATGTTATAGTACGGGCCCTAGCCGTCGCCGTGGCCAGATACTATTACTGGGCGGGCGGCAGGGACCCGGAGAGGCTGGCAGGGCTGGGCCCGGAGGGAGTCGGTGCAGTACTCCTAGCAATGGCTAGCATAGGGAGGAGCAACCTGCCCTGGAAGCCCAAGCCCCCCGAGGCGGCGGGGGAGCTGGCGGACTTCCTAGCCAGGGGCGCCAGGGGGCTCCTAAGGAAGATCGAGAGGGAGCAGGAGCAGGTTTTAGGGTACGAGGAGTACCAGGAGATACTATCGAAGGCCGCCGGGAGGCGAGGGTAGACTG
>CAYRZG010000098.1:0-5433 GCA_964428695.1 uncultured Desulfurococcales archaeon
TCATCAATGCTAACCTCAATTGCCAGGGATAAGTATGCCCCTATAGCCTGATGAACTGATAGGCTGCCGGAAATCTTAGGTATCTCGCTAATATCCGGACGAGAACGTACGAAGACTATTAGATCCTGGCTCGGATTAGGCGCGTGGAATACCTTGCTCGACAAATCCTTTATCTTATACGCCTTCAGCCTAACCCTAGACGTATATAGGTCTATAGTGTAGAAGCCGAGTCTTCTATTAACAGCCTTACTTAGTTCCGTAATACCTAGCTTGCTGGAGATTAAATATAGTAGCTTTCTTGTGCCGATCAATCTCTTCACTAGACAGTATGGGCATAGCCTGTCGTCCCTTACATATTTCAGTATATGGCTATCTTTGAGGTTACCTCCTGTTTCTTTGGCTTTCTTACCGTCTATTATTGCGGGCGCCTTGCCGCAAACCGTACATCTTGGTACTCCTCCAAGATACTGCTTCGGGCGAGCAGCCTCCCAGGCTAGCCGGGCGTATTCAGCGTAGCCGGGCCCGATCCGCCTGCCTGCCACCTTCACCAAGTAACCCCTTCTATGGTGGAGCATTCTTAGAGCGTGCTGGAAGTAGAGGAGGCGCGCCCCCAGCTTCTTCGCCTCTTCACATGATACGGAGGTCTTCCCTTCATTACTGCACTCCTCACCTATTATCCTGGCAACGTCATTGTAAGCATCCTTAATGTCTATTGTTCGAACCTCGTAGGCTAGTGGTGGCTCTAGGTTCTCGAATACCTTTTCAACATACTGCTCGTCTACGAGTAGACCCTGTCCTAAATAATTGAGGTCAACAGCTTCTCCCGCCAGTATTTTGCCTACTGTCTCCGATATTTGCTTCCAGGCTTCTGCTATGTTTTCCCCTATCTTTTCTTCTAGGTTTTCCTTACACGCGTCGGGGGGTAGTGCTATCGTGTAGGTTGCGGGTACTGTCGGGTCTAGTGGGTATTCGTATTTGAGTCCGAGCATGTGGGCTAGCTCTCTCCACTTGTCTTCGCCTATAGTCTGCTTGTCTATGCGGTTGAGGAGGCTCGCTGCTAGGAATGGGTGTAGTCTGGCCGGGGGTGAGATTAGGATTCCGGCTCCATACTTCCATACGAGTGGTTCTACCGCTTTCCATGCTAGTAGGCTTGCCAGCCAGCTGGATGCCCATAGGTCTCGTAGCTGTCGCGACTCGGATATCCAGGACTGTATGCCCTTCAGGTCTACTAGTACTAGGCAGCCCTCCGGTTCTCCTGTCTTCTTGGAGGCCCAGTTATAGGCTGCGAGGGCAGCGTGTATATGGTCGAACACGGTGTGTGTTGGGACCCTGGTTTCGGCTGGCGGTATGTACTGCTCGCCGGCAACCTTATACCAGAGCGGCTCTATTATTAGGGAGGCTAGGCCTACTATGAGGTTAATCTTCTCGTTATCATTTAAATTAGCTTGTCTTGCCGCCCTCCATATTCTGTGGAACCAGATGGCGTAGGTTAGTATGAACTCGGCGATCTTGTCCACGTGAATACGTTCTGGTAGGGGTATTGCTATCTTGGGGTCGAAGGGGTTTACAATTACCAGCCTTTTATCCCATACGGTGCCGGACTCCTTCCCCTGCTTTGAAATCTCCTGGATAATGTCTAGCATTGCGTGCCTGTCAAGGGTGGAGGCTAGCACATCGGCCCTATGGATCCTATTTCTTTTATATATCGATAGGATTTTTTCGATTACGTCGACCATTATCGTCTTTAGAACGTTGTCTTCCTCGGCTTCTGCCATTACCGCTATTGTTGCGGGTATGAGAGCCGCCTGGATCTCGTGGCTCCTAGGACAATTCTCCTTATGTTTTTGTAGGCATTCTTCTATTCCCAGCGCCTTTGCTTTCTCCGTGACTATGTCCAAGGGTGATTTGCCGCTTACAGCTTTGAGGGCCTTCTTTTCCCCGTCGTCGTCTGCTAGTGTTTCAGGGCGGCTTGCCTTCCTCATGATTGCGCCTGCTATGCAATCGTGGATTCTACCGTCTCCGCATCCGCTGACCCTGTCTCCCTTTATGCCCCAGGGCTTCCATGGTGGGTCGTGCCATATTATTGCGAGGACCTCACTGAGTTCAACCATGATCTCACCCCCGGCCCAGTGTTTACACTGTGGTTACCCTGACTACTCTAACTTCGGCTAGGAAGGCTTCGTGGGCCTTCTCCACGTGCTCTGGGGGTATGGGTGCGCCTATGTTGTAACCCTTGCCGCTTCTTGCGGCGAGGCCCGAGGATATGGCTGATACCAGGAATACTGCGCCTACTAGGGCAAGCCCGTGCTCCCGGCTGGCGTTGAGGGCGTTTTCCAGCACGCCCGCCTCCTGCCTGCCCCTATTCCTGGCTATCCACTCCTGTATCTTCTCTCTTGCCTCCTCGGCCTCCCGGGTGTCTATTGCTTCTCTCGAAGCTACTACCGTGGAGAAGACTGTGCCATCGGCTATTGAGAGGTGTACTACCGGGTTCGGCGTGGCCTCATATTCTGCTTCCACAGTCTCTCCGCCTTTGTAGTAGTGGGGTGTGATCACGTCTCCCATGTAGATGGTGCATGGTCCGCCAAGGCATCCCACCGGGTATGCGTCAGAGTAGACTATTAGGGAGGCGTGGCCAACGCCGAAGCCTCCAGCACGGCCGAAGAGGAGGTCACACGCCCTGGAATAGTCCTCCTTTATATCACCTTCTTGGCCACCCGAGAGTGTTAGTGTACATGCGGCCCTGGCGGCCCCCTTGAGTGTGCTAGCCGGGTAGTATGGGAGGCCTAGTATCGGGTCTATTTCGAGGCCTACCTCGAATATAGTGTGTAGGATCCCGCTGCTAGTACCCACTAGGCCCCTAGATTTGAGGGCGAAGTCGATTGTTACAGTCCTGTAGCCTATCCTAGCGTAGGCGCTCCGGACCTCCTCAACAATACTCTTCGCCACCCTAACACTCTCGCGGAGAGCCTCCTGCATGTCTCTGCCGAGAATGCCGCTTACGACCTTCCTCCTCAGCCTCGCCTTCTCCTTCTCAATCCTATTCTCTCTGACAACTTCTATCGCTTCCCGAATGTACTCCCTGTAAATCCTCGCCAACACCGCCCCGGCGAGATCCGCCATGGTCTACCACCCCGCCTACAGTGTTATTATCGCCTCTACCATCCTCTTGAAGTGGAGGAGGTACTCCAAGAGCAGGGCCTGCGCTGCCTGGTCTATCGCGGGGTTCTCGAGCATCTCCCTGGAGGTTTGCGCGAGGCCCACGAAGTCTAGGCTATCCTTCCATAATCCGTATTCTTTTAGGGCGTAGGCGATAAGCGCGAGCATTAGACCGTATCCCCTAGCCTCTCCGGGCTTCAACTCCTCGCACAGGTAGTTTTTGAAAACCTCGACATTCTTGAGAACGTTATTCTTGAAGTCCTCCATCTTCCTGGCGTTGCTGGAGACCACGCGTATGTATTCTGCTAGTTTTGTGAACTTGTCGGCTCCCGCCTTTGAGGCGTAGAATGTTAGAAGGCCCGCTATCCCGGATTGGGCCATGAGTGAGGGGGCCTCCCTTGCCCTAGACCTTAGGCCCTTACCATACTCTTTCTTCTTTTCCTCCTTCCCGGCGGTAGCTTCCTGTTTAACGCAGAGGTTCCTATCCCTGATCGCCTCCAGCGTAGAGTATACTATTATAGCGTGGTTGGTCGCCAGAATCCTCGGGTCTAACACTCTTACCACCCCGCTATATTAGCTTGAGTTTGAGGAGTCCTGCTCCGACGCTCTCCTTCCCACCAACAACAATGCTATTGAGGCCATTATTGTCTAGGAACTCCTTTATGTCTACGTCTGCCTGACTGCAGTACTCATTGCGGAAGCCGGTGTCTACGATCTTGCCTACCAGGAGGGTTGCCCAGGGCAGGTACTCCTCTGTCCATAGGGCTCCTCCCTCAACGGTTTTGGTTACCCTGTCAAGCCTAACCCTGGTCACTCTGTAGAGGAGGCTATCTATTAGCACTCGGCCCGTGTCGTCTGGCACTACTAGGAGGTTTGAAGCGGGATTGTAGACCTTGTAGAGTGGATGTAGGCCTTCCTCCACGGCCTTGGAGAGGAGTTCCGCTAGCCCGTTGGGTAGGCTGCTAGAGGAGGCTAGGCTGACCCCTACTACCCTTGATGCCACGAGCAGTGTGGCCGTGCCTGTCGCCCTGCCATGGTAGAGTGTAGGCTTCTCGACGCGCAACCCGTCTACGTTGAACTCGGCTATGCTAGCGGCTCGCGCTATTAGGGCTGGTGTTGTAACGTATACTATCCCGCCGAGCGCGATGCCACCCTCGAGCACGCCGGCAGGAGCCGGGATTATGAGGGGGTAGAGGTCTAGGATAGAGTATTTGGATGCTCCCTTTGTCGACTCGCCCTTTTCGGGGCCTAGGGCGCACAGGACTTGCTTACACTTCTCCTTTCCACTATTACCACTTATACAATCATTCTTGCTTAGCAGTGCTGTTTTGAGCGCACCCTTAATCATAGTGCCCCTTATGAAGGGGTATCCTAGGGGGTCCCTAACTACGGGTAGGTCTACGACTCCGGGGCTCCTACCTGCGCCCGCGTGTACCGGGGTTAGGGCGGCTGCTAGTAGGAGGTGTGAGCCGCTCGATTGGCTATTCGCTGTCAAAGGCTGGGGCACCGGATATTCTATCTGTTTGAAACCTTCTTTTAGGCTTTACCCCGCCCACCATATTATTCCCTCCAACCCCTAGGCCGCATGGTGCGTGTGGGGGTTGCTGTCGAGCTATGTTAGGGGCGACTTCCCGGGCCTGGGCAGGTACCGTGTGTACCTTAACACTGCCGCTGTAGGGCTCGTGCCGAGGCCTGCTAGGGATGCTCTGGTGCAGAGGCTTATGGTGTTCTCCGAGGATCCTCTAGGCGTAGAGTCTGGTATTGTTGAGAGCCTCCGCCAGATAGAGGCTTTGCTGGAGATGCTCTATGGTATACCGCAGGGTGAGGTAGCCTGGGGTGAGAGTACAACCCACATGATAGCCCGCATCGCAGTCGCCGCCGCTGGTGGGGGGACGATTGCTGTCACCGAGCACGAGTTCCCGGGCGTAGTCTACGCTCTACGCACGTATTGCGGTAGCGTAGGATGCAGAGTCATCATTGCCCGTGGGGAGCCGGAGGAGGCGCTGGAGGAGGCTCTAGACGGTGGAGCCGACGTGCTTGTCGCTAGCAGCGTCTTCTGGGTTACCGGGAGGAGGCTCGACGTTGCGAGGCTAGCAGGGAAGGCTAGGAGGAGGGGCGCCTACCTCGTAGTGGACGCGATCCAACACCTGGGGGCGTTGCCAGCCGATGCTCTCCTCGAGGCCGACGCATTCTGCGCCTCGAGCAAGAAGTGGCTCCTAGCACCCCACTCGGGGCTCGCCTTCTGCAGGGTTTCCCGGAGACTCGTAGAATCCGCCC
>CAYRZG010000099.1:0-5427 GCA_964428695.1 uncultured Desulfurococcales archaeon
CTGGCCAGCGGAGCCAAGGTGGAGGCCAAGCACGTTGCACACGCGAAGCCGCCCGTACACGAGATACCCAAGGCGGCCGAGCCCGAAACCCTGGCGGTAAAGGTGCTAGACACATAGCCCCGGCGGGAAACCCTTAAATCCCACCGGAAACCCACTATTATACACGGGTCCCAGCCATGCCCATGTTTGTAGTATTCTCCAAGCTCACAGACAAGGGTGCTGAGACAATATTCTCGAAGCCGGAGAGGGTGAAGGAGGTAAACAAGGAGCTCGAAGAAATGGGCGTGAAGGTGCTACACCAGTTCGTGATGCTAGGCGAGTGGGACTTTCTAAACATAGTAGAAGCCCCCGACGAGGGGACCCTGCTGGCGGCGCTCGTAAACCTAAACATGAGGGGCACCATACACACGGCAACCTTCCGCATCATTCCGGTGGACGAGTTCCTCGAGAAGGTGAAGGAGAAGAGGGGAGCATAGGGCAAGCTTAAACCCGGCCCCACACCATTCTTTCCCGCGGCCGCGGTGAGGAGTGGGTGAGCTGTTAGCAGTAGCCCCCAGCCGGGGGTGGTGCTGTGAGAGGATGGCACCGAGCGGCCTGCTACCCTAGCATCCCCTTAGGCCGGTGAATACTCCTGTTAGGAGTAGGGCTGCGGCGGCTCCCAGGTAGAATATTTTCGAGGCCGAAGGGTTCGCCTCTACCAGCGAGTATGCTGCGAGCATCGCCAGCGTCACCATTGCGGCGGCGAGGGATGCTATGCTCGTGTTTCTAGCCCTCAACCCCTGCCACCTCATGGTTTCCCGGTTCGTCTCTCGTCTAACACTCCACCCCTATCCATATATATAGTTTGGCTAGTGTGGCTTCCTCAGTAGTGCAATGTAGAAGCCTGTGAGGCCGTGGATTGCAGGGCTGAAGCGGATGCCGAACCCTGTCCTCGTCGGCCGTCGAACCCACGGGGGTGGCTCGACGGGCTCGAGTCCCAGCTCCTCCACCATTCTAGCCGTCTGCGCTTCGGCCTCGGTGCTTGTAAGGGTGCACACGCTGTATGAGAGGAGGCCTCCCGGCCTGAGCAGGCGGGCTGCGGCCCTGGCCAGCTGGAACTGGTACCTTGCCAGGTCCCTCGCGTCCCTGTGCGTCTTATGGTCTTCAACCTTGGGTATGACTCCCAGGTTAGTGCATGGAGGGTCTAGTATGACCTTGTCAACCCGCCCCTCAAGCCCGGGGAGGAGCCTGTGGGCGAGCCTAGAGTCTCCGCCTACCACTTCAACCCAGGTTAGCCCTAGCCTCTCCAGCGTCTCGCGGAGCCTTGGAACCTTGCTGGGCCTGTCCACGGCTATGATCCTAGCCCTGGGGCCAGCCAGCTGGGCGGCGTGGCCCACCTTGCCTCCCGGGGCTGCTGTTAGGTCTACTATGACCTCGCCTGGCTGGGGGTCTAGGAGGCGTGCAACGTACATGCTCGGGAGGCTCTGGCCGTAGACAAGGCCCTCCGCGAACCCGGGGAGGCTGGAGACCCGTGGAGCCCTATACTTCGGCCAGTCGAGCCGGACGAACACGCCTAGCCTTAGCCTTGCCCGCCGCCTCCTAGCCTCCCTCACCAGGGGGGCTATCCTAGACCAGGATTCCAGGGCGACACCGCTCCCCACAGGGACCCCGTTGGGCGCGACCACTGTTACCCTGTCGCCCCTCTCCACGCCCTTAGCGTCCACGACCCCTGGGGCGTAGAGGTCGCTTCCGAGGAGCACGCTCTCCGCCGCCCTCTTGTCGGCGACAACCCTCTTCTCGAAAAGGGGGAAGGAGAGGGGCCCCTCGACAGGGGCCCATAGGGCCTCGGGTATCTCCTCGTCCCTCTCGAACTGGAGGCCAGCCTCCCTCAGCCTGTCCAAATACTCTCCAGGGTCGACCTTCAGGGTGTTGACTCGAATGTAGAGGCGGGAGGGGGGCATGGTGAGCCTCCGCACCAGGGTGCAGGTGTCGCCCGCAGCCGGCGGTATGGTTTCGAGCAGTAGGTGGTCGTAGCGTAGCGGGGTCCCGCAGGTGCCTCTGCCTTCCAGCGCCACATTCCACCCCGGGATGGCCGCCATCCTATGCTGGGGCTATTCTCTCTCCTCCACCTTCTCCCCCAGCTTCTCCAGCTCCGCCCGGAACGTCTCGGCCTCCCTCCTTATGATCTCGGCCCAGTCGCTCAGTATGTTCTTGACGTTCTCATCTTCCACCATGTCGTCTGGAATGTTGACTACCTCGTCTATCGCCGTGGTCAGCTCGTCTATCTTGCCAGTCACGTCCCCGACCCATGCCTTCACAGTCCTTATTTGCTCGAGTAGCTGCTCGTGCTCGTAGCCCCTAAGGGCCTCCATCTCCCGTGCGAGCTGGATGTAGATTGGTAGCTCCTTTGTCAGCTTCACCACCAGCTGCTCCACCTTGAACTGGAGGCTTCTAAGCTTGGCTATCCTCTCCTCTAGGCCGGAGGCCTGCTTCATTATCGCAACCTTGTGGGCTGCCACCTTCTGGGCCTCCCTCACCCTCCCGTCCCTCATGAGTGCTATTCCCTCCCTGTCCTTGCTGGCCGCCATGGCGTGTAGCCTGCCGGCGACCTGCTCTAGCCTCGAGATTATCACTGCCAGCTTCCTGGCGAACCCCTGGAGTATGTCTACTAGCCTCGCCGCGCTCGCAGAGTAGGCGTCTTCTAGCATCCCCTCCGCCTCCTTTAGGCCCGCCTCCGCCTTCCTAACCGCGGCCTCGACGCTGGCCCGGAACAGCCTCCGGGTCCTAGCCTTCACGGCCGCCTCTATCGCGGCTACTAGCATCTTGTCGGCCTGCTCCACCTGGAAGGCGTGGGCGTCTAGGCTGTAGAGTAGCACCCTGTTGGACACGCGCAGGTACTTGTCTATCCTCTCCTCTATCCTGGACTCTAGACCGGCCACTAGCCTGTCACCTCCCTAGAGTAGCTCTTCTCGAGCAGGCTGATCGCCGTCTCAAGCCCGGAGACGGCGTTGTCCACGTCTCCTGCCACCGCCCTGGCAAGAGACTTGGCTACCATCCTGTTTGCTGACTCCACTGTTGGCGGGACCCTCCGCTCCTCGAGTATGAGGCGCCTCCTAAGCTCCAGGTACCTCTCCAGCAGGGCCCGGAGCCTCCCTACACTAGACACTCCCAGGCACCTCCACGCTGTTAGAATACGTGGCCGAGGTATCTAGGGGAAACCAGTCTTCCAAGCCCTGGAGGCGGCGGGGTTAGCGGGGAGGCCCGGGCGGAGCCTCGGGTCCCCAGGCTCCATCTGGGCGAGCTCGTCGAAGCCTACTATGGGCGGGGGCCATGGGGCTGAGGCCTCCTCTAGCAGTGAGAGTAGCCTGAGGCTCTCCCTCCTATACTTTGACGTCTCCAGCCACTCGGGGGGCCTGGAGAGGACTAGGAGGATCCTCCAGACCCAGCTCTTCTCCCATGCCAGCCTCTCAAGCCAGCGGCCGCAGCCTGTGCACTCGCCGTCAGTTACTATGATGGTGCGATACCTGTCGCCGGGCCTGTAGACCCTGTGGGCGGCCTCGTACACGACTCTAGCCAGGGGGGTGCCGAGCCTGTGGTCGGCCCTCCTGCAGGCCTCCTCCACTACTCCTGGCCTGGCGGGGCCGAGCCTGTAGATGATGTTGTCGCCGCTCCACGCTGGGAAGGCGTAGACCTCTACAGGCGCTATCCTCTCGGCCGCCTCAAGCGCCGCGGCTGCCTGGACTAGGCCTCCCCTCTCGACGCTCATGCTACAGTCTAGGACTAGGCGGAGCCTACCCCCCGTATTTGGAGCGGAACCACTCATACGCCTTCAACACCTCCCGCGAGATGCTGGGTTTGACCACCTGGAGGGCCCGCCGGAAGTCCTCCATGGTGAGGGGCTCCACCCTTATCCTGGGCCTCCCCTTGCCTAGGCTGGCCGGGTCCCGGGCCTGCGGGTTCGCCCTTACCAGCATGAGCCTGACCGCCTCTGCTACGAGCCTGCGGAGGTCGCTTCCCGTGTAGCCCTCAGTAGCGTCTGCGAGCCATTCTAGGTCAACATCTTCAGCCAGCGGTATGCCACGCTTGACGGTGTGGACTCGTATAATCTCCGCCCTCTCCCTCCTGCCCGGCGGAGGGACGTAGATGAGGAGGTCGAACCTCCTCCGGAAAGCCTCGTCTAGGAGCCAGGGCTTGTTGGTCGCCGCTATCACTATGACTGGGGGCGAGCCGGGACCCTTCCCCCTCACCCCGTCGAGCTCCTGGAGCAGGGCCTGCACTAGGCCTGTCGCAGGCTGCCTCTCCGAGTCCCTCGAGACTGCGAGTGCGTCCACCTCGTCGAAGAACACTACGCTGGGGGCCTCCGCCTCGGCGAGGCGGAAGACGGCCGAAACCATCTTAGGCGAGTCGCCCACGTACTTCGAGAGTATCCCGGAGACGGGCACGTCTATGAAGGTTGCCCCCAGCGTGGCGCTGGCCGCGGCGGCTAGGAGCGTCTTCCCAGTCCCCGGGGGGCCGTAGAGGAGGAACCTCCTCGGCACCTCCAGCTCCACTCCACCGTCGACCACGCCTATCGAGAAGTAGAGTGCCTCGACAAGCCTCTCCTTCACACCCTCCAAGCCGACTATATCATCCCACGAAACGCTCGCCCGGGAGATGAAGCTCCTAGCCCTCTCAATGTAGGCTTCGAGCCCAGAGTCGCCCGGGACCCCGCCGTCACTCTCAGCCACAGGCCTGCCGGGCTCGGCAAGCAGGTCGTCGGCGAGGCCAAGGTACGCCTTGGCCACCATCTTCTCGGCGGGAGAGGCGGTCCTGCTCGCCAACACAGCCTCCAGCAGGCCCCGGGCTCGCATTGCTAGCCTGCGAGCCTCGCCGAGCCTCCCCCTCTCCCGGAGACTCCTAGCCCTCTCAAGCATCCTCACGGCAGTGCGTATGGTAGACTCCATGGCTCCAACGCTCAACGGCGGGCCCCCGGGGTAACACTTCTAGGGAGGGCCGGGTTGAACATGGAAACCCCAAATCCCACGGCCTAAACCCTGGGGGTTAGGAGGGCGAGTCCAATAGCAGCCTGGTGCACTCGCCGGCGTCGACCCTCGCTCCAGGGTACACCGTTGAGGCGGCGGGGGCCATTCGTGAGAGGTCGTCGCAGAGCCTTCTTGTGAATTCGACCAGCTCTACCCCCTCAACGCTGAGCCTCCTATAGTCGAGCGTGTATAGGGTGAGGGCAAGTCCAGCCCCCGAGACTGCGCCGCCCAGCAACGGGAGGGGCTGGGGGTTCGACAGGCTAGCGGCCAAGCCAAGCCCCACCATCCACGAGACCATTGGTGACATCCACCGGGACGAGTCCTCCCTGCCCAGGAGGAGTATGGAGTATGCTACAATAACCGCCGCGATGCCTGCGAGGCCCACAGAGTCTAGAAGTGCCCCCAAGGCGGCCGCCGCGTATGCGGC
>CAYRZG010000100.1:0-870 GCA_964428695.1 uncultured Desulfurococcales archaeon
TCCATTGGCGACGGTAGCCTCGGCCCGGACACTGCCTCGAGGATAGACTCTGGGTCTAGGCTACACTTCCTCCAAGCCGCCTCGACTACGAGCCTGTGGAACCTCCTTCCCAGCCTCACTATCCCGGCCCAGACGGCTATGAGGGCCGCGAGCGACGCCACGGCAACCATCGGGTTGGCTAGGAGCCCGGCTAGGAACACTAGGGCTAGGAGGGCTCCGAGCACGCCTCCGAACATGTGGAGCCTCGACTCCTCCCTCCTAACAGCCTCCTCCAGGCGAGGGTCTGGACTGCAGGGGGAGGCCAGCTCCCTGGCGACTATGCCGACTGCCCTCCTAAGCTCCTCGGGGCCGGGGCTCGCCTCTAGCCTGGAGAATGCCTCGACTAGGCTGTAGAGGCCATCCGGCCTCCCGGGACCCTCGAGGGAGAGGCCAGCCCTGCTAGCGTCGGCCACGCCCCTGGCAAGGTATGCTAGCGTGCAGGAGACCCTCCAGGCCACCTCGGCCTTGTCGGCCTCGCCACGCCTAGCAAGGTATACTAGCAGGGGGACCCTGCCGGGCTCGACGGGCTTGCAATCCCTGCTGGGAGGCTCCCCCAGCATCGCTATCCTCGCAATCGCCGAGTATATCACCATAGCCTGGTATGCTACCCTACCTTCTCCCAGAGGCAAGCCTGGACCCCGCGGCCTCGAAGAGCGCCTTCAACGCCTCCTCTACAGCCTCCGGAGAGGAGGGCTCAAAGCTCACAAGTATAGCCCTCCTACTCCCGTCCACGCTAACACGGAAAACCCTCACACCCACCGCCTGTAGCCTCGACAGTATCCTCCTGGCCGCGTCGAGGGCGCCACCCCTATAGTAGGCTCTCAGGGTCCT
>CAYRZG010000100.1:880-5415 GCA_964428695.1 uncultured Desulfurococcales archaeon
TACCCCCAACCGGGACCTCGGACTGGGAATAGTCTCCGACAAGATCTCGGCGGGCCGCGATCCTAACGCTTGGAACACTCTCATCCACTATATGCGCCTCTCCCCGGATCCTAGACTCCCCTCTAAGCCATGCGGTGAGGTCGAGCTTCTCCCGCTTCCCCAGCAGAGTGATTACAGGCAGGTAGAAGAACACGTGGTACGGGGGCGTGGTGTAGACGGCTGTAACCCTGGAAACCCTAGGGTCCCTAACAATATACTCGGCCCTAAAACCGACAAGGTAGCCTAGAAGCTGGTAGGTCTTATCGGCGGGGCGGAGGATAGACTCCAAAAGCCATGC
This sequence comes from uncultured Desulfurococcales archaeon, assembly GCA_964428695.1. GTDB lineage: Archaea > Thermoproteota > Thermoprotei_A > Sulfolobales > Acidilobaceae > Thermodiscus. The sequence continues at coordinate 1,218 of CAYRZG010000100.1, forward strand.
TAGGCTAGACTGCTTCCTAATCATAACCCTCCGGAAGTAGAAGAACCAGAGCACCGCCGGCATACTAGCGATAGCCACTAGTATCACAGCGTTGGCGGCAAGGCTCGACGTGTCCAGCGCCCGCACCCCTCCCCACAGTATATGTTGGAGTCCATAAATTTTAAAATTGAGCAGGTGGGCTTATAATTACATAGGATCAAATATAGCCAGGTGGGCGTATCGTGAACCAGGCGGTCAGGGCCCTTGGGGCCATTTTAACTATCCTGGGCGTCGTGCTGCTACTCTACGTCTTCTACGCCGGCGCTACTAAGGGGACGATCGGCGAGCCGGGCACGATGAGTAGAGACGCTTGGCTGGCGCTCATAGGCTGGTTCTCGATGCTCATAGGCCCCGCGCTGTGGGCTGGCGAGACCCCCGTATCTATCAAGCAGAGGCTTAAGAGGTGAGCTGCATGGCCGTGTATGCTGTAGAGATCCTGCTGATAGTAGCCATAATCTATGGTATCGCATACTTCTTCTACGGTAAGAGGCTCCTGCAGGATAGGATTGTGAGGGCCGACCCTAATAGGCCCACTCCAGCCTTCACGAAGTTCGACGGTGTAGACTATGTTCCAGCCAACAAGTATGTTCTCTACGGCCATCACTTCGCCAGCATAGCGGGTGCGGGACCCATAGTTGGCCCCGCGATAGCCATGGCCTACGGCTGGCTCCTCCCCCTCATCTGGGTGCTCTTCGGAAACGTCTTCATAGGGGCGGTGCACGACTACCTGTCTATAATGGCCAGCGTCCGCTACGGCGGCCTGAGCGTCATGAGTATAAGCGAGAACGTCATGGGTAGGAAGGCCAAGTACATATTCCTAGTCTACGTGTACGCCGCCCTAATCCTAGTCGTCGCGGCGTTCGTCAGCGTTGCAAGCATAGTCTACACTAAGAACCCGAGCGCCGCCACCAAGGCGATAATCTACATGCCCATAGCCCTACTCCTAGGCATACTAATCTACAGGGTCGGCCTAGGGGTAAGAGCCTCCACAGTGATCGCAATAATACTCGTGATACTCGGCTTCTACTACGCCTACAAGGTGCCCTTCATACTAGGCTACGCCCCTGGAGTAGAGGAGACCGCGAAGCTCTTCTGGCCAACCTACCACAAGTGGGTAATCATACTATCGGCCTACGCCTTTATAGCGGCCACGCTGCCGGTATGGTACCTGCTACAGCCTAGAGACTACCTCAACGCCTACCTCCTATGGTTCTTCGTCGCCCTAGCCGGGGTAAGCGCACTACTAGTTGCCGACCTAAAGTTCACGGGACCCGCCTACACGTCGTTCTCCCCCAACATTATAGGCGGGAAGCCCACCCCATTCTGGCCCGCCATACCATTGATCATAGCCTGCGGCGCCCTGAGCGGCTTCCACAGCGTGGTGGGTAGCGGTACCACGAGCAAGCAGCTTAGCAACGAGCTCGACGCCCTCCTAATAGGCTATGGCGGCATGTTGACTGAGGGTGCCGTATCGAGCCTCGCAGTCATAATGCCGATAAGCCTGGCCTGGAGCGCTCCAGAGCTTGTGCAGATGGGAGTGTTCAAGCAGAACATACTAGAGCTAGACAAGGTAACCAGGTTTACCGTGGGCTACGGTTACATGGCTGGCAAGGCTCTCGCCAGGCTTGGAGCCGACTTCACCACGGCTTTCAAGGTAACCAAGCTCTTCGCCGCAATAGCCCTAGCAACATTCATCCTAACAACACTAGACACTGCGACGAGGCTTGCAAGGTTCGCCTGGCAGGAGATGTTCGACTGGCTCCAGCCCAGCAACCCAGGCCTTTACAAGGTTCTCACGAACAGGTTTGTCGCAACCTTCCTAGCAGTATTCTTTGGCGCCGCCATGGCCTACCCGACAGTACAGATAGGAGAGAAGACAGTAGCGGCATACAACGTGGTATGGCCCGCCTTCGCTGGTACAAACCAGCTCCTCGCAGCCCTAGCCCTCCTAACGACCGCACTATGGGTCTACGCCATACTCAAAATTAGGGGAGGCGCCAACATGCTAATCCAGGCGCCCGCATGGTTCCTATGGGTGACCGTAACAGTAGCACTACTGTGGTGGGTGGTCAAAATACTGCCCGGCCTGCCCGCAGTCCAGCAGGTGGGAGCCGGCACTATAGTGCTGATAAGCCTAGCCCTCGACTTCCTACTCATCTACTACTATGTAAAGGGCCTCCTGCTAGGCAAGAGTAGCGGGTAACGCTTTTCCCCTCCCACCATACACACTCTTTTTAAACGGTGCCAACAATTGGGAGTGTTCAGCCTCCTGAAAACGGTAGCTAGGGAGGTAGCATCAATAGTCTACAACTTAACCATAGGCATATTCAGGGCGTTGGAGGAGCAGAGCGTTGAAGTGTTGAACCTCGAGTACTTGGAGCTTGAGAACGCCTTCCTCAGCCTAGTGCTCGGGGGGATGATGGGCCTACACCTAGTCCCCATGGGGTTGGCTGTCGAGCTTCTTCCAGACCTTAAGGACGAGATATCGATTATGGAGAAGCGCCACTTCCTCGGCGGTGATGTTGTGGCGGAATACTTCTCTAGCATGGGTGGAGAATGGTGACCTTCGACCTGCTAGTTGAGGCTCTAACAAGGGATGTGGGTGGGAGGCATACCCTCATAACGATTGGTAAGGGGGGTGTAGGGAAGACTACTATGAGTATCCTCGCCTCCCTAGTCTACTCTGATAGGGGGGAGACCCTCCTCGCCAGCCTAGACCCTGCCAAGCACCTGCTGGAGTACCTGGGCCTCCAGGCCCCTCTCCGTAGGGTGAGGGTTTCTGGGCGCCTCCACGCGGTACAGTATGATATCGCGCCGATAGCTAGGAGGCTCTCCGACGAGTACGCTACCCTACTCCGCCAGGTCATGCCTGCCCTCACCATTTTGAACCTAGACGACATAGTGAAGAGTGTACGACACGCCCCCGGCTTCGAGGAGGAGGTTTTCCTGCGGATACTCGAGGAGCTGTACGGCGACGAGAGCGTAGACTATGTTGTAGTAGACACGCCTCCGACAGGTGTTACTCATAGGATACTCAACCTCCCACGCCTCTACGTGTTCTGGCTGGAGCGGCTCTACGAGCTTAGAGGGAGGATCGTGAGCCTCCGCTACGCGATGGCCAGGGCGATGGGTAGGAGGGAGGAGCCCCGGGACCCGGTGCTCGACAAGCTCCACTCCCTCCACGAGCGATACTCGAAACTATGGTCTATGATACGGGACCCTGCCAGGACCAGCGCCATGATAGTGGCGACCCCGGAGCCCCTACCGGTATACGAGGCCCGGGAGACTGTCGAATTCCTGGACTCGATAGGGGTAAAGTGCAGGCTGATAGTAGCCAACAGGATACTCCCATGGGACAAGGCCGCCGAGCTGGGCATGGCTGAGACGCAGGCTCGCAGCCTAGAGGAGCTGTTGAAGCTCGGCGGCAGGGGCTGTGTGAAGGTGGGAGTCCTACAGCATAGGAAGGCCCCGAGGAGACTCGAGGAGGTGAGGGAGCTGTCGGGACTGGTGGTGGAGATCAGCGAGGTACTCGCGGAGGCTAGGGTTTAGACTCTGGGCGCCCTAACCTTGCCGAGAAGGGCCTTCACTATTACCATCCGCTGCACCTCGTTGGTCCCGTCACCGATCTCGATCATCTTAATGTCCCTGTAATGCCTCTCGACGGGGCTCTCCTTGCTATACCCTATTCCTCCGAGTACCTGCATTGCAAGCCTCACCAGGTCCACTCCCCACTTTGCGGCGGCAAGCTTTGCCAGGCTGCTCCAGAGGGGGTATTCGGGGTCCCCCTCGTCGACCTTCACTGCGGCGGTGTAGATTAGCTGCCTCGAAGCTTCGAGGAGGAGTTTCATCTCTGCTATCATGGCCTGAACCATTTGGTGCTCTATGAGCGGCTTGCCCATGCTGGTCCTCTGCTTCGCATACTCCAGCGCCTCGTCGAACGCCGCCTGCATTATGCCTAGGCCCGTTGCGGCGGTTATGATCCTGCCCTCGTTGAGGGCGTCCATGACTATCTTGAACCCGCCGTTTAGGGGGCCTACCATGTTCTCCTCGGGGACCCTACAGTCTTCGAAGACTGCCTCGCTAGTACCGCTGCCCCGGTAGCCCATCATCTCCAGCTTTGAAACCTCGACACACTCGCTCTTGTCTACTATAAAGAGTG
>CAYRZG010000101.1:0-5413 GCA_964428695.1 uncultured Desulfurococcales archaeon
CCCTGTAGTTTCTGGAGTTTAGGGGTGCTAAAAGTGGCGTGTAGTTTATTAGGAGATTACTGTAAGCTTGCTACATAAGAACCCACCGTAGAGGGTGAACGCAATGGTAGGAGCCTTTAGGAACATAATACTAACCGCCGCCGTAGTCGCTGTTACAATACTATCGATTGTATCCTACGCGTTAACGCCCCTCACAGTAGACACGTCAATTCTGGAGCCCGGGTACAAGCCGCTCTACGGTGGCCCGGCAGTTAAGACTACCAACCTACCGTACAATTATGATCCTGTGGCAACATTCTACAAGTCTGCCGCCAGGGTCGACAAGAATGGTAACGGCATAGCCGATAGTCTTGAGGCTAAGCTATCGAGCCTCGGCAATGAGACTATAAGCGTGAACATACTATTCTCTGCCAAGCCCTCCGCGTTCGGCGGAAACCTTGGGACACTTGAAGCTAACCTCATGAGGGCTGTTAAAGAGGCCGAAATCCTAGGGGCCAAGGTTGACCCGGCCAAGGTTTGGACCAATGCGCTCGTAGGGTTTAACGCCGAGATACCGGCGAGCAAAGTCTATGACCTAGTCAGGGCACTGAGCGGCCTTGACATCGACGGTAACGGCATAGTGGATGCTATACTCGTCGAGGAGGATAAGCAGGCATATGCGTTCAACTATTGGAGCAGCAGGCAGGTGGCGGCGAGACCCTGGGTTTGGCAGGACCTGGGCGTAACCGGTAGTGGCGTAACCGTGGCAGTGCTAGACACCGGCATCGACGGCTCGAACAGCGCGTTCCCCTCGGGCAAGATAGTATGGTGGGCAGACTACACCGGGGACGCCAACGGTAACAAGTGGGACACACCCTACGATGACAACCTGCACGGCACCCACGTAGCCGGCACCGTCGCAGGAGTACTCTCCGGCATAGACTCGCAGGGCAGAGTCGTGATCAACTTCGGCCTAAGCGACCTAGACAGTAGCCAATGGCCGACAGGCCAGTGGCTAACGTTTAGGGCTCCATACCTGGGATACTACGTGAATGCCACGGGTACAATCGAGATAGACTTTAAGTGGAAGGGTGACACTACCGCATCTAGGACTACTGGGACTATTGCAAGAATCGGCATAGCCTACTGTGGCTGGACACCACTACCCTTCTGCGACTATGCGAACAATGTCGTCGCATATATTGATACGCCTAACCCCGACACATGGTACAACCTAACCTACAACGTGACAAGCCCAGACCAGTTCGGCTTCTACGTAATGGTCTTCCAGGTTGGAACCGGCGGAGGCTTCGCTATGCTACCAATAATGAGGTGGCCGGTCAGCACCGACTTCGTGAACCAGAACCAGCCATACCTCGCTGGCATGGCTCCAGACGCTAAGCTAGGCGGCGGCAAGGTACTCTCATACTATGGAGGAGGAAGCGTGAGCGGCATAGCCTCGGCGATAGACGACGTGGTCGGAAACAGGACTAGCGTAAACCCGCCAATGTACATTATTAGCATGAGCCTCGGAGGAGGCTACAGCTCGACCCTAGACCAGGCCGTGACAAACGCTGTAAACGCTGGAGTACTCGTGGTAGTAGCAGCTGGAAACGATGGTCCTAACACTGGTACAGCTGCGACCGGGAGCCCGGCTAACAACCCGTACGCTATAACAGTAGCAGCCCTAGACGCTACCAATAATATAACTGATTATTCCAGCGATGGAGGAGCCAGTAACAGCTCCTACGTAGAGTCGGGCGACACTTACATCAAGCCAGACATCGCAGCTCCAGGAGGCGGTAACACCATACTGATAATATCCGCTGACACCACCTGGCACGACGACCTACTAAACGCTGTTCAGCAGTTCCTATTTGGTTATCAAGAGGATATTGACTGGAACGATACTATAAACCTAAACACTGAGGGTATAGATGATAGCCTCGGCATCAGCGGTACGAGCATGGCTACGCCACACGTGTCCGGAATAGCCGCTCTCGTAATATCAGCGTTAATTAACAATGCGAGCTACACGTGGGACTGGAATAGCGCTGCTAGTGCTCTGTTCGCGAAGAACATCATACTGATAAGCGCCTATGAGACCTATCCGCTGACTAGGGAGCAGAACGCCTCCTACAGCCCAACCCTCGACAAGGGTGGCAAGGACATACACGAGGGCTTCGGAGCCATAGATGCCCACGCTGCCGTACAGCTCGCACTAAGCATGGGTGCTGGCAAGGCTCTACTGCCTGGAAGCATTACTGGCGAGACCTTCAGGCAGGGCGTAATGTACGGTAACGTGAACTTCACCCAGGGCGTGTGGAACATACCGTTTGGCTTCAACGTTTACGCGTCGAGAGTATACCTGCCGAAGGCGCAGTTCACAGTGGCGGGCAACACGTACACTATAACCTACGGGTTCAAGATGATAGCGCAGACAAGCGACCCTGCTAACACGGACTACGACCTATACCTGTACAATATGACGCCAAACAAGTATGGCGAGCCGCAGATCATAGCTAGCAGTGTCCAGGGCATGGGTGTAACCCAGGAGTATGTGAGCTTCAACCCGCCCAGCGACGGCTACAACGTGATAGTCGCTGTTAAGAGGGCTAGGGAAGACTCTGCGGGCGGCCCGTTCACGCTAGTAATAGGCCCCAACATGACCCTAACAGGCTACGATGACTTCGGAAACCCGGCGCCAGGCCAGGCGTACACGGGCAGGAACCTGACGATAAGGATACTTTCAGCATATGGCGCGGCACAGGCTCTGGTAACCGTTGTAGACAACACTACTGGCACCGTGCTAGACCAGTTTACAGTAGCCCTCCAGGACCAGGGTGGATACAGTGTAGGAGAGTACAACTGGACCGTGCCCGCTGACACTACTCTAGACGGGCACCAGCTAGTGGTTTACGCCACACTACAGGATGCTAGCGGTAACACAGTGGCTGAGGGCCCAGCATACAGCACGGCAACTGTGACGGCGAGCTCCGCGCCCATACCAGAGCCTGGAGTGACGGCAATAGCTGCACTGCTGGCCGCTATAGTAGCCCTACTAGTGTTCAACAGGAGGAAGTAGACCTAGACCCCATCCTTTCTTATTATCTTTACATCATATTATTTTACCTGTTATTAGAAGTGCGGCTAGAGTCGAGTATACTGTAGCAGTCACCGGGTCAGTGTTGACGGGAACCTCTACGATCTTGGCCCCCCGGACCCTAGCGTAGAGTAGCGTGTCCCTATAATCGTGTCTCTCGACTCCTGCGACGTATGCTACAATCTCCTCGCCCCGCCTTGGCTCAGCCTCCTCCAAGGGTAGCGGGTCCCTTCCGGATGCGACAGCATGGTAGTAGGCTCCTGGCAGTGTTGTGGGCGTGTAGGCGGGCCTTGCACCGGCTAGGCTTCGTGCCGCCTCTAGCTGGCCGTGGAGGCTTCTAGCCACCCACTCGAGAGCCGACTCCAGCGCCTCCACTTCAGCCCTGACTCTCTCCCTCCTCGCTCCCATCATGGGGGGTGCCCAGAGTAGGCTTGCTAGCACCATGGTTAGCAGGGGAGGGGCCTGTTTTGGGAGGCGTATCCTCTCCACGCCTAGATGGTCTAGCTGCTCTTCCACCGCCTCATGCATGGGTGGCGCCACATCGTAGACGTGGAGGCCCAGGTGTGTTGCTGCCATTGCAGCATTCAACGCTCTGAGGTCCTTAGGGTCGAGAGCGTAGATTATGAGGGGGCCCGTCTCCCTGTAGGGCATAATGTGTACGCTTGCCAGTGTCGCCGGGGCTAGTGTGGCTCTTAGCCCGGCGTGGCTGTAGGCTAGGAAGAGCGTGTACGCTGCTGGCTTCGCACGCCTACCGTAGGCTATGACTGGGTCGTCTCCCAGTTTCGGCCTCTCTAGGCCGTGTGCCGCTGAGAGGGCCTCGGAGTAGGCCCTCTCGATTTCCACGGGGATCATTTCTAGACTAGGGCATAGTCTAGGCTGCGGCAGCAGCTGCACTTGGACTCGTCCGGGTCGCCGGCGAGCGTGGGTATGACCTTGTAGAGGATGCTCCTAGCCCTCTCCACGTTCTGCTTCATGATCCTCTCGACCTCCTCGGCTGTGACCGGGTGTTCGGCCCAGACGTCGTAGTCTGTTACCATGGCTAGGGTGGCGTAGCATATCTGGGCCTCGCATGCTAGGTTGACCTCTGGCACCAGGGTCATGCCTATGATGTCGGCTTTGAACACCTCCTTCCACACTCTGCTCTCGGCTCTCGTCGAGAACCTTGGCCCTTCTATACACACGTAGGTTCCCTTGTCGTGGACCGGGTAGCCTAGGCTCCTTGTGGCCTCCACCAGCCGCTGGCGGAGATCCTCGCAGAAGGGGTCTGCCATACTTACATGAGCCACCACTGGGCCGTCGAAGAAAGTGTACTCCCTCTTCTTAGTCATGTCAATGAACTGGTCTGGCACCACGAAGTCTCCAGGCCTGTAGTCCTCGCGTAGGCTTCCAACTGCTGACACGCTGATAATCCATCGGACACCAAGGCTTTTCAGGGCCCAGATGTTTGCACGATAGTTTATCTTGTGGGGTGGGATCCTGTGGCCTCTCCCGTGCCTTGGGAGGAAGGCGACCGGGACCCCCTCCACCTTGCCTACTACTATGAAGTCGCTCGGCTCACCATAGGGCGTGTAGACCCGGACCTCTACTGGGTCCTCTACTATCCCTGGGTCGTATAGGCCGCTCCCACCTATAATGCCGACGTGAGCCCTAACGTTGGGAGGCCTCGTGATAATCCCTCCAACATATGCCACGACACTACACCCGTGCAGTGGATCGTGGGGACGCCGATAAAGCCTCTACCCTCATGTGGCTTCGACGGTGACGTCACTGTGGCGGGCTACAAGCAGGCTATCGTGGTTAGAAGGGACCTTCAGATGGGCAGGGGGAAGGCGGCGGCACAGGCGGCCCACGCTAGCTGCGAGGCGGTCTTCCAGATACTTGACAGTAGACGGAGAGAGTGGAGAGAGTGGTTGGAGGCCTGGAGGGCCACGGGGCAGAAGAAGGTGGTACTCCGAGTCGACAGCCTCGATGAGCTAAGGGAGGTCTATAGGCGTGCTGTAGCAGAGGGGCTCCCGGCAAGCATAGTCCAGGATGCAGGCCACACCCAGCTCCCCCCGGGTACCGTTACAGCAGTGGCAGTCGGCCCTGCACCCGAGGAGCTTGTCGATAGGATTACGGGTAGGCTGAAACTATACTAGCCCCCCAGCGGCAACGATTAGCCTCGCCTGGGAGGCGCTTGTGCCGGGCTGGTGGCATGGAAGGAATGTGGTGAGCATACTCGACTTCCCCCGGGATAGGCTTGAGGAGCTATTCGACCTCGCCGCAGAGTATAAGAAGAGACAGACAGAAGGCAGGGTGGAGAGGATCCTGGAGGGCAAGATTATAGCGCTA
>CAYRZG010000102.1:0-5374 GCA_964428695.1 uncultured Desulfurococcales archaeon
AACCCGTCACGCACCAGCAAGTATGAGAAATACACTATGAACGCTGCCGCTATCATGTTTATCAGCTTCTCCCTACCTCTAAGCCTGGCCTCAGCCTTGTCAAAGAATCTTAGGAGGAGAGCAACATATGGTGCTTCGACTAGAAGGTGGCCTAGCGCCACGCCAATCCCTCCTAGCACGCCTACTGCTGTGCCAGCGGCAATAGCGGAGGCGGAGAGAGGTCCAGGACTTAGGGCACCGCTCGGCGTTACTACTAGTGATGCTATGACGGCCGACTTCAGGGTAGTGAGTCCTCGAGCATCTTTAGCCGCGTCCAATCCTCATCGAGCATAATGATGTGTAGAGCAGGAGGGGAAAACTCTAACGCTCCTGACGGTACCTCCTATCTCGCCGTGGGCGTCTGGTGTGATCCGTTCCTCACAGGGTATGGTATGTACTCCACTCCAGGCCTGTTCATGGGTCCCTGCGGGTACAGCTCCATTAGCTCGTAGACCTCTGGGGGAACCTCGTCTTTCACATTCAGTCCTAGCTCTCTAGCCTTCTCGAACGAGATAGGATAGTCGTGGGTCCATCTTCCCTCAGTCAATATCTTGGCGAGCTCACGGGCTTTCTCCTCTCCCATCTTATCTCGGAGCAGCTCTACTATCATCTCTTGTACTTCGACTATCGACTTTTCGGCTATATCTGCGAGTAGGAGGAGCTTATCACTAGCATTCTCGCCCTTCAGCCTCGCGACTTTCAGTATGGACGGTGCTGGGAGATGGACTCCGGCCTCGAACGCTAGCTGGGGGTCTAGCGGGCCTAAGACAGCGTTCCTATCCATAATAATCTCGTCTGCAGCAAGCGCTATGAGGGTCCCGCCACTCATGGCATAGTGGGGTACAATCACTATCTTCTTAGCTGGATGCCTCTTGAGTGCTCGGGCTATCTGAGATGCCGCCAGAACCAGGCCGCCTGGTGTGTGGATTATGAGTGCTATTGGCTTGTCGGGCGGCGTGTTACGTATAGCCCTAAGCACGGCCTCGGAGTCGTCAATGTCTATAAACCTGTATATTGGTATTCCGAATAAGCCTATCTTCTCCTGTCTGTGTATTAAAGTTATGAACCTGTAACCATATTTTTGCTCCATCTTGGCTAGTAGAGCGAGCCTTGCCCTTTTCAACTGATGATAGCTTAGCATAGGCTGCAATATGCTTATAAGCATAATCATCCAAAATATTATCCAAAATATATCGGCTATTCCTCCGGTTATGTTGGTATATGGTTGAGAGGGCTGTGTCGCGTTTGGCATATCGGTCGCCCTATCAGATTATAGTATAGCCTAGAACTTAAACTATTGGTTTAAATAAACCCGTTGAATATTAATTATTACTGGTGGCCTCCTATTATACTGACAGTCTCTTAACGTTCAATGCGGCGTTTCTCACGGCCTCGTAGGCGTGGCATGCTACATACCTGCCCTTCTTGACTTCGACTAGCGGGGGGTCTACCTTGGGGCAGAGGTCTTTTAGCGGGTTGCCGGGCTCGTTCTTTGCCTTGTCATATACTAGGCATCTCGGGTGGAAGCGGCAGCCCGGCGGAATGTTGGCCGCGTTTGGCACTTCTCCCTTTATCGGTAGGTCCCTGTAGTGTAGCCTATTAGATGGGTCTGGGTCGGGTATAGCAGCTATCAATGCTTTCGTGTAAGGGTGTAGCGGGTCTTCTATTACTTCTCTGGCGTCTCCAAGCTCGACTATCCTGCCAAGGTACATTACGGCTATCCTGTCACAAATGTATCTTGCGACTGCTAGGTCGTGCGTTATGAATATATATGTTAGCCCTAGGTCTCGCTTTAGGTTTATCATAACCTCAAGTATCTCAGCCCTTATAGATACGTCCAACATTGAGACTGGCTCGTCTGCCACAACTAGTCTAGGCCTCGATATTATGGCTCTTGCTATTGCGACTCTCTGCCTCTGCCCACCGCTTAGCTGGTGTGGGTATCGGTAGATGAACTCGGAGGCTGGGGTTAGCTTTACCATCTCGAGTGCCTTTGCTACCATTTCTAGACGCTCTTCTTTGGTGTCTCCTATCCCATGGACTAATAGTACTTCTTCAAGGATGTCTTTAATCCTGAACCTCGGGTTCAAGCTTCCATAGGGGTCCTGATATATCATTTGGATATCTCGTCTCAGGGGTCTAAACTTCTTCTCGGGCACCTTGAAGATGTCTATCCAGCCGTTGTCGACTTGTATCCCGGACTCCTCTAGCTTCTCACGCACCTCTTTGCTCGGCTTGAAAAGCGCTGAGCCGCCTGTTATAGGCACTAGCCTTAGCAGGGCCTTGCCTGTAGTAGTCTTACCACAGCCGCTCTCTCCGACTAGGCAGAAGGTTTCCCTCTCCCGCAGGTTGAATGATACCCCATCTACTGCCCTCACGAACCTTTTCGGCTTCTGCAGGATTATGTCTACAATTCCCCTCCTGATAGGGAACCAGACTTTCAGGTCGCTGACCTTAAGCATTTCTTCACCTAGCTCTACCCTATAGTAGCTCATGTCCTACACCCCCTACCTTTTCAGGTGGAGCCAGCATGCCACGAAATGTCCCTTTTCTACCTCCTCTAATGGGGGCTCTTCTTTATCGCAGGGGTCGAATCTCATCGGGCATCTCGGGTGGAAGCGGCAGCCCGGCGGGGGCCGGCGGAGATCTGGTGGCGAGCCAGGAATGTATTCTAGCTTGTGTATGTCGCCTTTCAGCCTTGGCACGGCACGTATCAAAGCCTGAGTGTATGGGTGTAGCGGCTTCTCAAAAATTTCCTCGGCTGACGCTAGTTCAACTATCTTACCAGCGTACATTACCGCTATCTTCTCGGATAACTCTGTGACTACGCCGAGGTCGTGCGTTATTAGTATGATGCTCATCTTCCTTTCCCGGTGCAGCCTTTTCAGCAAATTCAATATTTGCGCTTGGACAACAACATCTAGTGCCGTTGTGGGCTCGTCTGCTATAACGATGTCGGGCTCCATGGCTATGGCCATGGCTATGACAACTCTCTGTTTCTGCCCCCCGCTAAGTTCGTGTGGATACCTGTGTAGTATCTCGGGCGGCAGGCCGACGGCTTTCATTAGCTCTTCTGCCTTGGACCACGCTTTGTCAGGGGGGAGTTTACCGTGGTATACGAGTGGTTCTATAATCTGGTATCCCACTGTGTATACTGGGTTGAGGGCGTTCATTGCCCCCTGGAATATCATGCTTATCTTCTTCCACCTAATCCGCTTCCTTATCTCTGACTCGCTCATCCTTGTAATGTCTATACCGTCTATCTTAATGGTACCGCTAACGATCCTGCCTGGAGGGGGGACTAGTCTTAGGAGGCTCCATGCTAGAGTGCTTTTTCCACAACCGCTCTCTCCGACTATTCCGAGGGTTTCACCCCGTCTCAGTTGGAGTGATACTCCGTCTACTGCACGCACGACGCCCCTTAGTGTGAAGAAGTAGGTTCGCAGGTTGCTCACTTCCAGTACTGTGTCCGTCATGTTTGACACCAGTCCCCCGAGATGTGGTTCCGCAGAATTGCAGGTATGTGGACGTGGAAATAAGAGTAGTGCCTAGTGAAATATAAAAATATGAGGATATTATAGCAGTATGGGTCCCGCTAGTGGATTTACTTCCTTAGGAAGTAGTAGGCGGCAGCTATGATTATGATGATTATTATTATCGCTGCGATTGCTGTGGCTCCTATGCCTCCTGCGGCTGTTGTGGTGGTGGTCGTAGTGGTTGGTGAGGTTGCCGGTGGCTGAGTGGTGGTAGTGGTGGTCGTAGTAGTAGTGGTAGTTGTAGTAGTGGTAGTGGTCGTAGTAGTGGTAGTGGTTGTCGGTGCGGGCGTGGTGGTAGTGGTGGTCGTAGTAGTTACCTGGATCTCCTGTAGGTTCACGCTGGTGGTCTCAATGAATGGGTCGCTGTAGCCGGCCGGGTAGATTAGTATGTTGAGCTGGTAGATTCCTGGTTCAAGGTCTTGTGGTAGGACTATCTGGAACTCTCCAGGCTTGACGAACTTGAAGTCTAGGAAGTAAGCCTCGAAGGTCTGCGGGTTGATTGCTACAGCATATGGTATTATGTCTCCCTCCTTTGCAGGCTGCCCGTTGACCTGCACTGTCACGTTAGCTATTACGCTGTTAGCATATCTTGGGGCGATTGGTAGTGTTATCACGTCGGCGGTCACAGTCTTAGGCTGTAGCTGCTGGTATAGCTGCTCCGGGTCGATCGGGAACTGTGCCCACCTCTTCAGCACAGCTATGTCGTTAGTGTAGTCGTAGCTGTCTAGGTAGTATGGTCCCTCACCGATCACTAGGTGGCCGTGCTGCTGGCCGAATGCCACTAGGTTGTCTACCCTGGCCTGCCACTCTTCTAGTGTTAGCACGCCTAGGTTGATTAGATCCTGGATCCAGCTTGGCGGGTTGTCCCTAGCCTGCTGTATTAGCTGTAGCATCTGCTGTACCTGGTTCTGGTCGATTAGGTGGACTGCGGTGTGGTTCTCATCCTGGCTTCTGTAGTGCCATACTATTGACTCGTTATTCTCCACCAGCAGGGCCATTGCTGCGTATAGCTCTAGCGGGAAGCTGGTCCAAATGTCGGCGCCTGAAGCTACAATTCCTGGATCGAAGTGGTCATAGTTCGTGTAGACGGCTACAGCAGTATCGTTGATAATCTTGACTGCCTTGAACGTGTATAGGATGGTGCTGTAGGCGGAGGCTATTCTCTTCTCATACAGGTTATCTAGCACACCAGTCTCGTTGGTCGCGTTGATTCCCCACTCGAAGATCACGTAGAGCGGGGCTAGCAGATCTGCCACGGTCATCTTAGTACCGTCGTGGAAGACTACGTTGGGTAGTATCTTGTAGTTTATGATTACCTCATTGGCTACAGTCTCTCCGGCTATTCCAGCATCCTTTGCTGTGGTGAACTTGTGCTTGTACGGGTCGTATAGTATTGCATCGTCCGGTATCGTGGCGTTCTTCTCTATCTTGTACGTGGTTCCAGCGGGGCTCCAGCCGGTCTCACCGTCGGTTATCCTACTCATTATACCCATCGGGAAGGCTATTGCATTCTCAACCGAGTAGGTGCTGTAGGCGTCGGCCCAGCCTCCTACAGGGTTCCATACCCAGCCCTCCTTGTAGACGTACCTGTTGCTGAATGTTACGCTGTCACCATACTCGTACTGTATGGTTGCGTAGGTGAACTGGTTCCATGGGGTTGCCTTGGGGCTCTGTACTACTTGGGTTATGCCGGGTGCGGTTATGTAGATGTCCTTGGTGGCTACTATGAATACTCTAATGGACTCGTGGAATCCTAGCCAGACGCCCTGGTTTACTAGCTGCCAGTACTCGTCCTCGCC
>CAYRZG010000103.1:0-5348 GCA_964428695.1 uncultured Desulfurococcales archaeon
CGCTCACAGTGTCCTACACCTCCTAGGCGGTCAGCAGCACGTATACCAGGTGTATGATGTAGGCTATGCTACCTACCAGGGCGAATCCTAGGAAGTTGAGCTTGGCTAGCAGTGAGAACTCCTCGTCGTCCGGCCTCCTGGCTAGTATCAGGATCCTCTTCCATGCCGCCCAGTACTCTTTCATCTTCCCCACTATGTCCATATCGTCCACCCTTAGCCTATGGCGCCTTCTCCAGGCTCTCCGCGTCTACGCCGGCCTGTGCTAGGCTTGATAAATACTCGTTCCTCAGGCTCCTAGCCTCCACGGGCCCCATAGGTGTCTTCTCCCTCCACACCCTAGCCCTGTACCGGTAGACCCTTGTCTCCTTGTCAAGCCAGCAGTCGGGCCAGAGGCCCGCCTTGACGCATGTCTCGGCTAGGAATGTTGCCCGGTCCCAGAGGTAGTCGACAGGGACACTTGGGAGTAGAAGGCCAGAGTGCTCTCCCCGCTCGACCACCAGGCCGTCTCTGCCTATCACAACATTCTCTAGCCTCTCCCTTGGAGTGTCGCCTAGATACTCGTAGTCGGAGAGCACGGAAACCTCGAATGTTACCTGGTCCAACTCGTACTCTTCGAGAGGAGGGAACCGTGGGTCGTTGAAAGCACTACTATAAGCCGACTGTATAGTAGCCTCGACTAGAGGGTAGAAGGGCCTGGTTATACCAATGCATCCCCTAAGCTCCCTCCTGCCGTCAGGGTAGTAGGTTTCAATCGTTACGAAGACCGCGCCCGGCCTGTAGAGGATCTCGGGCGCATCCCTCGGGACGGGCATGGGCTTCCCATTTCTAAAGTAGTATTCCAGAGCCCTCCTCGCTAGCTTGACCAGGTATTCGCCGTGCTCGTCCGACAGCTCGTCAGGGTCGATAGGCTTCCCAGCCGGCTTCACGGATACGCTTGGCAAGCCTCTCTGCCTCCTCTGCTATCCTCCTAATGTTCCTCCAGTGGCCGCCCTCCCAATAAACCCTGCCGCACCTGGGGCACACGTAGAACACTTCATACCTCTCCAGGGCCCTGGGAGGGACCCTGTCTCTCACCTTCTCCTTATCCCTAACCACGACTAGGGGGCTGTTGCACTCTGGACACCTGCTCTTAGAGGGGTCCAGCCTCAGTCTTAGTCCGAGCTTGAGTATTAGCTCGGCCAGCCTCTCCTCTATGCTCTCGCCCTCCATGTATACTGCTCTAATACCCCTCTTGCGTGCTCTCCAGTATAATCCCCTGTCCCTCGTCAGGATTATCCTCCCAGTCTTCTCGGCTATCGAGAGTATCTGGCCGTCACTGTACCTTCTCGAGTATAGCACGTCGTATCCCATTATCCTTAGCCATCTCGCTAGGTTGCCGAGCATAGCGTCTGCAACGAACTTGGGTTCCTCACCGTTTCCTTCCAACCCAGGCACCCTAGGATAGTGTGGAGTCTAGGAGTAATAGGTGGGGAGCTAGCCCGAGAGTGCCTTGGCAAGCTCTACGCCGGTTATGATACCGACGGGCTTGCCCCTATCCTCTACTATGACCGCCCTGTAACGGTAGTCCAGCATCTTCTGCGCCGCCTCGGCGAGGCTTGCGTCGGGAGACACCTTGGGAGGCCTCAGCCTTATCGCGTCCGCTACAATTACGAACTTGAGCGGCGTCGTCCTCTTGGGCTCCCCGCGGGCTAGCTCGTAGAATTTGATGAATATTGTCGCTATCTCGTCTACTCCCACTACTCCTACCAGTTCTCCCTCCTCCATTACCGGGATGACGCTGAGGTCGAACTGGAATATGAGCTGTCTAACGTGAAGTATCCTGGTCTGCAGGTTAACGCTAACGGGCGGGACCCTCATGTAGTCCCTCACGCTAACGTCTGCCGCCTGCGGAGTTTCGGCTAGGAGTCTTGCCAGCTCCCACCTCGACACTAGCCCCGTGGGCTTCCCGTCCTCCACTACTGGTATGCTGGTGAACCTCCTCTCAACCATGGAGGAGGCGGCCCTTAGGAGGGGGTCCCCGGGCTGTAGGCTGAATACGGGTTCTGTCATGAAGCTCGAGGCGTGTAGCGCTGAGGGTGTCGTGCTCTTAGTCCTGACTGTTCCAAGCTTGAATATCACATCCCTTAGCGTGAGTATCCCTCGGAGCTTGCCGTCCTCGGTTAGGAGCACCCTGTCCGTCTTGTACTTGTCCATCTCCTCGAGGGCCGCAGATAGGCTCATGTCCTTGTCTAGCCTGGGCGGCTTAGCATCCATTACCTCTTGCAGGCTCCTGAGCGTAACCTCTTCGAACATTCCACCTTCACCCTGCAGGCGATTGTCGTGTGTGGCGGGGTTCATAACCCCTGCTCTTCCTCCCTACTCTTGTACAGGTATACCAGCTCTATGAAGTGTGGTGCAAGCCTTATGATATCCCTCATTGAGATTACTCCCACAACCTTGCCCGACTCCATGTCTACTACGGGCAGGTGGCCTATACCATGGTATCCCATTAGCTCCGCAGCGTAGCGAACCGAGTCTTCGGTGGTCACATAGTAGGGGTCCCTGGTCATTATGTCGCCTAGCTTCACCTTGTTGGGTGGAAGTCCCTTGGCTACAACTCCTCTTACCAGGTCAGTCTTGGTTACTATGCCTAGGAGGCCTCCCTTGTCGTCTACTATTATGAGGCTCCCGACCTTCCTGTTCACCATTATCTGTGCGGCTTCCTCGGCCGTGGTGAAGACCGAGGCCGTGACAGGGGGCGCGCTCATAATGTCTCTGCACTTGACGTCCTCACTCATACCCGGGGCACCCGAGGATAGAGTGTGGGGGGGAATCAATAAACGTAGTAGGGGCTCCTGACACTAGTGGAGGGTGTGGGTTGAAACGGATCATAATATCGCCTCCCACACATCCAGCCCTAGTGGTCGGCTACACGGTCCTTGGGGCGATTGTAGCGTTCCTTGCCGGCGGCGCCCTCTCGGGGGCGGTGATCGAGTGGCTGGGACCCTCGGGGCTCCCGGTGGCGCTTCTCGTGTCGTGGCTCCTCATACTGAGTCCCCCGCTCAGCTTCGTGAACATTGTTGTGTGGAGGATCCGCCGTGGGAGGGAGCTGGTTGTAACCGTGGACGTCGGCTATGTTGATGCTTTCGGCATACCTATACCGGTACCTAGGCTACGGGTAGTGGAGAACTATACCCTCATAGCGGTCAACGTGGGCGGCGCCCTGGTACCGTTGACCGTGGCGGCCGTGCTACTGGCACTTGTCTACCATGGCGTCGGCTTGGAGGCCCTGAGGGACGCTGGAATCGTGACTGCTGCGACGGCGCTGGCTACATACATGGGGTCCCGGACAGTACCCATGGTCGGGATTGTTGTTCCAGCCTTCCTGCCGCCCGTGACATCTGCTCTGGCGACCTGGCTCGTCTACGGACTCGGGCCAGGAGCCATGGCTATAGCCTACTTTGGGGGGGTTGTGGGCAGCCTTCTAGGGGCCGACGTGCTGAGGCTTGCCAGGGATATTGGGAGGCTGAAAACGCCGATGGCGAGTATTGGGGGTGCGGGGGTGTTTGATGGAGTGTTCCTCTCGGGGGTTATAGCGGCTATACTTGCTGGGTAGCCTCCTCGGCTAATAGTTCTTCTAGAGCCTTGGGACCCTCCCTCTTGAGCCTCTCCAGCTCTTCTATTAGGGCTGGCACTATCTCCCTATAGTCGCCTACTATGCCGTAGTCGGACTGGCGGAATATCGGGGCGTCGGGGTCTATGTTTATGGCCACTATCCTACCCGCCTCCCTAACCCCTATCATGTGCTGCGCGGCTCCGCTAATCCCTATGGCTATGTAGAGGACCGGCTTCACACTCTTACCTGTCTGGCCGACCTGCCTCTCCGGCGGTATCCAGCCAGCGTCTACCGCCTTCCTAGAGCCTGCCACCACGCCTCCCAGTAGCTCTGCCAGCTTCTCGGCGAGCTGTAGGCCCTCGGGACCCCCTATGCCCTTGCCCACGGAGACTATGATCTCAGCCTTTTCTATGAGGACCTCCTCCCTCTTCACCGGCTTATGGTAGACTAGCTCCATGCCCGGCTCTATTATGTCAACCTTCTCCTCTATCACGGGGCCAGTGCGGCTCTCGTCCCTTGGCGGCACAGGGAACACGTTGGGCCTCGCCGTACCCATCTGCGGCCTTCTCAGCGGCGTCTTAATGTAGGCTAGCATTATCGCAGCGAACGGAGGCCTTATCATGAGAACTTCTCCAGTCTTCTCCTCCACGTCGAAGTCAGTACAGTCTGCTGTTATACCGGTGCGGAGGGTGTTGGCGATATAGGGGGCCATCTCCCTGCCTTTCATTGTCGCGCTTACCAGTATGACTGCGGGCTTGTACTTCTCGGCTAGGTCTACTATTACCTGCCCGTAGACTCTGGGGTAGTATGTCTTCAGCCGCTCGTCGTCTACCACTATTACCTCGTCTGCTCCATGCTTTATCAGCTCGTCGGCCCACTGCTTCACATTATAGCCTACCAGCACCCCCACGATCTTCCATCCAGGCTTCTTGCTTGCAATCTTCTTGGCAGGTGTTAGCATCTGCAGGCTTGCCTCGCTAATACCGTTCTCGTCGGCCTCAGCCACCACCCAGATGTGCTTGAACTCCTGCGGGTCGACACAGGGCCACTCGGGGCATATCTTCGAACAGTCTATCCCGGGAGCCATGGCTACTCACCCCACAGGGCCTTCTTTAGGAAGGGTGCGACCTGCTCGTCTGTGAAAAGCTGTCGGAGAAGCCAGCGTGCAGCGTCTCTAGCATCCTTTGGCTTGTATACCATCTTCTTCCTCGGCACCTCCGGCATGAATGTTATGTTGGCCACTATGGTCGGCGATCCCTTGA
Organism: uncultured Desulfurococcales archaeon; assembly: GCA_964428695.1. Classification (GTDB taxonomy): domain Archaea; phylum Thermoproteota; class Thermoprotei_A; order Sulfolobales; family Acidilobaceae; genus Thermodiscus. The sequence continues at coordinate 4,858 of CAYRZG010000103.1, forward strand.
GGCCCACGCACCGCCTGTCGAGGCCTAGGTCCTGGTTCGTCCACGTGATTATCGGCTTCTCTATCTTCGCCCTAAGCTTGTAGACTAGCCTCACCGGCCTGGGCTCCAGGGCTTTGATGGCGGTGGCCAGTACTGCGGGCATCTCGAGCACATATTCTTCTATGGCCTTCTCCGTCTGCCTGAGAGCCTTAATCTTGTTCCCGTCTACCAGCTCGGCGTTCCTCACGTAGTAGACGTAGGGCCAGCCTAGCCAGCTAGCCACCTGGGCTCCGATATGAGCTGTGCTCGAGTCTATAGTCTCGTGGCCGAATATGGCTAGGTCCACCTTACCTATCTCCTTGTTAATCTTCTCAATACCCTTTGCGAGCACATAGCTCGTGGCTAGAGTATCGGCTCCCGCGAAGGCTCTGTCAGTTAGAAGCACTGCCCTATCCACGCCCATTCCCAGCACGTGCTCGAGACCCTGCTCTGCTGGCGGCGGCGCCATCGAG
>CAYRZG010000104.1:0-5322 GCA_964428695.1 uncultured Desulfurococcales archaeon
GAGCATTCTCCTCAGCCTCCTTGAAGATCTCACGCAGCCTCTGCTCAGACTCGCCGTAGAACTTGCTCATAATCTCCGGGCCGTTTATGGCTATGAAGTAGGCATCGCTCTCGGTGGCGACCGCCTTGGCTAGCAGCGTCTTACCCGTACCCGGCGGGCCGTAGAGGAGCACACCCTTGGGAGGCTCGATTCCCAGCCTGGCGAACAGCTCTGGGTGGCGTAGCGGGAGCTCTATCAGCTCCCTAACCTTTGCTATAACCTGGCTTAGGCCTCCGATGTCCTCGTAGAATACCCTCGGCACTTCTGTGGGCTGCATTGGCTTGCTTATCACTTCGACCGTCGTCTTCTCGGTTATGATCACGGGCCCCCTAGGCTTGGTCATGACTACGGTGAAGGGGACCCCCTGGCCTAGGACTGGAACCTGCACCACGTCCCTCTCGACGACCGGGAGGCCTATCAGCTTCTTCTTCATGTACTTCCTAAACCCTTCATCGTAGGGGCTGTTGCTCGGGGTTGCTGGGGCTAGCCTAACCTTTATCGCCGGCTGCACCTTCGCCTTTCTCACTATCACCTTGTCTCCAACGTTCACGCCCGCACTCTTCCGCAGCATGCCGTCCATCCTGATAACTCCGCGGCCTAGATCCTCCGGTAGGGCGGGCCAGACTATGGCGACGGTCTTCCTCTTACCCTCTATTTCGACTATGTCCCCCGGCCTAATGCCGAGTAGCTTCATAGTGTGGAGGTCTATCCTAACCCTCTTCCTGCCGGCGTCCCTGTTCCTCGCCTCCTCTACCCTTAGGACTACCTCTCTAACCCTACCCTCTCCACCGGCTTCCACGCCCGACATGCGCATCTTACCCCTCTATACGTGCGGGGTTGGAGGGATAAACCCGAAACCCCGTAATGGAGGGTGGAGAACCCGGCGCCCTTATACCTGTGTAGGACTCTAGCTGAGCCTGTGGACGGCCTCGACCTCTACTTCCTCTACGCCGTCCACCTGCTTTAGGAGTTCCTCCAGATGCTCGGTGCCGCCCTCGGTCTCCTCGGGTATTGCGATTATGACCTTCAACGCTTTGAGCCCGAAGGCTATGGGCTCCTCGCCACTGTCCATTATCTCATACTCCTGTGGTAGGGCGGCCTTTATCTTCTCGAGCAGCTGCTGGGGGGAGATGCTTACATCGTTGGGGAGGACCTTCAGTATTACTGCAACCCTTGCCATCCCGCTACACCTCCTTTAGGGTCCCGTGAAGCCGCAGTTGGGGCAAGTATAGGGCGCCCCCTGAGCCCTGCACCTGCTGCACCGCCTAATCACGGCGACCCCGCAGTTGGGACAGTAGAACACTGTGGCCCTCTCGGTCGGGTGTATTATCCTACCGCAGCTCGTGCACACTGGCGGCTGTATAGGGTCGTAGACGTCCAGCTTCCTAACGGGTACCGCCGACATCTTCTATCGCCACGCCGCGGGTGTGGGTTGGCGGGAGTCTATAAGGGCTACCCTCCGCTCCCGCACACGTGCTTGGAGGCCTGCCCGGCGACCCCCTCTAGGAGTATGTGGTCGAATATCGACCCCCTACTCTCCCTCACGCCGAGGAGGTCTACAAGCCACCTGTAGCGGCCTCCCGCGTAGCCGCTTGCTAGTATCGCCGCGCCCGTTGCCGCCTCCTTTGTTTCAACCCCCAGCCTCAATGGCTCGGCTACCGGCGCTCCTGCCGCCCTGGATGCGGCTGCTCTAAGCCTCTCGCCCATGCCCGGGACCCGGAAGAGGCGGCCGCTAACGTATACTCTGTCCACCCTCCCCAGTATGAAATGCTCGGCTGCAACCATCTTACCCACGGACTCTTCCAGTAGCCTCGCTGCCTCGAGGGCCTTGGGGTCCCCGGATGCTAGCCTGTCAGCGAACTCTTCCAGGCTCCTAGTGCCCGCTATGGCGTGGGCTCCCCCCTCGAATAGTCTAGCCCTAGAGAAGCCGGGCTCCATGCTGGCCAGCAGGTAGGCTAGCTCTGCGTCCATAGAGCCCATGCCTAGGAATCCCGGTAGGCCGCTGGTGCCGCCGATACCGTCAACTACCCTGCCCTTCTCAACCGCTATCACAGCATTGTAGGCGTAGCCTGCCTCTACTACTATAATATTAGACTGTCTAGGGTCTCCAACCCGCTCCTCGGCCGCCAGGGCCGCCGCGACGGTGAAGAGCTTGTCCGCCGTCCCCATGTCGATCTTGTTAGCCTTCCTATACTCTGGAACCGTGGGGAGCTGGACTACGCCGGGGGTAAAGTATACTGGCAGGCCGCTTTCAGCGAGCCACTCCATGATCCTGCGGAGGCCGTGTATTTGGAGCGGCTTCTCCCTGTCGCGCTTGTTTACGAACGTTGCCTCGCATATCACCTCCCTGGAGGGGCGCCTGTCCCAGGCAATCCCATAGCCGGAGGGCGCCGCTATCGCCTCCACACGGTAGCGGGCCGCGGCCTCTTCTACGAGGCCTATCACTATACCGGGGTCCCTGGTGACCTCCACCCTGGGTATAGCCTTCTCGAACAACACTTCGAGACTCTCGTCGTCCAAGACTATAATGTCCATGGAGCCCGTCCCAGGGTCTATGCCCATGACCCTCATCCTATCACCCTCGCCCTCGCCCCCTCATTGTCTACTCTTGTAACCCAGTATCTGCCCGGGACCCTGGCCTTGACAGCCTCCAAGACACTTTGGGCTTTCCCGCTCTCCACTAGGCCGTAGACCGTGGGCCCCCAGCTACTCTGGCAGGCGCAGAGGGCTCCAGCCTCTAGAAGCGCCGACACCGCCTCCTCCGCCTCCCGGCAGCAGTACCGGCCGGGCTGCCTGCTGCTCCAGTAGTCTCCCAGCCCGGAGTTCAGCTCGTAGAGCCTCCTGGCGGCTGTGCGCCAGTCTCCCTCTGCAACGAAAGGTATGATCCCCATTAGGACGCGCCAGGCGTTCTCCATAGCGGTGGCCCTGTCCATCCTAGGCATAGACTCGAGTATCTCATCCTCCCTCTCCTTCAACTCTAGTATCTCCTCAAGCCTCGGGGTGTCGGGGAGGCCTACCACGACCGCTATACTCGCTGGGACGTGCGCCCTGAAAACCAGAGGCGGGACCCGCCCCTTGCCCGGTACGAAGCCGCCGTCAACTATGAAGCCCCCGTACTTGAAGCTGTAGACGCCGAGCGCGGAAACCCTCCCCCTGCCGGCCGCCAGGGCTAGCTCTTCAACACTAACCCTCCTGCCGGCGAGTATGCTGGCGGCGTATCCTATTGAGAGCGCCTCAGCAGTAGTCGCTCCAAGGCCGACGTGCCTCGGGATAGCATTTTCTACAACGACCTCCAAGCCCAAGCCGAACATCTCGGAGAATAGCCTCGCGAAGGCCTCAGTTGAGGAGGTGCCTCCGACCACCCTGGTCTCGCTCGAAACCCTAACCCTCACCTCGAGCCTCGGCTCCTCTAGTGCGAACCCCAGGGTCCCGTAGAGCCTCCCCATCCCACCGTTAATGTCCACGTTCCCCACGTGCACGTGGGAGGGCGCCGAGACAGTGACCTCGCCTGCCACTCTAGCCACCGCCACGCCCGTGGGGGAGCCTAGGTTAATACCTAGCTACAGCCCCAGCCCCTCCAGGGTGGACTCGTGGTGGAAGGCGACTATACAGCCTACGTTAGAGGCGTGCTAGACAGGGTGTTCGAAGACTCCAGACGCTACCTGGAGGAGAGGGACCAGGTTAGAGACACAGCCATCAAAGTGTCTAGGGACGTGATAAGACTCTCGGGATGGGCGGTGACAGAGTACCATAAGGGGGACAAGGGGAAGGCTAGGGAATACCTAAGACAGGCGGCTGAGAAGGCGGCTGAATTCCTCTCCCTCATAAAGCCATACCCGGAACTCTACTATTCCGGGATGGCCTACAACGCTCTAAGCGAATACGTTGAGGCCGCCGTGTTCATAGCGATAGCTGAGCGTGAGAGTATACCCCTCCCCGAGGAGCTTGGGGTCCCACCAGTCCCCTACCTTCAGGGGCTCGGAGATGTTGTGGGCGAGCTTAGAAGGCTGGTCCTAGAGAAGATTAGGCAGGAGGACTTCGAGGAGGCGTGGAGACTGTTTAGGGTCATGGAGTCCATATACCTCTACCTCCGCGGACTCGACTTTCCCGAGGCGATCGCCCCAGGCATAAGGCACAAGGCCGACGTAGCCCGCAGGCTCACAGACGACACCAAGGCGTTCCTAGTAGACATGGAGAGCAGGCATAAGCTGACCAGTCTACTTAACAAGCGATAAGTCTGCCGAAACACGAGCTAACGTCGGGTCCGATAAACAGGTGCCGAAACATGGCAGATCCGATAACAGAGGCCTTCCAGAAAATCATACAGGAGATCTACTGGATCGAAGACTTGGAAGAGGCTGAGCGCATACTAGCAGAACACCTTGAGATGATAGACGACGACCTGAGGGAAGTCCTCCTCGAGAGGAGGAGGAAGATATGCTCGGACCCACTGCGAGTCATAGAACTCGCCCACATCGAGGCGCTAATCCAGTCGACAGACGACACGCTTACATCTAAAATACTCATGACTAAGTCCATGGTAGAGTCTACTCTACTACTCCAATGCACGAAATCGTGGTCAAAGCTCACGCCCAGGGAGAAGGCTAGAATACTGGCACCCCTCTACAAGGCAAGCTACGGGCTAGAGCTCGCCCTCAGGGGCTGGCCGAAACACATAGACGAGATACTCTTAGATAACGCCCTGCAAATGGCGGCAACCGCCTGGGAGAGGGCAGAGGAGAAGGGCCTGGTAAACGAGCTCGAAGAGTTCCTAGAGAAGCTAATGGAGAATGTTGAAGGGGGCCGCACATAGGCCTGGCCTAGCCCACATATAGTGGGCGATGATGATAGGCGGGCTTTTCCGACGGGTGAGGTGTGCGGTCGTATCTGAGCCCCTCCCAGGCCCCCGATTGGCCAACCGCTAGTATGACGGGTATAGTCGTGGTTTAGGAGTCTAGGGATGGGTGGTCCGGCCGCGGGGATTCGAACCCCGGACCACCCGGTTTCTGCAGGCCCGGCGCCGCCGGGGGACGCCGGGCCGCGGCGCCCGTGTCCCACTACAGCCGGGCGCTCTGCCGCTGAGCTACGGCCGGTCTGGCTGGGCCACTCTTGGATTCAGCACCGCGGGCTTAAGAGTTTTCCCTGGGATGCGTGGATTGCTTTAATATCGCCAGGGCGCGGGCTCCCTCTCTCCGGGTGGAGTGGTATGGGAGGCAAGCATGGGAAGTATGCCTATGTGAGGAGGAGCGACGGCTGGTATGTGAAGGTCCGCGTCTTCAAGAA
>CAYRZG010000105.1:0-5319 GCA_964428695.1 uncultured Desulfurococcales archaeon
GTGTTCTGGATGCGTTATTGTTATCGTCTTTCCTGGATATATTACTGGTTTTCCGTATCTTATCCCCGCAATTAGGGATAGTGCTCTTGCTAGTGCTAGCCTCGGGCGTTTTGAGCGTCGTAATCTACTGAGGGGGTCGTCGTCTTCGAGAATATCTAGCGCCTTGGCCTCGTCGAGTACAGTCTTGGCTGCAAATATCTTGTAAATTGCCTCATCTCCTATTGATAGAGGATGGTCTATTGCAGGCCCTTCTAGGGTTACCTCGTGTCTCTCCACAGCCGCTACGCTCATAGTTGCGCTGGCCTGCTCCAGCAAGTTCTCAAGTGTGTCCATGTGGCGTGTTCGAAGGTTGTCCTCCCAAAGTTTAACATATAGCTCCACTAGACTGCAGACTGGGTGGTCGAAGCCTACCTCAAGTAATAGCTTCTTGACTGCCCGTGTTTGTAGCGTGCGTGTAATTTTAAGCTGCCTCAACGTCGACAGGTAGGCGTCGCGTAGCCCGTAGAGTGCTGCGCACAGTCCCGTGTTATAGTTGGTGGAGCATAGTTCGCTGATAATTCTCCTTCCATTGTAGATGCCATAGTGGCACCTGACGGTTACTCTTACTATGCTCGACTCTAGCCTCTCGGAACGAATGTAGTCTGAGTTTAGGAGGAAATTGCTAATGGTTTCATCGATAATAGCTACGTCTTCTGGGGCGATCGCCACGCTGAAAGCCTTGTATACTGCAGCCTCCACGAGGCTCACGATATGGAGGGGTCCTAGAGGTGTTTCACTGTTCTCCACTGTTCTGGCTAAGTCCTCTACCTCTCTGGCTAGTATACTCCATAGTTGTGTTATCGACTCTACACCCGCATTTAGGGCGGCTAGGCTCCGCGCCAGGCCTACGGCGGCCTGCCCTGGAGTTGAACTTGGCTGCTCGAGGCTGCAGCACGCCTCAAGTACAAGGTCACCTTGCACCCTCACCCTTACGGGAACCGGTACCTCTAAATCCTGGTCGATGCCGTAGGAGGACCAGAACGTGCTAGTTTCAACACTGCAGGGTTTTAGGTTTTCCAGAGCCTCCCCTATGTTATCACTGTCTATGTCATAGTCGAACCCCATAGCGTAACGGAGTAGCTGTAGACTAGGCCTAGACTGCAGCCCAACTATCAGTGAGCCGAGCGTGCCCGGTATCACGACATAGGGGGTCCCCGTGTCAGAGTCCACCCCCGCCACCGCGAGCGGTGGATCATTATCTACGTCTACTCTAAGCGATTCTAGAGTTTCGCCAACATCCTTTAACAGGCCCGATACTGCTTCTACAAAATCCTCAATATACCTACCTACTACCGAGTTCTCAATACCATACATGTAGCCGGCAAGGTCGACTCTATCTAGGAATTGCTGCGCTAGATCCCGGAGAGCCCTGGGAATATACGCTACTATGTATGGTCCAACAACATCAACCTTTGACCCTTCGACAGTCACAGTTAAGAGAAAGGCTAGCATACGGTTTATGTCGCCTACAAGACCATTTAGCTTTACCCTAGTTATCCTCTCGAGTTCATTCCATAACACCTCCTCATCAGAAAGCAGTTCTTCAAACTCCATGCGATCTATCAAGTCTAGTAGGTCGTAGTGTATCCTTTTCATCCTACTAGGCTTTCTAATCTCCCTTATAATTGGAATAAAAATCTGGGCGGGGTCCATCAAGGATAGCCACCCGGCAGGGAGGCCTTATTGATGCTAGCAGGGTTAGTCGCGTAGCCTGGCGGTCCCTACTTCTATGGCGTTTTCCATCCTAGCCTCTATAACGTTGATCTTAACCTTCTCCTCCCCGGTCTTCTTTTCCACTAGCTTGTGAACTAGCTTCTGCCCATACACTGGGCGTATCACCGTATGTGTTTGTAGCACGTTCTGGGTACATTTAAGGGTTTCCCTGGCACCTCATATTTGAGCTTCCAGGGTTTACCGGTGGAATTGGGGGGTGGGGTTGCCGAGGATACTGCATGTGAGCGATATACACTGTGCTAATGACAGGTTGGAGTATCTCCTATCCCAGGCCTCTGGGTATGACGTTATCGTTGCCTCGGGGGACTTCGAGTGTGTCGACACTGCAAGGCTCCTCTTGGAGCTAGCCGCTGCCCCCGTGGTGGCGGTTACCGGGAACCTCGATAATGCTGCCGTAGCCCGTGTTTTGAGAGACGCCGGGGTACTGCTGGACGGTCGCCTGGCCAGTGTTGGCGGCCTCGCCTTTGCAGGTGTCGGTGGGCTTGACGCTCATGGGAGTATGGAGGCTCTGCTTAGGAGGGCCTCGGAGGAGGGCGTTTCCAGGGTTGATGTTCTAGTCACGCATCATCCGCCGAGGGGCGTGCTTGATAGGACTTTCATAGGTGTTAGGGCGGGGCTTAGGGAGTTGTGGAGTGTGATTGAGAGGCTTAGGCCTAGCGTGCATCTTTTCGGCCATATTCACGAGGCTGGAGGAGTCCACTCCGAGAACGGCACGGTCTTCGTGAACCCCGGCCCACTGAAGAGGGGCTGGTACGCTGTTGTCGAGGGGCCGCCGTGGAGGGCTGAGCGGAGGAGGCTCTAGCCCTATATAGGGGTTGGTGCCTCGGACTTGTGGGGGTGATGGCTGTGGCCGAGGCGGCTAAGACCCTCCGGGTTATAGCGGAGTATGCTGGCAAGCGCGGCCTCAGGGTTACCGTTGACGAGGAGAAGGGGACCCTGATCATAGAGCATGGCGAGTACCCTCTAAGGATAGTCGTTGAGCCTAGCGGCGACGGTTACGTTGTTGAGTTGAGGAGCGGCGACAACATGGAGAGCGTGGTAGAGGAGCTACTAGGAGAGGAGGTCGATCCGAGGGAGGAGCTCGAGGGGGCCCTGGAGTCGCTTGTTGAGGTCGTAGACTATGCTGTGAGGAAGCTTGAGGAGGCCGGCTTCCAGGTTAGCAAGAAGACGAGGGAGGCTATACTAGACGTTTACGACGCTATAGAGTCGTTCCTGGAAGAGGAGGAGTAGCCCAGGTGGCGGCGTGCCTCCTCCAACACTACCCCTAGGCCTTCGAGGGTTGTAATCCTCCTTATGGGTAGCCTCAGCATCTGCCGTAGTTGCCTGTTAGTGATATACCTCCTGTCTAGGAGGAAGTATACCGCCCTGTCACCCGGGTCCCTCGTCGCCCTGCCCAGGGCCTGCTTTATTCTAACCACGGTTGTGAACTCGTACACGTAATACCTAGCCCTCTGCCTGTCGAGCCTCCCCGAGAGAACCTCCAGCTGGGTGAGAGTGTAGTCGTCTGGCTGCGGGTATGGGACCCCGACCATTGCCACGACGTGCAGCAGGTTTCCTCCCTGCTCGTCGGAGAACTCTACGCCCTCGACGAGCTTGCCCCCGGCGACCGCGTGTATAGACAGGTCGCCCCTGCTCCTGGCCTCGGCCTCGACCTCGTCGAGGCTCGTACCCCTCTCCTCCACCACCATGGGTATGTCGACTGGCAGGAGCTGTATGACGCTCCTCATGAACTCGTAGCTGGGGTATACGAAGAGCTTGAGGCCAGGGAGCCCCCGGGCTATGAGGGCGACGTAGGAGGCTATCCTCCGGTACATGCCCCTGCCCCGCTCCCGGTACCTGCTGGTCACATCCCTGGCTGCGACCGTAAGTATCTGGCTTGGGGCCGTGAACTTGCCGTAGAGTAGCTCGGTGTCTACGATCCTAGTCTTCCTCTCGACGCCGAAGAGTTCCCGTATGAAGTCGCCCTCGGGCAGGGTCCCGGAGGCGAGTATCGCCGCCCTAGCCTGCTCCAGCGGCCCCCTGACAACCACGCTGGGGTCCATGGGCGCCGCCACATACACTGGGTCCCCGTCCCCGGGCTCTGCGAAGATAAAGGTATAGTCGAGCACCGCTATGCCAGCCCACACGGCTATCTTCGAAACCCACGTCCTAACACTCCCGACCCCCTCCGGCCCCGTGCTCGCCAGGGCCTCCTCGAACTTCCGGCTCCTAACCTGCTCGGCCACGTCTACTATCACGTCGAGGTCAGACAGTGCCTCCTGGACCTGGGCCTTGTCTAGCCTGACAGGCCTCTCAAGCCTTCTAGGAGTCTGCCCCCTCAACGCTTCCAGTAGGGCCTCCAGTACTTCTAGGGCTAGCTGGGCGTCCCCAGCGTACTCTCTAACCTCTTCCAGCGCCCGCTCAATGTCGCCGACCCGTATCCTCTGCTCGAGCAGGCTATGCGCCTGCACAAGCGTGTGGGCCTCGTCCACTACTAGTATGAAGTCCTCGTAGCCTAGAGGGTCGAAGACAGACTCGAATATGTCGGGGCGGAAGACATACGGGTAGGTTACCACCGTGAACCTAGCCTCCCCCGAGGCTTTGAGGAGAGAGAAGAAGGGGCAAACACCAAGGTCGCCGGCCAGACCCCAAGCTATGGACACAGCATGCCTGGAGGGATGAGTGGAAACATAGTCTAGAACCTCGCCCTCCGACACCTCCTCCACACGCCTATAATACTCGCAGGCCCCGCGGAGGCGGGCTAGCCTACAGTTCTCCCAGAAATCCTCCGGGGGCGGAAGCCTCCCCCTACCACCCATGAGCGGGCACGCCCGACGGGCGCTGAAGAGGAACGAGTGGGGGACCCCGAACCGTCTAAGCTCCCGCAGCACCGGGTCTATCTCGTTCACAGTCCTAACCGCATACAACACCCTATCGGCCCCGGCCAGCAGCAGGCCGTAGATGATGGAGGCCGTCTTACCGAAACCCGTCGGGGCCCGAACTACCAGTATCTCGCCCTCCTCCACAGCCCTCGCAACCTCAAGGGCTAGCTCCTTCTGGCCCCGACGGAACTCCTCATACGGGAACACGGGGTCCCCCACACCCTAACACCTCCAACGGGCGGGGTTCCTTCAGCCGCCACCTCCACACCTAGGCTTCGGGGTTCGAGGTGGAAGACATCCCCCGCCCCAGCAAGCCCTAGCAGGCGAGAGAGATTAACCCCTCACCCAGGCGTGCCGATAACCGTCACCACCAGCCTCCTCTCCCTTGGCCCGTCCATCTCTATGAAGAGGAGCCTCTGCCAAGTACCCAGGAGAAGGCGGCCACCACCCAATGGTATAGTTAGGCTGCCCCCAAACGTTGCCTGCCCCAAGTGTGCATGGGCATTATCATCAATCCTGTTATGCTTCCACCCGCCACCAGGCCTGGTGAGCCCACGTATATAGTCGAGGAAGTCCTCCATTAGCCCAGACTCGGCCTCGTTAACAATAATCCCGGCAGTAGTATGCGGGACGAAAACATTCACCAGGCCCTCAATAATCCCGCTAGAGCGCACAACACCCTCCA
>CAYRZG010000106.1:0-5078 GCA_964428695.1 uncultured Desulfurococcales archaeon
CACTTGCTTGTGGGTCTAATAGTTTAGCTATAATCTCAACGTTTCCTGGATCTACCTGTTGTGCGGAGGGCACTTGGTGGGTCACCGTGTGTTATTGTTTGTGTGTTTGTTAGGGTTTTAAATGTTAGTGTTCTTTTAGTGTTCCTGAACGATTGTTTGTGCGGCGTTCTAGTATTTTGCGGCATATTGCTGGGAGTGTTTGTTCTACTGGCGCGTGTATTACTATGTCTGCTGTGTGGTCTTGTGGTGTTGGCTGTAGGTTTACTATGATTATCTTGGCGCCGCGGTTTTTGGCTATTATTGGTAGTTGGTTTGCTGGTGATACTTGGAGGCTTGTTCCTGCTACTAGCATTACGTCTGCTCGTGTGGCTTCCTGGATTGCCTTGTGTAGGGCTTGTGTTGGGAGTGGTTCTCCGAAGAATACTATGTCGGGTTTGAGTAGTCCTTGGCAGCGTGGGCATCTTGGCGGGGTGTGGTTTAGGCTTGCAAGGGCTTGTTCTATTGGGATTGTGTGGCCGCATACTGTGCATCTCGCCCTGGTTGCGGTGCCGTGTAGTTCTATCACGTTCTTGGATCCTGCTTTCTGGTGGAGCCCGTCAATGTTCTGTGTTATTATAGTTTTTATGATTCCCTCTTTTTCTAGCGTGGCTAGTGCTTTGTGCGCAGGGTTTGGCCGTGCATGTTTTAGTGTCTGGTAGAGTGTCTTGTAGAGCCTCCAGACTTCTAGTGGGTTCTCGTAGAAGTAGTCTATGGTGAACTTCCATGGTGGTATCCTCCTCCAGAGGCCGTGGGGGCCCCTGAAGTCTGGTATGCCGCTGGCCGTGCTTACCCCGGCTCCTGTTAGGGCTACTGCGTGCTCTGCTTTTGCTAGTAGTCTGGCCGCCTCCTCTATAGGGTCCATGCCCGTTCCCTCCACGTTTATTGTCTGGGGGAGGGTTTCCCCGTATCGGTGTGCCCTGGTGGGTTTGCGTGTCGCCCTCATGTCTGGGGGTAAGGACTCCCTATATGCTGCTATGAGGGTTTGGCCTCCCGACCTGGCTGTGTTCCTCCACTACGGGTGGGAGCCTCCCAGCCCCCACGTTGCCAACTTGGGGAAGAGCCTCGAATCCATACTGTCCACGGGGGTTGACGTGGTAGTCTATCGTAGCGGTCGCCGGGGCTGGGCGGCTGGTTTCGCCTCCTTCCTGTCGAGGCTTGGAGTCTCCGAGCTTGTAGCGGGAGACGTCTACGTGGAGGACCATCTACGCTTCTGGGAGAAGGTTGCTTCGGAGGCTGGCGCCAGGCTGTTGGAGCCGCTCTGGGGCATGGATCCCGTGGAGCTTGTCTACAAGGTATTCGAGTCTGGTGTTAGGAGCGTGGTGGTTGGAGCATACCATCCAGGTGTTAGAGAGTTTCTCGGCAGGGTGTTAGACTCTACCATGGTCGACACGCTCGTCGAGAGGGCTCGACGGGAGGGCTGGGACCCTCTAGGTGAGAGGGGCGAGTACCACACGATAGTGTTGGAGAGCCCGGTCCACGAGAGGAGGCTAGAATATAAGGTGTGCGAGCGGCTGGAGGGGGAGGGCTGGAGCATGATTAGGATCTGCTAGCGTGGGTATTGAGCTAAGGGTGTGCCCGGGATTGCCGTCTGCGAGCGTGGTCATAGTTGCCAGGAACGAGGAGAAGACGCTCCCAAAGCTTCTAGCAATGCTCGAGAGGCAAACCTACAGGGACTTGGAGCTAGTCTTCATAGACAACATGTCGACGGACTCGACGCCCAGAATAGTGGAGGAGTTCGCCAGAACCACGCGTATCCCCGTGAAGTACGAGAGGAGGGAGGGGACCCTGGGAAGCCTCTACAACCGCGGCATAGACCTGGCATCGGGAAAGCATATCCTCATTATTGGAGGCGACGAGATCCCGGTAGACCATTGGGTTGAGGGCCACGTCTCCTGCCTTGAGAGGGGCTGCGACGCCTGCCTCGCCCCCGTAGTATATACTAGCTTCGACGGTGAGAACAACTGGGTTGAGGAATGGTACTATATGCGTAGCCTCCTTGAGATAATCCATAACAGTCGAAACGTCGGAAATTTCATAACTTTTAACTCTGGAAACACGAGTTTCAAGGGGAGGGTTCTTCGGAGGCTGAGATTCAACCCGGCCCTGGGAATATCTGAGGACGGAGACCTAGGATACCGGTTTATAAAGGCGGGCTACAAGCTCTGCTTCAACCCAGAACCCCTAGCATTCCACCCTGCCCCGGACAGTCTTAGGAAACACGTTTCCTACTGGTGGAAGCTAGCCCACGCGCAGAACGTGCTTTTGAAACTACACCCTGGGAGGGAGATGAGCCGGCTAGTATACATCTCGAACCTTCTAGGGCTCGTCAACCCCCTCGGAATAGCTGCGGCGTCGGGAGGGAAATGGTCTAAGCTACCCAAGACCTTAGCCCTCAACATTACAGCCTTCGCGACTCTAATGCTAACCCACCTATACCTGCTTGTCAGGGGAGGGTCGGAGGGTATAGGCGCAAACGTGCAGAGGATCAAGTAGACTCCTCTCCCCTCACCCTTTCAAGCTCTGCCTCCACCCGCTGTTTCACAGTCTCGACCTGCCTGGCGGGCTCGCCTATCATGCCGTAGACTAGGAGGGAGGAGAACAGCCCGAACAATACCACCGCCGCGGCGGCAACGAGGCGCACTAGTAGGGCTTGAACCTTCTCCGGCCCCACCAGTATGAGGGCCGCTACCGCTAGCGAGGCGGCCAACACTGCTAGTGATAAGAGTATTCTCGCTTTAGCCGCCATGCTCCCACACCCTCCTTTTCTCCTCATACGCCTCCCTGTCCCCTATAGGCCTGGCGGGGTTGCCTGCTACCACCGTGTCTGGGGGCACGTCTCTCACCACCACGCTCCCCGCTGCAACTACCGCGCGCCGGCCGATCCTAACCCCAGGCAGTATGGTGGCGTTAGCCCCTATAACGGCGTAATCCTCGACTACTGCCCCCTGCAGCCTAGAAGAGGGCGGATACCTGTCGTTGGTGAAGACTGCCCTAGGGCCGATAAACACGCTGTCCCCAATAATAGTCTCGGGGGGAATGTAGACTCCGGTCTCTATCCTAACCCCGGACCCCACGGAGACCCTACCATCAATCACCGTATGGGAGCCCACAACAGTATTATCGCCCACCGTCACGTCCTCTCTAATCATCGCATTATGGCCTACCTGAACGTTTCTGCCAATTCTAACCCTCTCATAAATTACAGTGTGCGATCTTATGATGGAACGCTCTCCTACTACCGCTCCCCGGCTGGCGGAATCCAATAGCTCCAGAAGCCCTCTTTCACCGGTGGCTAGTTCCAGCGCGTTCCTCATGGAGGCTCTGGTCGGATAACCGACTATCACGTAGCTGTCTATTATCGTCTCCTTCCCTATTGTGGTGGGACCCAGTATTATTGAGAGGCTCGACACGTGGGAAGTGTATATCTTGGCCTTCCCGGACATGTAGCCTGTCATGCGCTCACCCGCCCATGAGTAGTCTGTGGGCCTGCTCGTAGCGGGCCTCTCCCTCCAATAGGATCTCCCTGTACTTGGCATAGTTTGGTGTTTCCCGTATTTCTATAGAGACGCCGAGCTCTGCCGAGGTCATGGCGGTTTTACAGAGGTATAGTGTTAGGAAAGCCTCCTGGACGCCTACCGGCGGGTCCCTACCCTCCCTGAGCCTGGTTACCACCTCTAGATCCTCACGATATATGGGGGGGCTAACCTTCAGCGGTATTTCGATTTCGACCTCATCTATAGAGCGTGCCCTAAAGTTGAGGAAGTCCAGCTCGATTATACTACCGAGCTTGGTGTATATTCTCACAATCCTCTCCTTGATAGGCGAGATCCTTCCAACAACGGTGCTTGAAATCGTCGAGTTGAAGCGGAGGAGTATCGTCGAGTAGTCTATAGTATCGCTGACCAGCCCCCTCCTGGCTATCGAGAAGACCTTATGAGGCATTCCGCCGACAAGTGTCAGTATAATGTCGAAATCATGTATGGCGAGGTCGTGTATTACGTCGGTATTCTTGGCCCTCTCTACGAAGGGTCCCAGCCTCCTGGTCTCGACCGCGTCTACCTCGGCAAGGAGGCCGTGGCTTGCCGCCACTCTTACACCTTGTAGTGCGGGGTTGAACCTTTCACTATGCCCCGCCGCTATCCAGGCTCTCCTTGAATATGATACTATGGCGGCCGCGTCTTCGAGTGTAGAGGCCAAGGGCTTCTCAACCAGCATGGCTTCTACGCCCTTGTCTAGCAGCTTCTCAACAACAAGCCTGTGAGTGTCGGTGGGAGTAGCCACTATGGCTAGGTCTACCCCCCTCAGCCGGTCCACGTCGTCCCAGCGGAGCGGTGTCGCACCATATATGCGGGCTAGCCTCTTAGCCCTATCAAAGTCCACGTCCACAATATACTCCAGCCTCGCATTTCCGGGGGAGAGGCGCCCTATGGCGTATAGGCTCTTAGCATGAATACCCCCGATGTGGCCGGCTCCGACGATGGCTACCCTTAGACTATCTCCGCTCAACCTTCTACACCCAGCACAGCCCTCTTCACAGCCTCGACTACCACCTGCAGGTCTCTATCAGATAGGAGCGGGTGGACGGGCAGGCTCAACACGCTATCAGCAGCCCTCCGGGCGTTAATGCAATAGTCGCATCCGAGGCCTAGCCTCTTGTAGAGCGGCTGGTCCGGTATAATCCTGGGGTAATGCACGGCCGTGCCAACGCCCAGCTCCTCTAGCCTCCCCCTAACAGTATCCCTGGGGGGCGCCGGGTCTTCCAAGCGTATAACATATTGGTGGTACACGTGCTTCGCCCCGGGAGCCTCTACTGGCGTTACGACGCCCGGGATGTGGGCAAGCTCCCCGGTTAGGGTTGCAGCGTTCCTCCTCCTAGCCTCGTTCATCTTGTCTAGCTTGGATAGTTGGACTAGGCCTATGGCGGCCTGTATGCTTGTCATCCTAAGATTGTAGCCTAACTCGACGTGGAGGTACTTCTCCGCCTGCCCGTGGTTCCTAAGCATTCTAACCCGCTCCGCCACCTTCCTATCGTTGGTTGT
>CAYRZG010000107.1:0-5030 GCA_964428695.1 uncultured Desulfurococcales archaeon
AATCGTCTCAAAACAGTCCAGACCATCGCTGAGAGAGTTGTACAGGAAACCGATACTTCCCAGCAATGGTGCATTCGGGGGGCCACTTCCAATCACTACAGGATACTCAAAGTCTTCGCAAACCTGTGGTTTGTAGATTGAACATCAGGGTATACCCATCAGGAGGATAAGGGTTTGAGAGTTGAAGGTTTCAAGTAGATTTGCAGGGGTGTTTAGGTTGGAGTTTTTGTCGTAGGGGTTTGGTTGAGAATGTTGTTTGTGGTTGGTGCGGCCGCCGGGATTTGAACCCGGGATCGCCGGCTTGGGAGGCCGGCGTCCTAGTCCAGGCTAGACGACGGCCGCTCTCCTGGGTTTGGGGGGTTGGGGTTGGCTTATTATAGTCTCCGCTGTCTTGTGTGCTTGTTTGTCGTTGTCTGGCTGGGTAAGGTTATTGGGGGCCTGTGGTGGGGTGTGTTGGTGGCCGGGGGGCGGTGTGGAGGAAGGGAGTCGCCCGAATTGTGGGATGTGGAGAGCCGGAACACCTTAAGCCCCTCGGCCGCCTTCTGTTTGGGTGGGATGGGTGTTTGGCTCGGTTTGTGGTTGTTGGGGTTGGTAATGTTGGTCTTAGGGTTTTGTGGGATTTGAGTAGGCGTGGGCATAGGGTTGTGGGTCTTGATAGTAGGCTTTCTGCTGTTGAGGAGGCTAGGCGTCTTGGGCTTGACGCTGTTTTGGGGGATTATGGTGCTGTTGGTAAGGTTATTGAGAGGCTTGGCGGTGTTGATGTGATTGTGTCTGCTCTGCCTGGTAGTATTGGGTTCCGTGCTGTTGTAGACTTGGCTGTTCACGGTGTCGATATTGTTGACGTGTCGTTCTTCCCCGAGGACCCGGAGCCCCTGAGGGAGGTTGCGGAGAAGCATGGTATTACGATTGTTGTCGATGCTGGTATTGCTCCTGGCTTGTCGAATGTGCTCGTTGGCTATTTTGTCGAGAGGGGTGCTAGGCGGGCGGAGATCTATGTTGGCGGCGTCGCTGCTAGGCCTGGGGACCCGCTCGGCCTTGCCGCCGTCTGGAGTGTTGACGATCTTATAGACGAGTATCTCCGGCCTGCCAGGTTCGTGCTTGGAGGCCGGGTTCATGTTACTGAGCCGCTCCGAGTGGAGCCTGGCCTTGTTGAGATAGAGGGTGTTGGGATGATGGAATATTTCCCGACTGACGGTTTGAGGAGCCTCCTCAAATCATACCCGCACATGGACTTCATGATAGAGTACACGCTACGCTGGCCCGGCCACCTGGGGTTCATGAAGAAGCTGGCATCCATAGGCCTCCTGAGCGGGCAGGCTGTTAGCGTCTCCGGCCTCCCGGTTAGGCCTAGGGAGTTCCTTGCCAGGCTGATAGAGAGGCATGCCAGGGGGGTCGAGGACCTCGTGGTCATGAGGGTTGTCACCGACCTCCACGATCCTGGCGGGGCGAGGCTTGTCGTCGAGCCTCAGGAGTCTTGGAGTGCAATGGCTATAGCGACTGGGAGCGTGCTGGCCAGTATCGCTGAGATGGTGGCGGAGGGGAACACTCCGAGGGGGCTAGTCTACCCGGAGAGGTTCGGGGCTAGCGAGGAGTTGTTCAACGCGCTGGCGGCGAAGCTTCTCGAGAGGGGGCTGGAGGTCGAGTTTACGTGAACCACTTCTCTATCCCCCTTCCCCTGCCTTCCGGCAGGCCCTCCACTTCGACGCCCAGGTATTCCAGTATCTGCCTCGCTATCGAAGGCCCTATGCCCGGGACCCTAACCAGGTCCTGCGGCCTAGCCCTGGCTAGGTCTAGGAGGCTCCTATACCCGTGGTTGTAGAGGCGCCTGGCCCTCACCCTTCCAACGCCGGGTATCGAGACCAGGGGTAGAAGCTCCTCCCTCACACCATAGCGTATCCTCCTAGCCAGCGTCGATAGCAGTCCCGCAGCCTCCGCTGGGACTCCTATGTGGTGGGCTATCCTAGCCAGGCCCCCGGCGAGCCATGCGCCGGTCTCAGCTATCCCCGCCACGTCTCCGGGGCCTGCCCCGTACCTTTCCAGTATCACGTCTTCGGGCTCCTCCCTAACCCAGTCTAGGAGTAGAAGTGCCGTCTTAGCCGCCGCAAGCTCCATTGGGTCGTCGAATAGTGTTACGTCTCCAACCTCGGGCGCCTCCTCGAGGATCCTCTCCACTATAGCGTCCTCCTCCCTCCTCGATACTGGGAGCCTGGGCATGTCGGGCATTGAGGCTATAGCGTAGAGTGCCAGGGGCTCCGTGACCCTAGCCTTGGCTAGCAGGCGCCTGGCTACGGGCACGCTGTAGGGGTCCATGTAGAGCCTGGCGACCTCCAAGCCTAGAGGGGTGGCCTCCAGCAACTCCCCGTGGGATTCGAGGAGACCCCACCTTTCCAGGTCCCTCGCTGCCACCTCGAGGAGGCTCCTAGCCCTAGCCACTCCCCACTCTCTGGCGAAGAGTGTCCTCGCAACAATCCCCGCCGCCTCGCCCATTGAGGAGGCTAGGCCCGAGGCTACGAGGCCTAGGAGGAGGTGCCTCATCCCCCGGAGGCCGCCTAGCCTGCTCGAAACCGGCTCCGGCGCCGCTTTAACGAAGGTTTCCAGCAGCTCCTCTACCGTGTCCCTACCCTTGGCTATT
Organism: uncultured Desulfurococcales archaeon; assembly: GCA_964428695.1. Taxonomy (GTDB): domain Archaea; phylum Thermoproteota; class Thermoprotei_A; order Sulfolobales; family Acidilobaceae; genus Thermodiscus. The sequence continues at coordinate 2,633 of CAYRZG010000107.1, forward strand.
ATGATGGCGTCTCCCACCCTGTCATAGCCTGGCCTGCCAGCCCTCCCAGCCATCTGCTTATACTCTGCGACGGCGAGGAGCTGGCGCCTGCCACCCTCGAACCTGGTATACTCCTCTAACACAACCGCCCTCGCAGGCAGGTTCACGCCCGCAGCGAGGGTTGGGGTAGCATGCACTACCGCCAGGCCGCCACGGCGGAAGGCTTCCTCCACTATCCTCCTAATCCTATTCCCGAGCCCCGCGTGATGATAAGCCACACCCTTAGCCACTAGCCTCGCCAGCTCTTCCCGTAGCGTCCTGGGCGCCTGTGACTCCATTATCTCGGCCGCAGCCTCCCTGGCTATACTCTCGTCATAGTATAGCCTGCTAGAGTATCTGGCGGTAACCTTGGCTGTTGAGACTACCCGCCGCCTACTCTGCGAGAACACTATAACCTGCCCGGCCTCCTGAGCGTAGTGGATCGCCAGGTCCACGTATGGGACCCCGGCCTCCACTCGAACCTCGACCTGGGACCCGTCGGCGTAAGTTATAGTGCCCCTCCTGTATACACCCTCCCTCAGGGGTACGGGCCTCCACCTGCTCTCGACTAGCCTGGCGTTGAGCCACGATGCTATCTCCGCGGCGTTGGGAACCGTGGCTGACAGGGCTAGGATCTGAGCGTGCCCCTCCCCCGACAGGTATATCGAGGCCAGAGACTCTAGCACGGGACCCCTCTTCTCGTCTCCAACATAGTGTATCTCATCTATTATGAGGAGGCTAGTCTTCTCCACGAGGCCTGGGTTGGAGCGTAGCATTGAGTCAAGCTTCTCATACGTCGCCAGTATGACATTGGCGTCCCGAGGCCCTATACTGTAGTCGCCAACCTCGACCCTAACCTTGGCCCCGAAGCCCTCCAGCACCTTGAAGTCCTCCTGTTTCTCGAAGATTATGCTCCGGAGGGGGGCCACGTAGACTATCATGGAGTCTGGGTAGTCTTGGAGCGAGTTGACAGATGCTATGAGGCCTACGAGGGTCTTCCCGCTAGCCGTGGGGGAGGCTAGGAGTATCGACTCGCCATGCTCCACTCCAGCCTCTATTGCGGCCTCCTGCGGCGGGTATAGGCGTTGGATCCCAAGCCTCTCCAGCAGCCTCCTGGTGGCCTTCCTCATCTCTGGCACCGCTACCGCTGGGAGCGCTAGTCTACTGGCTTGTAGCAGCCGCTCCTAGGCTCGTATATTAGGCCCTCCCTGGCGAGCCTTAGGAGTATGTCTCTCACCTTCGACTCGCTCACCTTGTGCTCTTCGGAGACCCTCTTGACGATATCGTCTCCCTTGGCGCACTTGTCTATCGCAAGCTTCTTTATCGTGTCCAAGACTATCTGTGAGAGCCTTATGGTCGTGGTCGACTTTCCAGCCGTGATGATTGCAATGTCTATCTCTCCCTCCTCTGTCACGCCCACGCTCTCGAGGAACGCCATTGTTATCCTAATAGCCTCGGCCGCATCCTCTCCTGTCACCGAGTCTTTGAGAGCCATCTTCGCATGGGCCTCGGCAATCCTAACTATGGCCTCGAGCTGCCTCGCCGTTATAGGTATCGGCGGGGGTCCCTGCTCGTCCTGCTTCCGGAGGGCCATGCTCCTCATGCTGACGAAGAAGTCTTCTATAAGCCTCTTCGCCGTCTCGGTTAGCCTGGGCCTCACGTATCGGCGGGCGTATATCACATACTTCTTCAGGAGGACTGGGTCTATCTCGGGCTTGAACTTGGACTCGTCGCTGTGAGCTTCTAGAATGTATCTAGCTAGCCTCCTGTCCCTCTCCTTGCTGATCTTATCCTTGACGACGAATATGAGGTCGAACCTCGAGATTATGGTTGGCGGTAGGTTGACGTTTTCGCTGAAAGTCTTGTTCTCGAGGTAGATCCCCAGCTTGGGGTTGCCAGCGGCGAGCACGCTGGCCCGGGCGTTTAGCCTCGCAACTATACCAGCCTTCGATATGCTTATGACCTGCTGCTCCATCGCCTCGTGTATTGCTGTTCTATCCTCCGGCCTCATCTTATCTATCTCGTCTATGACTGCGACTCCACCGTCTGCTAGGACTAGCGCGCCTGCCTCGAGGTAGAACTCGCCAGTCTTGGGGTCCCTCACAACTGCCGCGGTGAGGCCTGCCGCTGTAGACCCCTTACCACTCGTGTATACTGCTCTCGGCGCAATCCTCGCGGCGCTCTGGAGTAGCTGGCTCTTAGCCACTCCAGGGTCTCCGACGAACAGCACGTGTATGTCTCCCCTTATCCTGGTGCCGTCGGGCATCTGCTTGGGGACCCCGCCGAAGAGCAGGAGTGCTATGGCCTCCTTGAGGTCCCAGTGGCCGTATATGCTTGGGGCTATGCTTGCTATGATCCTCTCCGTTATCCACGGGTCCCT
>CAYRZG010000108.1:0-4929 GCA_964428695.1 uncultured Desulfurococcales archaeon
AGCGGGATAATACACAACATGCTCACATTTAAACTTCACCACTACGCCCAGTGGGGAGAGTTCGCCTCACCTACACGCACCCTGGAGAGAATACGCCGGGACCTGGCTATGCTGGATGATATAATAAATCAAACTTCACAAGACCTCGAGGGAATAGACTTGCTAGAACAGGTCACATCACTATTCTTATCCTTCCTGAGCTTGATGCTGGCTGAGAGCCGCACAGCAAGGAGGATGGAGTCTGTTGAAAACATGCTGTTTGCCGCCACCCTCCCCCGGGTTAATGTCAGCGTTTCAAGGTCAAGGTATCTTCGAAACGGCGATCTAGTGAGAGTATATGTTGGCGAACCACCAGGCATCGAGGAACCTACCGACTATGGGGACTCTACATGGACTGGCCCCCCACTAGACCGGGCGTTGCTCGGATCCTATTGCTACGGGTGCCCTAATGCGCTGGCGGATCTATATGTGGACTCCCTCTACACTCTATGCCGCGACCTCCTAGGCTCGCAGGAGTTGTGCGATGATATACTGTTTGCCGAGAAGAGGGTGGCAGTAAACCTTCAGGGAAGAATGATTATAGTGGACTACGCTCAGCCCTACAGGCTGGCAGCCATCATGCTGGCCTCGACGATAGCGGACTCGACCAACATTAATGAACGATGCATGACCATAGCCGGTCGGCCGGCTGGCGGCGAGTTCATTGTGAGGAACCCCGTCGAAGTCAGCATAGGAAACCATACGGTCACCATTACCTCCCCCGCATCCCCAGAACGGGAAAAGGTGGAGGAGGCTAGCATCCATATCGCGAGGCTCCAGGATTGGACGATAGAAGCGTTGAGGCGCCAACGCCTATACACGGCGGCTCGGCGGATAGCCGAGGGAGGAATACTTGAGAGTGTTCCGGAGATTCTAGCACTGTCGGTTTCGGGCGTGGGCTTCTACGCCGATGCCCGCCTACGGACTAGAAGCGGGGAAAATGAGAACATAGTGATAGCCGCGTCCCACAGGGAGCACGGTTCAATCTCGCTTAGACTGGAGAGCCCAACGTTCCTAGTATTCTCTCTCCTCCCGAGCCTAGCGTATAGGGTTGAGGACGACAGGCTTGTCCTCGAGGGGGTAGAGCGCCGTGAGCAGGGCGGCTAGGGCTTCGAGTCTAGCAAGGCTATTAGACCTTGCAATGGCCAACCCGCAGGAGTGTGAGGAGGAAGACCCCTATGAGTGTCCGGGAGTACTACGCCTGGTCGAGGAACTGATAAACGCAGCTATGTTCAAGTTTAGTATTAGAATATCTACATTGTGGCCCCGCCCACCCCTAGCCCCCACGGCCTCACTAGACTATGAAAGGCCATCCCCATCTCTAATGCTTGGAATACTAGAGTTTGAAATCGGGAATATTCGCCTCACGGCGGGTGACGTTACAATAGAAATCTATGAAATGCCTAGAGGCCGGGTGCCTTTAAATGCCCTTGTTAACGCCCCGGAGCTCCTCCACCTATCGGTTCTAGCCCTCCACATGGAGGTTACAGTTTCTCTCCATGCCTGCATGGAACTATGGGAGGTTGCCCGGAGAGCCTCGCTGTGCGTGGAGAGGAACATCTTTCAAGGCAGGCCCGGCCAGGGGCCCGTGGAGATCGACAGCAGTGTCTCGTGGCCTCTCGGGCCCATGCTCCCGCACTTCACGAGCTACCTTACAGCAAGGGAGGCCTTGACTAGGGAGAGCCGACTAGACACCATGATCGATGCCGACGACATACTTTGGATCCCAACCTATGGCGAGGGGAGCATACGGGGTCTAAGGGATGCCGTGGAGGGTGAGGGTGGTCTAGCCTGCCGCACAGCGGCCAGGCCCTGCAATGGGAGGATCCTCCTCTGCAGGCCGGTTGACGGTGGCGGGAAATTCTATGGTCCGTTCATAGTATTCGAGGGTAGCGCCGACTCCTGGGATGCCGACAGGGCCTCTGATAGGCTAGTGAGCGTGCTACGCGGCGACGCTGGAGACTACGCTATCCTCCCCCTGGCCTTCACTAGGAGCAGGCCGGCGATGATACTACCCCTCAACTATTCCGGGCCCCTGGGACTGTGCCTCGCCCGGGGAACCGGCGTCTCAACGTCTAAGAGTCTCTTCGGCATACACGTTTGGGACCCGTATGGTAGTGGTAGGCCGGTGCTCACTCTAAGGTCCTTGAGGAAACCAATAGTTAAGGGTAAGACGGCTAAGAGGTTGCAGAGGCTCGCCAGCCGAATCTACGCTTCCAAGTATGTCCCCACGGCCTGGACGGTGTTCGATACAATAAAGGGGGTGAGGCCTGGGCCGCCGCTGGCCGCGTATGAGATGATAGGCTTCCCTGTCGACTGCCCATTATAGTGTTAGTCTCCTATGGCTATACGCAGCCAGGCGGCCCCCGCCTCCTCCCGGGGCTGCCCGCCTGACGATTGGGACGCTGGGTTAGGGATACTGTAACGGCTGCGGGAGGCCATTAGGGTGGCGTCGACCCTTATAGAGACCAGGCCCTCCTCCCTGAAAGTCTTGACTGGGTCCTCCTGCTTGGATCGAGCCTGGCTAGAGGAGATCATGGCTGGCCACCTGTAGTGAGCCTGTGGGCGAGTAGTCTTGGAGCCTATTATGTGTTTCCCTCGACCTGAGGGTATATGGGTGGCCCTCTTTAAACGCCTCCAGACTGGCTGCATGGGGTGGTGAGTGTTATGGGCGAGCCCCTGCAGCCTGGCGTTGAGGCTCCCGACTTTGAGGCCGTGGCTCATACTGGGGAGAGGGTTAGGCTCTCCGACTATCGTGGCAGGATTGTGGTGCTATACTTCTACCCGAGGGCCATGACTCCCGGGTGCACCAGGGAGACGGTGAGGTTCAACGAGCTCATAGGAGAGTTTGAGAAGCTCGGCGCCGTAGTGTTCGGGATTAGCACTGACCCGCCGGAGAGGAATAGGAGGTTCGCCGAGAAGCATGGTGTTAGGTTCCTCCTCCTCAGCGACCCCGAGGGAGAGGTTGCCTCCAAGTATGGAGTGTTGAAGGAGGGGACCAAGTCTAAGAGTGCTGAGAGGGTCACCTTCATAATAGGCCCGGACGGCGTGATAAGGGAGGTTTTCCGCAACATTAGGCCTGCCGAGAAGCATGCTGACCTAGCCCTCGAGGCGGTACGGAGGCTAGCGGGCAAGTAGGCGTGATGGCCTCCCGCTTCTATACCCCCACAATCCTCCCACTTCTCGGTGCCGTGTATGCCTGTTAGGCTCGAGCGCGACGGGAGCATAGCCTGGGTTGTCGTCGACAGGGTTGAGAAGGGTAACAGTCTAGACTACGAGCATGCCAGGGCGCTGGCAGACGCTGTCGCCGCGGCTTGCAGGGACCCTGGGGTGAGGCTGGTAGCGCTGCGCGGGGCTGGCGACAGGTTTTTCTCTACTGGCGTTGATCTGGAGTCTGTCGCAAATATTAGAGGTGAGGCCGACGCCGAACTACTTATGATGCACGGCCTAGGGGGAGTCTGCGAGGCCGTCTCAGAGTGTCTTAAGCCCGTCGTCGCCGCCGTAAACGGTCACGCTGTTGGAATAGGCTTCGAGCTAGTGGTGGCAAGCGACATGGCCTGGGCTGTTAGGTGGGCTAAGCTGGGGAGCCCCGCCGCCAAGTGGGGCATGGTTCCCCCTGCGACAACCACCATAGCGCCTTGGATAGTGGGCTACAAGCAGGCCGCCTACATTGTTCTAACAGGCCGCCTTGTCTCAGCTGAGGAGGCCTACAGGATGGGGTTCCTGAACGGTGTCGTAGACTCTGTAGACGAGCTGGTCGAGACCGTTAAGAGTGTGGCCAGGGATGTTGAGAAGCTAGACCCCTGGGCTGTTGCAATGGCCAAGAGGCTACTGAGAGAGGCCAGGCCCAGGCTCATAGTCGAGAGGGGCCTCCAAGCCCTCACCCTAAGCGCCTCGAGGCCAGAGGCCGCTGAGAGGGCGAGAGGCTTCCTTGAAGGGAAGGGTAAGGGTTGAAGCCTGCTAACCACGGCCTTCTAGGAGCCGGGCTTTCAGCCTTTCAAACTCCTCCCTCGAGATAAGCCCCCTCTCCAAGAGGTTAGCCAGCCTCTCAAGCTCCTCGACTACACTACCCGACGGGCTCCTGGGTCCCATAGAGACCCCTCTCACGAGGCCCTCTACCGGCTTAACAAGCACAATCTGCTCGGAGAAGAGGTCCTTCCTCCTTGACACGGTCGGCGGCTCCACAGCCACAGCTGTAATAGCCTGTTTAACTGCTTCTATAGCCCTAACAGCCTCCCCCTTCTCCATCCACGTAAGAGTATACCTGCCTCCATCCTCGTCTTCAATAATGAACTCCGACGATAGCATACCTCTCTTGAACACTATCCTGCGGAGCCTCTCGTAGGGTACTGCGACAAGCTCGTACCTTCCAAAGATCTTCTCGTCAAACACTATTACCCTGCGATCGGTTACTATGAACCATTTCGGCTTCTCCAGGCTGGGAAGCTTCTTTACAGCGTGTAGAACTTTCTCCCCCGGTTCGAGCAGGCCTGCCAACTTATCGGGTATCTTAACCTCGCCGGGCAATCAGTTCACCATTTTACAGTGGAAATGCACTCTTTGAATATATGTGTTTAGAGCCTACCTTACACGGTCTACTTACATGGCCCGTCCATTGGAGGCAGAAGCGTAGAGGCTCCTTCAAGTCGCGCCTCACGCCCACCCGATGGTCTCGGGCCACGTGGGCCTCCCAAATCCTGCCGGGTCCCAGAGCCACTGTTACCGGAGAGTCCTCCTCGTAGACTGCGATTCCGTCAGCCCACCTGCCTATCCCCATAGCCCTGGAAAGCCGCCCGGGCCCCCTCATGCTAGCATCCACACCTCGTAGAGGGGCGCAGGCCCTTAGGAGTACCGCGCCCCAGCCGCCTGGAGGATGGGCTACTATGTTAA
>CAYRZG010000109.1:0-4891 GCA_964428695.1 uncultured Desulfurococcales archaeon
GCATCCTCCTGCCTGCAGCCCGCGCGGCCCAGAAGCTCCATATAGACGCCTGCTGGCCGTAGAAGAGCGAGAGGGCGACCAACACGCCGAAGGCTGCGAAATCCTCCAGCGGCAGGCGCCTTGCAAGGATGAATGTGAAAGCGAGGCCCGTCCCTACCCTCACCAGTATCGACGCGTACATTGCTATCGTAGAGTATACCAGCCTTATCCTTGGAGCCACCAGATTCTACACCATGGCCCAGACGACGTGGGAGCGGGTTTAATCCCCCTCCCCCAGGTTGGATCCCGGTGTGTAGGGTTGAAGCGGGCCGCAGTCATACTAGCACTACTGGTAGCCGTGGCCCCGCTCCTCGCAGCGGCAGGGGCAGGTACTGTCGTCGAGGGTAGGATAAGGGGGCCAGTAACCTGGGGTCCCGAGGGCTCCCCCTACCTTATTAGAGGGGACGTGTACATCGTAGGAGGGCTCCGCGTTCTACCTGGTACAGTGATAGTGTTTGAGGAGGGGGCCTCCCTAACCATTACGGGCGGCGCCAGCATACAGGGGGCACCCGGGGAACCCGTGGTCATAGCGGGTAATGCGAGAGTCACTGTCTCCGGCGACAGGCTTGAAATAGCAGGCGTGGAGGTGGAGGACTCACTCATACTATCGGCGGGCTCGAGTACAGTGGAGGCCTACAACATTAGCGGAAACACTCTAATACTGTTCAGGATAGTCGACTCCAACGTTACCCTGGAGGGAGCGAGGCTCGACTGGCTCCTGCTAGGCCCCGGGTACACCATGGAATACCTTGACACGGGAGACCCTGCAGTCGTTGATAGCACGGTAAAAGTTTCCAACACGATAGTCTACAAGGCGGTGGCTGGGAGGCCCCCGGAGGGTGTAGAGGCATATAAGGCGTTCCCTCCAGTAGTCCCTCCGCGAGACATATTCTACTGGAAGGCTGAAAACTCCACGATAATATTCTCCAACGTGACACTGGGCTACGGGCTGGCCGGAGCACTGGCCGAGTCTAGGCTGGCGGCAAACATGCTGGAGTCAAGGGAGATAATCCTGGCCTTCGTACACGATTCGAAGGTTGAGGTCAACGATAGCATAATAGCGTATGGTAGGGGCATAGTGGTGGGAGACCTCAAAACAGTATACTCGAAGTCAACAATACTAGTGTATAGGAGCGATGTTTTCAACGCCAGCCAGGACTGGGGCAACGGGACCCCAACGGAGGCGCCGATAGTAGTACTATACTCGGACAGCTCTAGTAGCGTCATAGTGTCGGAGTCCTGGCTCAACCCGCCTAGGGTTGCTGGGGTCAATGCTAGCATCAACCCGTCTCCCAGCCCTGTACACGAGATCCTCCCGGCTACCCTCGTATTATACCCGCCCCTGCCGTTAGCCGGCCAGCCTCATAGGGTGACACTCGACGTGGAGGGGGACGGGAAGCCCATACTATTAGTCGCAATGCTCGAGTACGAGTATGGGTCTAGCATAACCGTGGTACCCGGAAACCTGACAGCCGAGCTTACCACCCCCCAGCCCGTAGGTGACAATGTTGGCTTGGAGAGGCTCACCCTCGTGGCGTTTTATCCAGGCGCCGTCGCAGGCGCCAGGGAGACTGTCATAGTGCTGACGGGTGTGAACGCCACCGCTCGGCTCGTCGAGCCAGCAGACGGGAGCATAGTCGCTGAGAGGAGGGTCACTCTAACCGTGGCTGTCTCCGCGCCGGACAGGATACGAGACTATATAAAAGTGATAGTAAACGTCGACGGAGCCTCATACGAGGCTAACAAGACAGCCAACGGAGTCTACACGGTCACGTTAGAGCTGGGAGAGGGGGCCCACGAGTGGAACGCCACAATACTCTACGGTGAGACAGTCCTAGACGAGACGGCCACGTGGAGGTTCACAGTAGACTACACGCCCCCAACCATAACATACACGCAGACCGCCACGGGCCTCGAGATAACAGTCTCAGATAACACTACGGGCGTGGCAAACGTCACTGTCAGGGGTCCGGACGGCAAGATACTGTACAGGAAATCCTACACGCCGGCCAAGCAGAGTGTAACAGTGAGGCTAGCAGTCCAGCAGGGGCCGGTGGCCGTGGAAGCCTGGGATGCTGCAGGCAACCACGCGGTTGAAACCATAGTCATAAGCAAGGCCGGCGGTGAGACTACTACGACCACAAGCCCAGAGGCTGGCGGAGGCAAGACTACTACAACGGGCAGGCTGAGGGCTGGCGTGCCAAGCTACACTGAAGAGTCCGACATGAAACTATACCTGGCCGCGGCCGCAGTACTGCTGGCGGCAGCCATACTGGCGGCCCGCAGGAGGCGGAGGAAGCGCCCGGTAGAGGAGTATGTCTACGAGCCCTTCTGACAGCAGGCGGAAAGGGTGGCGTGGGAGTGGAGTACGTCAGGCTGGGCCGCAGCGGGCCCAGGGTTAGCCGTGTGGGTCTCGGCTTCTGGCAGGCCGGGGGCAGGGCTTGGAGGCTCGAGGGCGGAGGCTGGGTTGAACATGTTGTTAGAACAGCTGTAGAGCATGGTATTAACTTCTTCGACACTGCGGAGATATACGGTTGGGGTAGGAGCGAGACCCTCCTAGGCAACGCGCTGCAAAACATGGGGGCTGGAGATGACGTCATTGTTGCGAGCAAGGTGGCGGGGTTCCGGGTCGCCAAGGGCCTCATACTCCGGGGTGTTGAAGCGATAAACAGGAGGCTCGGGAGGACCGTAGACCTGCTCCAAGCCCACTGGCCGCCCCCAGCCTGGATACCACTATGCCAAGTCATACGGGGCCTTGAGGAGGCCGTCGCCCTCGGTAAGGCACACTACTATGGGCTCAGCAACTACCCCGCCCCCCTCGTAGAGAAGGCCCTACAATGCGCAAAGAGAATTGAGCCAGTTAGCGACCAGGTACAATACAGCCTCGCCTACAGGACGCCGGAGAACAAGCTGAAACCAACACTCGACGAGAAAGGCTTAGCACTCATCGCGTGGAGCCCCCTAGCCAAGGGAGCCCTGGCAGGCAAGACTAGGCCCAGCGATCCAGCCCAGAAGACAGACCCCGTATACAAGGCGGCAGCAGCAGACAGGGTCCTACAGGACGCTCTCGACAAGGTGGCCTCGAGGCTGGGAGAGGCCAGAGCAACCATAGCACTAGCATGGCTAGTGGCGAAGGGTGCGATACCAATACCCGGCACGAGACGCCCCGAGAGAGTGAGGGAGATAGCAAGAGCCGCCACACTACAGCTGCCAGGCTGGGCCGTCGAAGAACTCGACCATGCTAGTGCCGTGTACGTTGAAAGGTGGGGGAGATGCTATAGGACCCTCCAATACATGCGCCTCATACCATGCCCATTACAGTATGCGGTGATACGATTCACGGGAGGAGTCTAACCTAATAAATACTATGTCAAGAGATTTTAATAGCTATATTATCTATCTACGCTTGAAGTACAATATTTATACGTATGTGGAATACTGTAATGTAGTGTAGACCTGGCGGGTGCGCATAATGTGGTGGCCCCGCATAGCAGTGGTGTTCGTGCTTGCACTCCTCCTCGCACCTGTAGTGTCTGGCCAGGGTGGTGGCGAGGATAGGCTCGTAGCTAATGGCGAGGCTGTCTCCGACTACATTATTCACGACGTGTATGTCGACCTTGACTATGGGGAGGAAGTTGTGGGAGTCTACGGTGGGGATCCAATAGTAGTGGTAACCTCTAACCACGTATACCTCATAGACCCTGAGACCAACAATGTTGTCGACAGCACCACCGTCGACCCTGGCAGAGTGCTATTCTCAGACGCCGACGGTAGCACGCTTTACGTGGCATTGGTCGTGGCCTCGGGGGAAGGTTATGATACGATAGTTAGGGCGCTCGACATTGAGGGGTTGACCATACTTTGGGAGAAGAGGATTGCGGGCCACCCCATAGCCTTAGACGCGGAGGGAGGCTTAGTCTCATTTGCAGCTTGGTCCAGCAATGGCACTACCATCTACGTCCTACGAGACGGTAGCGTCGAGTGGAGCTATACCATACCCTCAGTCGCCCTCGACCCTATGTCCATAGACTACTCTCTCATAGCCATACAGCCAGGGGGAGGCATGGTAGCATGGGCGCTGCAAGCCACTGGCAACATGACGGTCATAGTCTTCGACAATAACGGGGTCCCCGTGCATGTGTCCTCTAGAAAGGTCTACGAGAGGGATAGGGTTATAGTGCTCGCATGGTCTCCCGACGGTAGGACCCTCTACTACAACGACAAGGGTCCTTCGGGTTATACACTAGTTGCTCTAGACGTCGTACACGATAGAGTAGTGTGGGAGAGGCTGTACGGCTCCGAGGAGCTGGGTAGGAATCCTGTCGTCAACCCCACAGGATGCTGCCTCTACCTCTACCTACCAGGCTTCGAGGGCAAGCTGGAAGTTGTCAACACTACCAGCGGCGATACTATATCGGTGGGCCAGCCGGGACCCCTCCTATCCGTCCACCCCGGCGGTCTCTGGGGCATAGTCGTCTTCGAGCGCCCATCCGGATGGGACGAGGTCTACCTGGTCGACAAGCTGGGTTTGGTAAGCTTCTACCTCGCCGACAACCCGCTAAACTGGAACTGGCCGGGAAAGGGTGTTGCCACCGACATTCAGGTGGTGGGGGCAGGGTGGACCACGGGGGACAAGTTCTACGTGGCGGCAGTCTACAACGAGAAAGCTAGGGTAATGATAGTAGACTGGCGCAAGTATGCCGTCGTATACCCGGACGCCGGAAGGTACGGCGACTACGTCGCCAAGTATTTCCTATACCGCCACGTCAACGGGGCCGTTGACGGCGCGGCTGGTAAAGCCTTCATAGTTGCCCCGGGGCCTGGGTTCACCGCACAGCTCGCCTTCGAGGCA
>CAYRZG010000110.1:0-4831 GCA_964428695.1 uncultured Desulfurococcales archaeon
CCCTCCGTCGAGGATGTGGAGGTGGAGCTTGTCGAGAGGAAGGGGTTGGGCCACCCCGACTATATTAGCGACGCCGCCGCTGAGGCGGCTAGCCGTGCTCTAAGCCTCATGTACCTGGAGCGTTACGGTAGAATCCTACACCATAACCTGGACAAGGTCCTCCTCGTCGGAGGCCAGGCGGCCCCGCGCCTCGGGGGCGGGGAGGTGCTACAGCCCATCTACATTATAGTCTCGGGCCGCGCCACGACCGAGGTGAAGACCCACGACGGCGTAGAACACCTCCCCGTCGGCAGCATCATAGTTAAGGCTGTGAGGGAGTGGATTAGGGAGAACTTCCGCTTCCTCGACCCAGACTCCCACGTGGTAGTAGACTACAAGATAGGCAAGGGGAGCGCCGACCTAGTAGGAATATTCGAGGAGAAGGAGAAGACGCCCAGGGCAAACGATACCAGCTTCGGCTCCGGCTACGCACCCCTCTCAACCCTGGAGAGGCTAGTCTACGAGACCGAGAGGCTCCTAAACAGCAGGGAGGTGAAGGAGAGGGTCCCAGCCATAGGAGAGGACGTGAAAGTAATGGGGCTACGGAGGGGTAAGACGATAGACCTCACCATAGCAATGGCCGTGATAAGCAGCCTCGTGAGAGACAAGGACGAGTATATTGCCGTGAAGGAGGAGGCGAGAGAACTAGTACTAGACCTAGCCAGCAAAATAGCACCCGACTACAATGTGAACGTCTACATAAACACCGGAGACATAGTAGAGAAGGGCATACTCTACCTAACCGTAACAGGAACAAGTAGCGAACACGGAGACGACGGAATGACGGGAAGAGGAAACAGGGCAAACGGCCTCATAACACCCCTACGCCCAATGAGCCTAGAAGCCACAGCAGGCAAAAACCCAGTAAACCACGTAGGCAAAATATACAACGTCGTAGCAATAGACCTAGCAAACAAGATCTACAAGCAGGTACCAGGCCTAAAAGAAGTCTACGTAAAACTCCTAAGCCAAATAGGCAGGCCAATAGACGACCCACTAGTAGCCGACGTAAAGGTAAAAACAGAGACGGGACACCTAACAACAAACCAGGTAAACGAGATAAAGGCAATAGTAGACGAAACACTAGAAAACATAACAAGCTACACAGAGAAGATTCTCAGGGGTGAAGTCCAACTATTCTAAACGTAAATACGGATAACACCTAAAATACCGTTTTCACAACGTACTTTCAACACGCAACACTACCTATATAGCTGTCGACAATTACAAGCCTTCCCTAAGAATGAAGGATAAATATATCCTCCGGTGGCTAGTTTTTATGGTATAGAGGAGCCGTACAGAGGGACGAATCTTGCCCTTAATTTTACTAAAACATAAATTAAATAGATATCTTCTAATACTATTAATAATAATACCAACAATCACCCTAGCTGCAAGTAACGATAGCGTACAAGTAGTAATAAACAGCTGGCTGTCCAATAAACCTAAGATGCTGCTTAAACTAAACATACATCTGCCTCAGGAAGGCGATCAATGCTTTGTGCTGGTTAGGAGATTTCCAACCATGTATAACCCGACACCAAATGGAGCTACCGAGAAAATATATGCTGGCGTCCATAATCCTGGCGATACCATTGTTGTAAGCAAGCTATTAAACGCATATATTGCATCTGAAGAATTTGACCCAACTACCAGCGAATTAAAAGTAGCTTACTATGAGCCGCAGGAGTTCTTTGTAGCTATCGCATGCAAGGAAAATGATAGAATAGTCTATAAGTGGAGTGAAATCATAGAAGTCAGACCCACAAGTATAGTCTACGAAACAGATATAACCCCTCCAGATAAACCGGTACAAGACCAAACGATTAAAAATTCTCAATTTATAAGCGAGCCAATACAATGTAGCCTAATCGAGGACGAGTATATACCGGGTACATACAGGAGGGGGCATTGTATCGTATGGGTTAGAGGTCCCATGATATACTCTATGTGGAATGTTGACGTCAGCTTCGGTATTACCCACAACTCGGTAGTGTATATTGAGTCTTTCAGCGATATAGACTACGGTCCATTTACAAAGCCTGAGTCAGAGGTGGAATGGTCGAGCGCAGGCCGAAAGATGACAATATCGATAATTGATGGTGAAACAACCACTTTATCTGGGCCCTACAAGGATAGGGTTTACTTCAAAGTTAAATACGTCTATGAGTGGGGTAATGAATGCGACTCTTTCGCGGGTTCATGCTATTCCTACTGGCTACTGTATCCCGTATCAATTCGCAATGTACAAAGATCTGGTGTTATGAGTGATGCTCAGATCCCTAACGAAACTAGCTATTACAATCCACCTTCCTACTGCGGGTCTCCCGACTATGTGGAAATATATCCTGGGAATACTCGAACAATCTGGTTCTATGATAATACTAAACCTCCGTACGAGAGCAATATTCCCATATCGTCCATTGCAATAACATTCAACCTACCTTCAATATGGTCCGCTACTCTATCGGTTGATTTCTACAAAGCGGGTAGACATGATAGCCAGTACACTACCCCATACGTTAAAATAACTAATAATAATAATTATCCCATATGTTGGTGGTTTGAGTCTGACGATCCAATGACATACACGGTTAAGGTGGGCGGCCAGCAAGCTAGGCCTTGATCGTGATTCCAATTTTTAGCTAGGATCATTAGTTTTCTTAATCTTTCAATTTCGGTTTAACATAGTGTTTTCCCTACTTCCGCATCTGTTTCCTCCGTATCGCTCGATATTCCTCTATAATTCTATCGAGGCTTAGGCTTGCCCTCCTCTCCTCTTCCATTCTCTTCTTCTCCTCTTCTAGCAGGGTTTTCACCTTGTCCTCCGCCAGTGTGTGCCCGGCTATTCTAACGATGCTTCCCGAGATCCTGTTATACTCTATGAATGGTATCATGTATCTTCTGGCGAGCCTCGGGGTTGCCCCGGGGAATATTACGCCTGCTATGCCTGCCTCTGCTAGTTTTCGTATTGCCTCCTCCTCTACTATTGAGGGTGATTCTACTAGGAGTACTTCGCCTGGCAGGAGGGGGCCTAGTTTTTCCTCGCTCTTTCTAATGTTTCTGGCTGTCAGGGAGGGTATGACTCTTAGGAGTATTAGTTCGCCTCTCGCCACCCTTGTTAGGGCGGTTGATAGTTCTGCTAGAATCCTCCTTGTGTCCTCTAGCTCTTGTCTTAGCCTTGCAGCCTCCCTCTCTACTACTTCTACCCGTGTCCTTAGCCTTGCTATCTCGGGGTCCCTTAGTAGCTCTGCTTTCGCCTCTCTCCATGCTCTCTCGGCGTCTCTCCTCGCCTCTTCTAGCATTCTCTCGAGTTTTGCTATCTTCTCCGTTAGGGCTCTGTTCTCGGCTGTCAGCATCTCTACCCTTTCGACTAGGTAGGTGGTGTCTGGCTCGGGCTTCCCTCTCTCAGCCTTTATCTTGGCTTGGCCCGCTGTCTCCCTCTCCCTGGCTTCTTGGAGCTTCTCCTCTATCGCGGCCTCTAGGGCTTCCGCTATGGTCATGCCCCTCACTACTGCCTCCTTGACCGTCTCGGCGTCTACGTCTATGCCTAGCCTTGAGACGGTTCTCTCGACGTGCTCTAGCTTCCTGCGTAGTAGCATGTAGGCCTTGTATGCGGCGGCGAGGGCGTCGCGCTGGTGTGAGTCTACAGGGGGCCTGCCCGCCGCCTTCTCTGCTAGCTCCCTCTTCTCGACCGTCGACAGGTCTTGGGGTGGGGCGTAGAGTGAGGCTCCCAGCTGGGCGGCGAGCTTCCTGGCAGCCTCGGGCACGTGGGCGACGTCTACGGCTACCACTACAGGGTTGCCGTACATTGATACGATCTCGAGTATCCTGCCCCTGTCGAGGTTCTTGCCGCTGTCAAGGTATAGGAGTCTCCCGTTGAGGTCGAGTATCGCTATCCCCGTGGTCACCCCGGGGTCTAGGCCCACTATTATCGGCCTCGACGGCCTGCCGGCTTGGGGTATCGAGAGCCTAGTCCTGTAGACGGGCTTGACCGTCACCACGTAATCCTGGCCCCTGTGGGGCCTTACTATGCCGTAGAGCTTGTCCCTTGAAGCGTAGACTATGAATACTGCGCTCTCCAGGCCACCGACACTCTCCCTGTAGCTGAAGTCGTAGTCGAGCCCGGCCCTGTCGAGGGCCTCCTTAATCCTCATTGCTGCCAGGTGGACGCTTGCCCTAACCCTCCTCTGGAGCCTCTGCTGGCTCTGCCCTCCCCTACCAGTACTCCTACCCCTGGTGACCGTGATTATCGTCTTCTCCTCCACTATCCTTACCGGAACCCCCTCACCCAGGCTCGCCAGGACCGCTAGCAGATACGCGGTCCTGGCCGGGGACGGCTTCCCCCGGCCAACGTCTAGCCCGTGGCTCCGTGCAACGTCCACCAGCCTCCTAAGGGAGCCCCGGTCGTCGACGGTGACCTGCACTATTATCGACTCTGGGGGGAACATGCCTAGTATTCGCTCCAGCTCTCTAACGTTGGAGGCCAGCTCCATTATGTTGTCGAAGGCTATCCTGGCCGGCCTATAGTCCCAGGCTACCCTTATGACTCTGGAGAGCGGCACCATGGACTGGCTAGTTATGAGCCTGCCGTCCTCGTCTACGACCGCTAGGCTGTATAGGGGCCTCCTCCCCTGCGGGCTCCCCTCGGCAATGTCCACGCCCATGTATACCCTGCCGCTACCCCTCCCCGCCACCCCCCTCCACCTCCCCTAGGAGCCTCTCAGGGGCAAAGTCTAAGTTTGACCTCCTCCTGAAGAAACTAGCCCCATATTCTTTTTTCGGCTCCCAC
>CAYRZG010000111.1:0-4828 GCA_964428695.1 uncultured Desulfurococcales archaeon
GGCTCTCCTAGCAGTAGGATACGTGGGTATAAACTTCATGCTAGACGATGCTCCAAGATTCCTTATCGCGGAGAACCTTGTTCTAGCCGCTGTATATGCTATACTAGCCTACGCCATAGCCACGGGTAAACCATGGGGCTACCCTGTTACAGTGTTTGCCGCCTCGTTCAACGCCGGCAGGGTTTCAAGGAGCGTCGTCACGCCGGAGGGGGCCCTTGCCGAGCTGGCGGTGGAGCATGTTCCCCTACTCCTTGTGATCCTGCTCGTCGCCTTGCTAGCCCTCGCCAGGCTTCTAGAATCCTAGCGTACTGCCACGTAGATGTTATCCTTGTCCCTCACTATCCTCGCGGCCACCCGGGACCCCCTACACTCCCTCCTACAGTATAAGGCAAACACGCGGGACCACTCCCTGTCAACGGCGAGCCTCTCGCCACGGTGCCATCCCGGACCTATGATCTCCAGGATTACCTCCTCCCCCCTAGAGTATGGCTTGTCGAGCTGCCTGGTCCTGTGGAATCCCAGCTCCTCCATGGACACTATGAGCCTATAGCCGGTCTCCTCCTCGAGCCTCCTCAGCCACTGGTAGAACCTCTTCCAGCTCCAGGGTTTAACCCTGCGAGGGACCCTACCATACTTGTGTACCTCCATCTTCTGTATGAGCACGCCCGTGGGCCACCCGGATTTTTCTCCAGCACCGTAGACCCTAGCCCACTCTATTAGGTCGACCATGTCCTCCTCGTTTAACCCCGGAACTACTACTGGTGTGAGAACCACGTCTGTAGGCGTCTCCTCCAGCAGGAACCTCGCGGCTTCAAGTATCCTACCGACATCATACCATGCCACTCCAGAGAGTAGCCTCGCCTTATCACGGTCGAGAGTATCTAGGCTGAGGTTTAACCTGTCTAGGCCCGCATCGCTGAGTTTCTCCGCTAGCCTCCTGGTGAGGAATCCCCCGTGTGTTTCCAGGGCTACACGCCAGACGTGTGGGCTCTCTGAGAGCATTCTAATAAGGTCAAGTATCCTTGGGTGTGTGAGCGGCTCGCCAACCCCGTCTAGGAGTGCTTCGACACGCTCACCCTTGTATTTGGCTACAGCCTCCACCCAGTCTACAAGGTATTCTACGTCGACTAGATACTCTGTCGCCCGGGTCCTACTGTGGGGTCCCGCGTCTACGCTACAGTATATGCAATTGTGGGGGCATGCTGTTGCTGGTCGGACCTGGAGTACGTTGGTGCCCCTGTCGATGACTCCGAATGCTATGTGGCCTACTAGCGGTGTTGGCGGGCCTATCTCGTACAGTTCCCTGTTCCATATCGCCGCTATCCTCCTTAGGGGTGGCATTGGCTGCACCATCGACGCTTGCCGTATCCTAGTCCGGCTTTAGGCGAACCCTTTATAATCCAGCCCACCGCCTTGGGCGTCCCGGTAGAGGTTTGAGCCTTGGAGGGAAGCTTCCCCGAGTCACGGGCTGGGATACACGGTTGGGGGGCTTACATTCCACGGTATAGGCTTCCCGTCAGCGAGATCGCCAGGGTGTGGGGGTGGCCGCCACACCAGTATAAGGGGTTGAACGTCCAGGCGAAGGCCGTTGCGGGCCCCGACGAGGACTCCACCACTATGGGTATCGAGGCTGCCCTGAACGCCATTGCCAGGGCCGGGATAGACCCCTCGAGGATTGGGGCAGTGTTCTTCGGCAGCGAGTCGAAGGTGTACGCCGTCAAGCCCAGCGCCACGATTATAGCCGAGGTCGTGGGCGCCACCCCTCATACTATGGCGAGCGACCTGGAGTTCGCGTGCCGCGCTGGAAGCGAGGGGATGAAGGCTGCCATAGGACTCGTATCCTCCGGTATGATAGAGTATGGTCTGGCCGTGGCCAGCGATACGGCGCAGGCGGAGCCGGGCGACGTGCTAGAGTTCACGGCCGCCAGCGGGGCGGCCGCGTTCGTAATAGGCCCCAGGGAGGGTAGCGTGGCCTATTTCGAGGCGAGCCACACGTATGTTACAGATACTCCCGACTTCTGGAGGAGGGCTGAGAAGCCATACCCGCGCCATGGCGAGGGGTTCACGGGCGAGCCAGCGTACTTCGCCCACATCATAGGGGCTGTGAGGGGCCTTTTCGAGAAGACCGGCCTAAAGCCGGAGGACTTCGACTACGCAATATTCCACCAGCCCAATGGAAAGTTCCCCGTGAGAGTCGGCAAGATGCTCGGGTTTAAGATGGAGCAGTTGGAGAGGGGGCTCGTCACACCATTCATCGGGAACACGTACAACGCAAGCGCCCTACTCGGCCTCGCCAGGGTGCTGGACGTTGCAAAGCCCGGGCAGAGGATTCTGCTGGCACCGTTCGGCAGCGGTGCTGGGAGCGACGCGTACAGCATAGTTGTAACCGACAGGATTGAGGAGGTTAGAGGGCTGGCTCCAGGGGTAGACGACTACCTTGCGAGGCAGAAGACTATAGACTATGCTCTCTACGCCCGGTTTAGGAGGATTCTCGTAATGCTTCCGAGGGGTGAGAGGTAATGGTGTACGTGTCGGCGGCTGGGATGGTTAGGGTGGGCAGGCATTATGGTAAGAGCATCCGCGACCTAGCGGCGGAGGCCGTGGGAGAGGCTCTATCCAAGTGTAGCGTGGACCACGTCGACTACCTAGTGGTGTCTTCCGCGCTGTCATATCTCCAGGCGCCGCAGCTGGATCTTGCAAGCTACATTGCCTCTGAGCTTGGAGTTAGAGTTGAGAGGACCCTCACCGTCGAGGCAGGGGAGTCGAGCGGTCTCGCAGCGATAGAGGTTGGCGTCTCCCTCATACGCTCCGGGGCTGCCAAGCGGGTGCTAGTCGTCGGCGCCGATAAGATGACCGAGTATGCGAGCAACCCGACATACGCTCAGATACAGGCAGTGTATGATACCGAGTCGGACGCATTCTACAACATAGGCCACGCCGCCGAGGCGGCTATGCTCATGAGGCTCTACATGTCGAGATATGGCGTGTCCAGGGAGGATCTAGCATACTGGCCTGCAATGATGCATGCCCATGCCAAGGAGAACCCCTATGCGATGTTGAGGTTCGCCATAGACCCTGCCAAGGTTCCGGGCGCCATGCCTCTAGCCGAGCCTATAACCCTCCTAGACAGCTATCCGCTGGGTGATGGAGCCGCCGCGGTACTCCTCATGGCTGAGGATGAGCACGGCGACCACATGGCTAGGATCGCGGCGGTAGCCTCGGCTAGGGGGCTTCCCAGCATGGCTTTGAGAGACGATCCCCTTAGGATCGAGAGTCTCGAGGCTGTCGCTAGGATGCTAGCCGGGGACCCGGGCCAGTATGATATAGTTGAGGTTCACGACTCCTTCTCGATACTCGGCATCCTAGCCCTCGAAACCCTCGGCCTAGCACCGCCAGGCAAGGCGGCTGAGCTTGTCAGGGAGGGCAGGTTTACAGTAGGCGGCGAGGGTCCCGTCGTCAACCCGGGCGGCGGGCTTAAGGCTAGGGGCCACCCGTTCGGCGCGACAGACGTGTACAAGATTGCTGAAGTTGCCCTGCAGCTCGCCAACGAGTTCCCGGGGTTGAAAGTCGAGGGTGCCAGGAGGGCGCTTGTTTTGAGCCTCAACGGCCTAGGCTCGAGCGCCAGGGGTGTTATCTTAGAATCCCCGTAGGAGGGGGTGGTATGCTTGACGCTCGCAAGGTGGTGGAGGAAGAGGATACCCAGGTATAGGCTCATTGGGGCCCGCTGCAAGTCCTGTGGGAGGATACACTATCCTCCCAGGGCAGCCTGCCCATACTGTGGAGGCCGCGAGCTTGAGAGCGTTGAACTGCCTAGGACCGGGACCCTGGAGAGCTGGAGCGTCGTGTACAGCGTGCCTGGTAATAGCAGGCTCCACGCCCCTACCCTCGTGGGCCTAGTTAGGCTGGACAATGGTGTTAGGATTGTCGCCGAGCTGACGGACGCGGACCCGGAGGACCTGAAGGAGGGTATAAGGGTGGAGGCTGTAGTGAGGAGGGTTGCAGAGGACGGTGACACGGGGACTATAGCCTACGCTGTCAAGTTCCGCCCAGCCTTAAAGGGTGGAGGTAATGGAGGAGAGGCTTGAGGAGATACTTGGTAGGCTCGAGCGTGGTGAGACCAGCTTAAGCAGGCTGGAGAGGGAGCTTGGGAACGCCAACCTAGCCGCCCTGGCCAGGCGGCTTTTCCTCGAGCGCAAGCTCGGCGTTAGCTTATCCTCCCTCGCCTCTACCATACTGGACTTCGAGGAGCTCTACGGGAGGAACATCGAGAACCCTATCGGGGCCGTACAGGTCCCCGTGGGAGTGGTCGGCCCACTGAAGGTTGAGGGTGAGTATGCCAGGGGCGAATTCTACGTGCCCCTAGCGACGACGGAGGGAGCGCTCGTAGCAAGCGTTGCCAGGGGAGTGAAGGCTATCACCGCGAGTGGCGGGGCTAGGGTTAGAATACTCCGCGATGCCATGACAAGGGCGCCGCTACTCTGGACCCCCAGTGTCGTGGAGGCTGTCAGGCTGGCCGACTGGGTTAGGGAGAACCTAGACCTCCTGAGAGAGGAGGCGTCTAAAACGACTAGGCACGGTAGGCTCCTCGACGTGTTCCCCTATATTATAGGGAATCTCGTGTGGATTAGGCTATCATACCATACTGGTGACGCTATGGGCATGAACATGGCTACTATTGCGAGCGACAGGGTGTGTAGGAGGATCCTCGAAGACTATCCGGGAAGAGTTGAGTGTGTCGCCCTGAGCGGCAACATGTGTAGCGACAAGAAACCAGCAATAGTCAACAGGCTTCTCGGAAGGGGGAAGACGGTTGTCGCTGAAGCCCTCA
>CAYRZG010000112.1:0-4790 GCA_964428695.1 uncultured Desulfurococcales archaeon
GTCAAGGTCTACCAATGGAGGGGTGCCCGTGGGAATGTATGAGGGCGCGGCCCCGGGGGAGTATACGGGAGAATGCCCCCCGGAGGATATAGTCTACGACCCCCAGAGGGGTCTCAAGATCTGTAAGAGCACCGGGGAGGTAATAGAGGAGACTATCATAGGAGACGAGGCCGAGTGGAGGGCCTACACTCCCGAGGAGAAGGCGCGCAGAACCAGGGTTGGGAGCCCACTCTCCTTCTCCAGGCCGAACATGGGCGTGGACGTCTACATACGCCAGCCCAGAGCCCCCAAGATTAGGGGGCTCGGCCGCAGGGCCGACATCATACGGAGGGGCATACGTAGGACGGCCGCCCAGACCAGTATCGAGAAGAACATCAACCAGGCGATAAGGATCCTAGACGAGATAGTCTCCAGGCTCGAGCTCCCACCCCACGTGAAGGAGGAGGCCGCATACCTCTACAGGCAAGCCGTCTCCAAGGGGCTGACCAGGGGTAGGAGTATAGAGAGCATGGTTGCCGCGACACTCTACGCAGCGTGCAGGAAGCATAGGGTCCCGTGCACGCTAGACGATATAGCCAAGACTGTTAGGATGAGGGAGGTCGACGCCAAGAGGGACATAGCCAGGAACTACAGGCTGATAGTGCGCCACCTAGAGATTAGGATCCCCGTCATACAGCCCGAGACCTTCGTGGAGCGCATAGCCACGGCCCTAGGCCTGCCTGACACAGTGATAGCTGAGGCCAAGAAGATAGTGAAAATGGCTAAGCAGGAGGGTCTTACAGCGGGCAAGGATCCCAGCGGCCTCGCGGCCGCAGCAGTATACCTGGCGGCCATGATGAGGGGTTATAGGAAGACGCAGAAGGAGGTAGCCCAGGTGGCAGGCGTCACCGAGGTCACTGTTAGAAACAGGTATAAGGAGATTGAGAAGAAGCTGAGGGAGAAGGGTATAATTGTAGAGTAGGCGCCTAGTTGAGGCCCACTATACCCTCGAGTACCGGTATCGTGTAGTCTAGCCCTAGGCTCCGCAGGGTTTCTTTGGTCGGCACTCCCCTCTTATCCCATCCTCTCAGCTCGTAGTAGTAGTCTAGCAGCTGCTCGTACTTCTCCTCGTCTAGCTTGGCTCCTGCCAGGGGTCCCTTGGTCAGGGGCTCCTTGAACCATCTCACCGGCGGCTTGTCCATGCTCCTACTCCAGGTTCCAAGCTCTCTTATCCATAGCGCTCTTATGAGGGCGTATATCCTGTCTGCAACCTTGTATAGCCTGTTCCAGTCGTAGCTCACTCCGGTGGCGGCGGTGAGTATCTTCGGGTAGTAGTCTAGGTTTAGGCCGACCTCCACCCATGGTAGCCTGCAGGCTACGAAGCTCTCGAAGAGGCCGCCCCTAATCCTCTGTAGCTCTATCACCTTGGCAGCCTTCTCCCTGGTGTAGGCGAACCTGTCTGTTGCGACCTCCCAGCTTATCACCCACGCGTCCTTATGGTGGGCGCCGATCGGGCTAGTCGCGTAGGCTAGAGCCATGCCTGGGGCGGCGTGGCAGTCGTAGGCTGAAACCTCGAGTCCTTTGGCGTGGATTGCGAACTCGCACCCGCCTAGCTTCTCGCAGGCCCTCTTAGTCCCCTCGGCTAGTATGTTTCCAACCTCAGTCTCCCTGAAGGTTATCTCGCGTATAAGCTCCTTGAACCTCTTGTAGTCTCCCCATTCGACTCCGTCGGAGAGTATCTTCTTCTCGCTGGCCTCGGCGGCCCAGCCTAGCACGCTTCCAAGGCTTATCGTGTCCACGCCGTACATGTCGGCGAGCCTGTTTAGCACCGAGACCTTTGCCAGGTCGTCTAGGCCTATGTTGCTTCCGAGCATTGCCACGTTCTCATAGTCTAGCTCGCTGGGCTGGCCCTCCTCGTCTTTTACAACGTTCCCGCAGGACATGTTACAGTATGGGCATCCGCGCTGGGCTATCTTCATCTCCTCCATCCTGTACCCGTCTATACCCTTGTACCCGTCGAAGACGCCCTCACGGAAGTTGTAGGTGGGGAGCACGCTCGCCTCCTGAGCCCAGTCTACAGTCATCATTGTGCCCTGGCGCATCCAGAACGGGTACGCTTTAGACCTCTTCACCTCAACATAAGCCTTGGCGCCCTCAACCCGCACTTTCTTAGGGTCGTGGAGGGGAACCTCCTTCGTGCCCTTTATCACTATAGCCTTGATCTTCTTGGAGCCCATTACCGCTCCCATTCCAGGCCTGCCACCGCTCCTACCCTCCTGGCTTATCACAGTAGCATAGCGTACCAGATTCTCTCCCGCAGGGCCGATTTCTAGGAAGCCCAGGTTTTTGCCAAACTGTTCTTTGAGCTTCTTCTCGGTCTCCCAAGTGTCGAGGCCCCATAGGTCGCTTGCATCGTGGAATTCGACCTTGTCGTCCTCAACATATATGGTTACAGGCTCCTTGCTAGCCCCCCTGATAACGATAGCGTCCCATCCAGCCTTCCTCATGTGGACGGCCGCCCAGCTCCCAATGTTGCCGTCGCCATAGCCTCCTGTTAGGGGGCTCTTCGCTGCCACGACCATCTTACCACTGCTGGGTAGTGGCAGGCCTGTTAGGGGGCCGACTGCTAGTATGAGAAGGTTCTCGGGGCCCAGGGGGTCGGCGCCGCGGGGGAGGTACTCCCAGAGTATCCTTGCCGCAAGACCCCTGCCTCCTAGGTAGTCTAGCGCCCACTCGCCGGGATACTCTACCGCCTTGTACTCCCTCCTGTCAAGGTCAATCCAGAGGAACCTGCCCCACCAAGACTTTGGCAAGACCCGTGCACCCCGCGTCGAGGTAATTGTAGGGGTCCCCACTAAAATATTGGTGTAGAATACCGTGATAGTACTACGATGTTAAACCCTCCCCGGCACAGGACACCAAGCGGGTGGCTGAGGGTGAGCGGCCTTCCGAGAGCGTACATTGAACGCTACTTCCTCGCTCGCAGGAGGCTAGTGGAGCTACTCATGGAGAAGGGGCATGTCTCAGAGATTGGGGTGGAGGTTGTAAAGTACTCCACACTCCTCTCCCCCATGCTTGCCACGAGCGGGCCCGCGGGCGTTAACGTGGCTCCAATGATGCTATCGTTCGCAGTAAGGGAGGAATACCTGGAGGAGGCCATTGAAGAGCTGAGGAGGATAGAGAAGGAGTACTGGGGGAAGGGAGGGGAGGCTTTCCGGGCTGCGTCAAGGTTCCTCCTAGACTACGTGTACAACCTGGAGAAGGCGGATCCTGCAAGGCTCGTAACCCACCTAATGACGAGGGGGCACACGTGGAAGAACGTGAAGGCTACGGGTGAGGCGGCTGTAGGAATACTCTTCCCGCCCGACGAGGGCGCCCTAGAGCTTAGGGTGAAGGCCGAGATAGTGGAGGAGGGGCCCATCTACGAGTATGTTAACAGGGTCCACGATCTAATGCACGCTATACCCTATGGTAGGAGGAGCCACGAGTGGTTCCCCGCCCTCATCCTAACTATAAAGGAGATATACGATAACGACTTCAAACTCCTGGGGCTCCGCATATACCCTCCTCCAACCATAGTAGTCTCGTCAACAAGCGATGGGAGAGTATACGCTGGCCATTTCGGCGACGCCGAGGTCTACAGGTTCTACAAGTTGGACGACGGCGAGTGTCGGCTAGTCGAGGTGAAGGAGAACCCATATCGTGGAGAGCACCATCATGGCCACGAGGAGAGGGGGAAGCGTGCCCGTATACTCGGCCTGATTGGAGACGTGCAGGCAATAATAACGGCGGCAATGGGGCCTGGGGGGAGGGAGTTCTTCGAGGAACGTGGAGTAAAGGTGTACAGGGCTAAACCCGGTGTCGCGGTGGCAGAGGCTCTCGAATCAATACTAGGCTGCAGGGTGGCCGGCGATGCCCAGGGTTAAGGTGAAGTACTTCGGCTACCTTGCAGACTATGCGGGCGGCCGAGAGGTGGAGGTCGAGGCCCCCGAGGGGGCCAGGGTCCGAGACGTTGTCAGGCTACCCGAGGATGTGAGGATCGAGGACGTAGTGGTGCTAGTCAACGGGAAGCCGGCGGATCCCGACAGGAGGCTGGAAGACGGCGACACGGTCTCGGTGCTCCCCCACATTAGCGGAGGCCGCAGTCCCCGGTAAGGTCTAGGATTCTCCTAGCATAGTCGCCGTCTACCCTCACAGGGTATGCTATCATGACGTCTACCACGTTCCCCCAATACCTCCTGACAACCTGGAGGGCGCTGGAGACAAGGGAGCCGCCGCCAGCGAGTCGTAGCAGGATGCCCCTAGCATCGCCCCTCTTCGACACGGTAACCATAGCCGAGAGGACGGGCGGGAGGACTGCGATCGAATACGCAAACCTGGCCGGGTCCCCATGCTCTACTCTGGCGAACACGACGTTCTCTCCACAGTATGGCGCGCATGAAATGCTGTAGCCCATAATGATCCTGCGCTGCCACATACTATAGTACTTCCTCTGAGCCTTCGAGGGTGGAAGGCCGAGCTGTGAGGCAATATTGGCGACACTCTCCATGGAATCCTCCATAGCCTTGGCTAGGACTGCTAGGCCGACCCTGTCCACGGGGTACTTCCTGCCTATAATGCTGGCAGGCGGGCCTCTGGCCAGCAGGTCCCTCACAAGCGAGGACATTTTCTCGATAGTCTCACCGCTAACCTCGGCCGACGGCTGGAGAGATAGGAAGGGGATACTCGCTAGAGCAGGTCTGCCTCCCCACTCCACCCCTACAAGCTCATAGTCGACCCCAGCAGCGTCGAGGATCTCGACAATGTTGCTG
>CAYRZG010000113.1:0-4638 GCA_964428695.1 uncultured Desulfurococcales archaeon
ATAGAAGCCTTCGACGCCCTAGGCTACGACAAGATCATAGTCGAGACCGTCGGAGTGGGGCAGGCGGAGGTAGACATTATGAACGCGGCCCACACCATACTAGTCCTAACCATGCCCGGGGCGGGAGACGATATACAAGCCCTGAAAGCCGGAGTCATGGAGATAGGCGACATCTACGTGGTGAACAAGGCCGACAAGCCCGAGGCCCAGAAGACCTACGAGTACATAACCTTCGCCGTCGAGAAGGGCGACATAGGCCCCCAGACCGGCTGGACCCCCAAGGTGGTGAGGACAAGCGCCATAATGGGTAGGGGCATACCAGAACTCGTAGACGCTATAGAGGAGCACTGGGACTACGCCAGGAGGACGGGGCTCGACAGGAGGAGGATAATAGCCAGGAGGAGGCTGCTCATAACGCTGCTCGCAGACCACCTCCTCAAACGCTCCATAGAGGAGGCAGCCGAGGAGAGGGCGGGGCGGCTCGAAGAGGCTGCCTCCAAGGCCCGCGGCCTTGTAGAGGAGGCGCTAGCACTGGCCGCCCACGCCTGCAGGAGGCTACAGGAGCCTCCCCCGCACCAGTAGCAGCACCGCCACCGTAGCAACGGCGGCCGCCACTACTACTCCAGGCTCTGGTATGGGCGGCGGGGGAGAAACCTGCTCCTGCAACCCCACCGCCAGGGCGGAGCTGGCACCCGATGGTGTAACCTTAACCGTAGCACCATGCTTCACCGCCACTATAACACTCCTCTCCCCACCTATGCCCTCTAATCCTACAGGCTTCAACACCGGCTCTGCTGGAGTGTATGGGAGCCTCTCCACTGTCGCCCTAACCGGGTTTAAAGGAGGCTCTAAGCCTAGGCTTTGAACCTCGCCTGTCACGTTATAGTAGGCTAGCTGGTCGGAGTTATCGTAGCCAACAGTGTAAACGTAGCCTGCCGAGTCTATAGCTACCCCGAAGGCGCTACTACTATTGTCGGGGGCCCCGTAGAGGACTGCGCTTTCAACCTTACCTGTAGAGTCTAGCACAACCACGATACCATGGGGGTAGCTGGTGCCAAGACCGGATCCGAAATCGTCGTACGTAGCACCAGCTACTACGACCTCGCCAGACTGGCCGACGGCAACGCTGTAGGCGTAGTCATTGTATGAGGTTGACAGGTTCCACCTCCAAAGCCTCGAAAGACTCGAATCGTATACAATGACCCCGCCTCCGAGAGTCGGGTTTGCCGGGTCGGGATTCTCGTCGACATAGGTGAATACTGCGGCAACCCCGCCCGGAGAGGGGGCCAAGTCTAACGGATAGTGGCTGGCCGCAGCATACCCTTGGCTATTGTAGAGTCTTATCGAGTCCGAGGCCTCAGTGTTTGAAAGGTTGCCAGGCTGTACCTTGGCAACTATGCCGTAGAGGGAGAGGCTACTCCCACCATAGTATTTGCTAACAACCCCTCCAACATACAGGTACCCCAGGCTATAGGCGCACGAGTCGAACGTTAGATTATACCCCTGGGACGACAGGGAGTACATTACGGCGTCTCTCACGCTGAGACTTCCATTATAGGCGACAATGAGTCCCTCGAGGACTGGCGGCGTCTGGTTAATGTCAACAGACACTCCGACAGCGTACGGGTTGCCCGCAGAGTCGACGCAGACCCCGTAGTAGGCGGTTAGGTAGCCCCTATCCGTAAGGTTTACAGTGTTAGAAGCTATTACCTGCATGTTTGAAGTGTTCACCGAGAATATGACCGCTGCCGTCCAGCCACTACCCGACAGCACTCCAACAAGGTACGCTATACCATTCCATCCCGTGATCGAGTTTACCGTGAGGTTAGCAGACCCCGAGCCGGAGTAGATGGCCCCCGCCAGCATGTTGCCCGAGCTATCATAGACTGCGAGGCTAGCGTTCTCCCGCTTCCTTACATGGTCCACCACATTACCTGCCACGAGAACCTCGCTGCCTATGGCGTGGACGTCAACGTTATAGTCTAGAGGTGTTCCGCCAATCGTGGTCCTATCATCCCATCTTGGAGTATAGGCAGTCGCGGCGGAGACCACTATGGCTATTAGTAGGATACTTGTAGCTAGCGCCTGAAGGAGTCTTACAACCAACTCCTCCACACCCGGTAAAATATAGATGGGTCTCCTCGAATATAGTTATCTATACACGAGGCGCTACCGGTGTTCAAGCCAATATCTCCAGAGGTCCGCATCCTACATCGGCGGGGCTGTGAGCGGACTGGTCCCCGCGACCCGTGGGGGATGGCGTGACACGAGCGTGGCGAGCCCCGCCGTTTAATGCTAATACATTAGAGCTCGGGAGCTCGAATACGAGTACATAAATATCATTGTATGAACATGGTTTCTGTGAGATTGGCAGCGTTGGACAGGCGGTTGCTCGCAGTGGTGTTTACGGTCGCTCTCACAATATACGCCGCCTACGTGATAACTTGGATGAGGGGCGGTACAGTAAAGTGTCCACAGCATAATAGTGGACTTCCAGGATCACAGGCTATTCTCGACGCTATCGGGTCGGGAGAGGAGTATGATTGCTGCGGCTATCGAATCGTACCATATAAGGTTAGGGCTTGGATGGTCTGGGATAATGGTACTGTTAGGTCAACGGGCGATCCTGTAGACGTTGAAGTGGCCTCTAGACTGTTAGGGCCGACTGTTGAGGGGGCTCACGTTTTAGCTGCCCGGGCTAATCGGTTGTCCATAGAGGTTCCTGCACCAGTGTCGTCGTGTCCTATGCCATTGAATCGTGGGTCATGTGTGGTGCCTGGCACCCTGATCCTCCCGATTCATGTATCGGTCGAACATGGCGTGGATGGTCTAAGCATGGTTTCGGTTGTCGTCACGGTCGAGGGGGAGTCCTCGGGATCCACGGGGAGGCTGGTTGTACCCCTAGCCGGCGTGGGTTCGAGAGTCTACCCTCTCCTCCTGCCAGCTCCCGTAGAGTGTGGAGGCGTGTACAAGCCTCCAGCCTGGATGGTCGACGCTAATGGAGACGGGTTCGTGTCGTTAAACGTTACTATCATGATGACCGTGCTGGGAGGGCAGGGTGGGATCGATGGGAGAGTGGAGGTTTGGGTCGACAATCTAGGTGTTGTTTTGCCCGGTGGGGCAGGCTAGCCTCTCAGCATATGCTGCTGCCTCTGCCGTTATCTTCTCGACTGTAGCCTCTACGCAGGGGTCTCCCATGTCGTGGAGGTTCCACGCCTCCAGCCCCCGGTTGTAAGCCGCCTCTATCAGCGCTTGGAGGATGCTCCTCCTCGATACGCGGGTTATAGCTGAGAGTGGCCTAGGCCTATACTTTACCGGGTCTACCCCGCCTGCTTCCACGAGATCCCATCTAGGAGGCGTCAGCCTCTCTATATCGTCGAGGGGCTCGTCGACCGTTATTATGGCGTGGTAGATGTAGCCTCTAGGGGTTATGAGCGCCGCTGATCCTCCAATCTTCCACGATCCCACTACAATATCGCCCTCGTTTGCTCTTCGAGCGTCTACTCCTAGGAGTGCTAGGGCTTCTAGTATGAGTCCTACCCCCTCCTCGTATACTCTCGGCGGCGGGACCCTGCCTGGGGCGGGCTTTATCATGGTTACGGCGAGCACTCCGGGCCCGTGGAGGACTGGGCCTCCTCCAGAGTGGCGCCTGTATACTGGTATCCCCCTCCGCCGGGCCTCTAGACAGTCGTAGTCGACTCCCGGCTTTGAGAGCCTCCCGACTATCAGTGATGGCCAGCTTGTCCAGTAGTAGAGTCTCGCCTCCCCCCACGCTACGCACTCGTCTAGGAGTAGCCTCTCCCTCGCCAGGTTGAATGGTGCAGGCCGCGGTGTCGGCCAGCTATGATACAAGCCTTGCCAGCCTCCAAGCGTTCTCCTCTAGCCCTGGATCGCCCTCTCCAGGCTGTGGGCATGGGCTTGGATGCCTGGCTATCCACGGCCAGATCCTGGGGGCTATCTCAGCGTTATGCTCCTGCTCGAAGTGGTCTGGCAGGGGTGTTAGCACTCCCGGTACTCCAAGCAATGCCAGGCCGGTGATCGTGGAGAGGCCTGCGTGGCTGTAGACGCAGTCGAACGCCTTTAGAAGCCGGGGTAGCCTAGGGTCCCTCTCCCTAACCCTGTACGCTGTGAACCCGTCGCCTGGCTCGGGAAGTAGGTCTTCGCCTATCCTAGTCCCGCCGGGCTGGACGAGCGCCATCCTAGCCTCGCCTGGCAGGC
Source organism: uncultured Desulfurococcales archaeon (assembly GCA_964428695.1). Lineage (GTDB taxonomy): Archaea > Thermoproteota > Thermoprotei_A > Sulfolobales > Acidilobaceae > Thermodiscus. The sequence continues at coordinate 4,219 of CAYRZG010000113.1, forward strand.
CAAGGAGCCTCCTAGCCTCCACCCTAGACAGTGTCTCGTCCCGTAGTACTGGGGGCATTGGGCCTACCTGCTCGAACCATGATAGCCCCTAGCCAAGCCTGGGACCCGCGAGCCTGTAGGCCCTAACACGCTCGGCTGGCCATGGTAGGCCCACGTAGGCTAGCAGGTCAAAGTGGGGGAGGCGGCGGAGGAGGAACCTGTTAACAGCTATGGCAGCCGCAATCCTGGAGGGGCCTCCCAGTGGAGGGTATAGTGGGAAGTCGGCTATCCACACCTTTGGCGATGGTAGCCTTTCCGAGACGCTTATCGCCTCCCAGCTCTCGTCGGCCACTATGACGTCTGGAGCAAGCCGTTCTACGTCGCGTATGAGCCCCCTAGCATTCTCCAAGGCTATACGATGCTCCTCAAGCGCCGCCCTTA
>CAYRZG010000114.1:0-4623 GCA_964428695.1 uncultured Desulfurococcales archaeon
GGACTCGTGAGCGATCTCATAGAGGATGACACGTATATTGCAGCTCACTTCATCTTTCGCGTTGACGGGCAAAAGCTAGCTGACCTGTGGTTCGGCGTGCCAGATGGTGGTAGCACTAAAGTCACATTTTCTCAGGCAGTTGGTAGTACATCTACAGTAATAGCGGAGGGCTACTTTGGGATTTTAGACTCTAGAGCCGAGGCAACTGCATATTGGTCTAGATGGTGTCCGCTTTCAATGCCTAGCGGGGAGGGACGATGATCTCGATAATTTTTAATTTTCAATGCATTTTTTATAATCTTACTAATTTTATTTGTGTCTGTTAATAGTGAGAGTCTGTTGGTTGCGTCGTATAATGTCACGTTGGAGAATGCCTTGCTGGAGTACAATGGTTCTGTGTTGGAGGTAACGTCGGGCTCTCTAAACATCTACTATCATCCCAGCGAGAACTACTACGAGTATGTGTTTAACATTGTTGTAGAAGTGGATGGCGAGGAGTTCAACTACTCTTATAGCGTGTTGTTGCATAGGGGGCTTGTAGGATTTGAGAGTCCCCAGGCGGTCTACTATTATGCGGGTTCAGGCACTGTAGCTGGGGCTCCGGTTTATGATGTTGGCCCAATCTCGGGTAGAGGTGCTTTCAAGACCGTGTTCGGCTTCACACCTATTAGCGCCTTTAGCTTCTGCATGCTACCGTTTAACGTGTCTAGCATGATACCTGATGCTGGGATCCGGGTGAGGTGGGTCCCGCCGGGCGGCAACATCAGTTTTAACATATCTAATTCTAAAGTAAATGCTATGGTGACTTTGAAGTTTAGCAATGAGAAGGGCGGGTTCCTGGTATCATCTTGCTCCCACCTCGGGTGCCTCCCCCTCTACTTCAGTGGAAGCCTGAAACCCGATCCCATTGTGCCTGGTGATACCATGGTGTTGAGGGGGAAGGGGTTCTCCTGCGTATCCTCTAACGGGTCTGGTCTCGTTTATGTTTCAAACGTCTCCTCTAAGACTATCGTTGGCGGGAACGTTGTTACGTTAAGCGTTCCCGGCTATGGGTTCGCCTGTTACGCCAGCAGTGTGCTTGCGAACGTTAGTCTCGCTTATGACCGTTCGGGCTTTCTTAAAGGAGGTGTGATTAGTGCTCCAACCTCCACTACTCCCATGTTGGTTGGGTTGCTATTCTTCCCATTCATAGCCAACAAAACTATGGTCGTCGGAGACCTAGTCGTGGATATGTCATCCGCCTGGGCTCCAATGGATAGTGAGGGTATGGTGACAGCCTCTATTACAGGGAGAGTCTACCTGGCCTCTAGGCCTCTTGTTACGGTTGTAGGTGATTCCAGGATCGCCTATCTTATAATACTATTATTATTTGCTGTTTTAATGTTTGCTGGGGTGGGGCGGCGTTGAGGAGTGTTGCTGGCCTCCTACTCTTACTGTTGGGGTCGTCACTCTTTGGATTATCACTGGGCGTCATACTATCGTTGTCTGGAGGCGGGGACTTCATATACTATGGTCCTGTGAGTATTGAGGGCTTCTACAGCCATGTTGTTGAGGTGGAGTCTGCTAATGGAACCGTGATAGTTGGTTCCGGCGGCCATGGTATTATAGGGTGTATAGTGTATTCGCCGCCCAACACTACCCTCATCTTAAACGCCAACATGACCCGGCCACTACATGTTAGTGTTAGTGTTGACTCCAAGTATCGTGGGGAGGCGACCCTCGTCCCGCTCAACAATAGCATAGTCGCCGACCTCGTACACTTTGAGGGCCACGGAATCTACGTTTTATGGGTTAATGCCAGCGTGCCCGACTGGCAGGGGGTGAGGGCCGGCCGCCTGGCCTTCTCCCTATACGGCCCCAGCGGCGGCTGGCTGCCGGCTCAGTCGCTCCTAGCAGCATTGTCCGGGGCCGTACTTGCCGTCGCCGGGTATAGGCTGCTGTCGGGCGCGGCCCTCTGGGCTTCAATGACGGGCCTTCTACCGGTCCTGGCGGGTGTCGCCTCCCTATACTATGGGCTGACAGGCCCTCTACCCGGGGCGATCTCATGCTACTGGCCAGACCATGTCCCCCCCGAGTGGAATCCCGGGGAGAGTATTGGGCTGGCCAAGCTTATCGTGGCACGCCTGGTTTCGGACGAGTCTCCAGTAGCTGGCGATGTAAGCATCGCCCTGCTAGTGTTTTCCGTAATCTCTGTAGCCCTGGCTTCAACGGCTAGCATGGAGTGGGGGCTGGGAGAGTTCGAGTCCATAATATTCCCCTCCAAGAGGCTGCTGTACGCGTACAAGGTGCTCCTGCCACTCACCCTCTACATACTACTACCCGGCCTGCTGCTAGTAGAGGCTCACCTGGCTGTCTACGGGAGCATTCCAGGCTGGAGTATTATAGCGGCGCTATACGCGAGCGCCTCCTTCGCCGGCCCCCTTCTGCTGGCGGCCGCGACAGCGTCTCTAGCAGGCCTACTATCTAGGAGGGCTAGCGTAGCCATAGTGGCAGGGGTCTCGATAGCTCTAGCCCCAATACTAGGCTATACTATTGCACCGTCTCCTAGCGAGCTGTTCGCCAGGTTCCATGTAGAGTCTCCCCTATCATACGTGCCGGGAGCGGACAGGCTTGGCTATCATAGCCTCGCCGGCCTCCTTCCAGAACTCATCATAATGCAGGCTTGGCTAATCATAGCGTCCCTCACGCTCCTGGCTGCCTCCTTCATTGTCTTCTCGAGGTGGGAGCCGTGACATGCATTAGAGTGTTCGACGTTTGGAAGGTCTACTCTACGACGACCGCCCTCGCCGGTGTTAGCGTGGAGGCGTGTAAGGGCCTAACAGTAGTCATGGGGCCCAACGGTAGCGGCAAGTCAACCCTCCTAAAACTCATCGCCGGCCTAGCAAAGCCCACGCGTGGACGCGTGGAGACGTTTGGCTTAGACCCTTGGCGTAATAGGAGCCTCATCGCCAAGCGCGTCTCGACAGGCTTCGAGAGCACAAGGCTCCCATGGTGGATGAAGGGGTGGGATATACTACAACTATACTCCGACCAGCTAGGCCTAGACGTGGATGAAATGACTGCTATCGCCGAGAGGCTCGGCTTGGCGAGGAGGGATCTGGCGAGGAGGGTGAGAGGCTACAGCATGGGTATGAGGAAGAAGCTACTCCTAGCAGCCTCCCTCGCCTCAAGTCGAGAGGCCTACCTCCTCGACGAGCCATACACGCTACTAGACCCGGGGAGCAGGGCGAGGCTCGACGAGATAATAGCGGAGAGGGCGAGAGAAGCAATAGTAATAGTGGCAAGCCACTTCACAACGCCCACCCTAATGCATGGAGACCGGCTAGTCTACCTTGAAGGTGGGAGAATAGCCGCTAAAATGGCAAGGAAAACACCGGCGAGAGCATACGCCTGCAAGGCCCGGCCCGAAGAAGTACAAAGTGTAATATCTAGGGCCGCGCCACGGAGGGTGATCTACGAGGAAGGTTTTCTAACGCTATACTTTGAAAAGGAGGTGGATCCCCCAGCGGCGGGGTGCAAGCCTGTACTAGTACCACCCTATACGTAGCGAGGATAACATGGGATAATCTCTTGTCCATCTCTCTACGGGGGCGTCTCTCTATATTCTAGGCTTATACGTTAACGCTAGAAGTATTGCTACGTAGGCTATGGCTGTGGAGGCCTGTAGCACTTCTTCAAGTGGTAGTACAATATACTCAGCAAGCTCCTCGATAGATTTAGCAGCCATCCAAGCGCCAACCGCGGCAAGAGCTATGGTCAGCACGGCAAACGCCTGCCTAGTGGGAATCTTGAGCGTGAACTTGTATGCTGCAAGCCCTACAGCCATCGCGGCGGCTACTCCTACTGCGAGCCCCATAATTGAGTGGGCCGGGTCACTCAATAGCAGGGGAGCCGCCATTAGTGATGCTTCCACAGCCTCCCTAGCAATTATTACGGTGAGTACAGCTGTGATAGCTGCCGTTGAGGCAGTGCCCGCAATCTTTGCCTTAGCACTACGCGCCATCCTATGGCCAGTCACGGAAGCCCAGAGTATAACGAGCGAGGCAAGCCCGTAAGTTGCAGCCTCGAATATACCCTTCTCAATAATATTGGCAAACCTGGGGACAAGCAACAGGATCCCTCCAGCGAGAAGGAAGCCGAGACCAGCCGAGACAAGAATCGGCTTAGCGCCTAGGCTCCGTGAACCAGCATAGACTAGCAGCAGGAGGAGTACGGCTTCAAGAGTCTCCCTCAATCCCACAGCCAAAGATGCCGTGAATGCAAGATCCAATACTACCACCCATGTAAGCCCCTGGATTGTGGAGGCAGATTTACCATAGTATAGTCATATGACAATAGTCGAGAGTTAACTGTATCATAACACTTAATGGTATTATGTGTAATTGTCCAACTGCTATGCCGATATTGGACCCAGCAAAGCATGACTAGATCGCCTTGCCAGCCAGCTAGAATACAGGAATGGGACCCTACCCTGACCTGGACAATAGTGGCAAGTATAGGCTAATTGAGCGAACTTACTACATTATCAGGCTCAGCGTGGGGTCCCACCCTGCTCTCGAGCGAGACGAAGCAACTTCCAGGCCCGGCGTGTAAGCAGCTTGCGCAGCCTCGGGTCCCGGGTTC
>CAYRZG010000115.1:0-4493 GCA_964428695.1 uncultured Desulfurococcales archaeon
ATTGTAGAATATGAGGCTGTAGGAGTCGCCCTCCCTGGCCGTGAAGACTATGAGTTTGCCTACACTATAGGCTTCCAGGCTATCATAGCCTCCCGGAATATAGAAGACTGCGGCGGGAACCTTCATGCCCGGCAAGACTGAGACCTGGGCGGCAGCCAATGGTAGCGCTAGTAGTGAGACGATCGCAGCTGCGGCTACAAGTCTGGCCACCTTCAAATGTGGACACCCAGAGATATGGTATTCTCCCCCGCGTATAATACTGTTAACAGCCTTTACGTAGACTTGTGCATGCGGGGGTTTCAGGGGGGTGCAGGCTCACAGGGCCAGGCTTGCATGGTTCCTCGAGTACAAGTGGAAGGTTGCCAGGGAGCTGAGGGAGGCGCTTGGAGCTGAGAGGGCTAGGAGGGCTGAGAGGGACCACCATGCTAGGAGGAGGCCTAGGCATTGCGGCATGACAATCCACACTGGGGTAGGCTGTAGTGTTGGCTGCGTCTACTGCTATATCTGGGATATGGGGTTCCCGGGCAGGCCGGAGCCTTACCCTCTAGAGCCGCTGGAGCTAGCGTACGCTCTCGCCGTCAACCCGTATGTTGTACCATTCAAGACTATGGCCGCCTATGGTAGTGTTACTGAGCCATTCCTGCCCGAGACTAGGGAGAGGGCTGTAGAGTATATTGCGACCGTCTACAAGTGGCTGGGTCTTCCAAGCCAGGTTTCTACGAAGATGCTCCTAGACGAGGGCCTGGTCAAGGCTCTTTTGGAGGCTGAGCCTAGGATTAGCGTGCTCGTGACGGTCGTGGCTATAGGCGAGTGGTCTAGGAGGCTAGAGCCAGGGGCGCCTCCGGGCGAGGAGAGGATAGCCTACGCCGGCATGGCGGCTAGGAGGGGGCTGAGCGTAGCCTTGTTCGTCCGCCCGATAATCCCTGGCGTGACCGACGCCCAGGCTGGGGAGATTATGAGGCTTGCACGAGAGCATGGCGTTAGAGATGTTGTGCCAGGCACGCTTAGGGTTACCCCCGGCATACTATCGAGGCTGGAAGCAGCCGGGATCCGGGGCCTGAGGGCCAGGCTCCCCCGCATGCCCAGGAGTGGCAGGGACCAGGTGCCGATCCGGGCGAGGAGAGAGAAGGATATAGTGATCCGGGAGGCGCTCCGCCACGGTTTGAGGGTTCACCCTAGTGCCTGCAGCCACAACATGCACTCCCATTCTACACCCTGCCACGCCTGCAGGCTGGGCCCATGCTACGGTGAGCCCGAGCCGCCAGAGGAGGGCGAGGTTATAGAGGCTCTCGAATTATTGGGGGCTAGGGCTAGGAGTGTGGAGGTGAAGCCTCCCCTCATAACAGTATATGGGCTAAAAGGTGTGAAACGAGACGTTGTAGTGGAGGTTCTCCAAGCCCTTACAAAGATGATGGTTAGGGTAGTCTAGGGGAACTTGCCCTCCCGGACCTCCCTGACGAATGTTGCGACAGCTTCTACCATGAGCTTGTATGCGTCGGCGTACTTCTTGGCGAAGGGTGGAGCCTCCCTCGACAGGCCAACGATATCATGGAATACTAGCACCTGGCCGTCGCAGTGTGGGCCGCTCCCAATGCATATGGTGGGTACTGGAACGGTCTCGGTAACCCTCTTAGCCACGTCTGGGTCTGTGAACTCTATCACTATGGAGAAGACGCCAGCATCTACAAGGGCCTGGGCATCCTCGAGTATGATTCTGGCCTCCTCCCTGCTCCTCCCCTGCATCCTGTAGCCGCCGAGCCGGAGGAACCTCTGAGGCGTGAGCCCAATATGGCCCATAACAGGGACCCCGGCCTTCACAATCTCCCGCACCCTGTCCGCGTACTCGCTCCCACCCTCAAGCTTCACAGCCTCAGCCCCAGCCTTTGCCAGGCGTATCGCAGCCTCAACAGCCTCCCTAGGGCCGGGCTCGTAGCTGCCGAAGGGCATGTCTCCGACCACGAGAGCCCTGGGCCCGGCCCTGGCGACTGCGGCGACATGATACTCCATCATCTCCAGGCTGGCTGGCAGCGTGGAGGGGTAGCCGTGGACTACCATGGCGGCACTGTCGCCTACAAGTATAATGTCGACTCCAGCCTCGTCCACGATCCTGGCTGTTGGATAATCATAGGCTGTAACCATGACTATAGGCTCGCCCCCCTTACGCTTGAGGATACTCCTAACAGTCACCTTCCCTCCAGGCAATAGGCAACCCTCCAGCGACAACAGCGGCTAGAGGAAAGCCTTAACACCTTCACCCTAGATTGTAAGTACCCGCACACCCACGCCTACAACGGGCGCGGGGCTGGGGTGCCCCCGCCTTGCCCGGGAGGAGCAGGCAGGCCGCATGGCTCGACATGGTGGCCCTAGCTTTGGGAGGAGACGGTGCCGTCGCACCCTTCGTTCCGACAGGGGAGGAGGTCGTCCCACTCGTCCTAGAAGCGCTAGAGCTGGGACCCGGTGACGTGTTCTACGACCTAGGCTGCGGCGACGGCAGGGTGGCTGTAGAAGCGGCTAAAAGGTATCCGATCAAGCGGGCTGTGTGCGTGGAGATTAGGCCGGAGCTAGCGGCGGAGGCAGTGTTTAGGGCTAAGAGGGAGGGTGTAGAGGATAGGGTCCTAGTACTCAACACTGACATGTTTAACGTTGGCCTATGGGATGCCACGAAGGTATACATGTACCTGCTGACGAGCATAAACGAGATGCTACGCCCCAAGCTGGAGCGGGAGCTACGCTCAGGTGCCAGGGTCGTGACGCTCGACTTCGAGATCCCAGGCTGGAAGCCCTACCGTGTGATAGGCGGGGGAGGCTGGCAGAGGACCATCTACGTCTACATTAAAGAATAGCGCCACCCCCACAGGCTATGGGGGCCAGCCGTGTCGTGGACTGGAGACGCTAGGCGAGACATAGCCGAGGTTATGAGGCTCATGTACAATAGGGGGCTAGTCCAGGTTAGGGGCGGCAACGCGAGCATCGTGGACAGAGAGAGGAGCATAGTCTACATGAGCCCCACCGGTGTGCCTAGGAACCTCCTCGAGCCGGGAGACGTCGCCCTGGTCTCGTTGGACGGCCGCATACTAGAGGGGCGCCCCACCAGCGAGTGGCGCATGCACCTAGCAGTATACCACGCCGCGCCAGAGGCCAGGGCGGTGGTACACGCCCACCCTAGGAGCCTCCTAGCCCTAACCCACCTCGGCCTAACCCTCGACCCGGGGCTAATGAGCGAGGCTGGCATACAGGCTAGGTGCGTTGCAAGAGTACCGTGGATAACCCCGGGGACCCGGGAGCTAGCCGAAACAGTGGGAAACACGATATCCAGCCAGAGGTGTAATGTCGTCATACTAGAGAGGCACGGCGCCCTAGTCTGGAGCGACAAGACAATATACCATGCACTAGACCTGCTCGAAGCCGTGGAAGACCTGGCATGGATACAGCTCCAGCTGGAAGCCAAACGTTAAACACTCTCCCACAACGACAATCCAACAGGGCCCGATGACTGCCCGTTGGGCAGCTGGCCCGCATCGTCGGAACGGTGAAGAATCCCCTGGCTACGAGGGCCCTCGCGAACACATTATACCCCAGCAAGCCCACACTAGCCCCTGGTGGCTTGGCGATGGTATTCGAGAAGGTGGCAAGGTGGCTGGACGAGCTCCTCGAAAAGTTCAAGAGGGGAAACAGGAGGGGAATGGTCGTAACACTCCTCGCCATAGCAAGGCTGAAGGAGAAGGGGCTCCCACTAACACTCGCAAACATAGTCGAAGAGGTCAAGAGGATAATCAGGGAGAAGCCCGAAGTAGACTGGGGAGTAAGAGAGGAGGAGTACACCGAAGAGTACGCGGGCAAACTCCTGGCAGAGCTGGAAGAGGTAGGAATACTCGAGCCCGCAGACCCTCTAGAGCCCCCGCCGCAGAGGAAGTGGAGAATACGCCAATACGAGGAGGCAGACCCGGTAGCCGAGATCTACGCGAGGTTCGGGAGCCTCCTACTCTACGGCGGCCCCCACCCAGGTGCGAGGGCCTAACAGTGGGCAAACAATAAAACCAGGCACCCAGCAAATATAATAGGCGGCCAGCTTACACGCAGGGTGCAACACAGTGGCCGGGGACCCCTACAGCATCCTACAGCAAGCCTCCCAAACACTCGCCACAGCAACCCCAATACTTGAGGCAACACTCGAAAACTACACCCCCGCAATCATAGGAGACTTCACAGGCCACACAGTCAAACAATTGGAAAACGGCCCCGTAATAGTAGTGGCCGACGCATCCAAGGCGATAATAGGGAAGGCCAGATGGCTCCTACGAGTACTGATAGCAACAGCAGGCCATGCGAAAAGCCACCAGGAAGCCGAGAAATGGCCGGGCAACATACAAGTCCTAGAGGGAGGCAAGCTCAAGGCCAAGCTGGGCCTAGTACAGCTAGCCTTCGGCTCCACAAACCCCGCCTGGAAAGGCCTATACACGGTAAAAGCAGAGCTACGCCTAGTAGGCGGAGGA
>CAYRZG010000116.1:0-4490 GCA_964428695.1 uncultured Desulfurococcales archaeon
TCAGTATTAGGGCCGCCACAGTTTGGGCAGGAATGCCTGTAAGCCCCCCTACCGACGGGCTCCAATCCCCGACACCAACCCCGAACCACGCCCTGTAAGGCCCGGGCAAGCCTAAGAGGTTAATGGCTCCAAGCCCCCCAGCCCCCAGTTAGACTAGAGTCGAACACCCCCACGGGCACCTCCTTATAACCTCTCGACACTAATAGTAGAAGCCGAGGGCGAGAGAAATGTACAGGGCAAGAGTAGAGGAGAAGGCTAGGAGGGAGGAGCGCCGCCTCTGGAAGGTAACACCTAAGGACAGGGAGGAGCTAGACTGGTACGTGGCGAGCATAGTAGGCCTCGGAGCCTAGCAAGCGAAAAACGATACAGCCAACTAATCCTAGCAGACACCAGACCCGACATAACGAGTTTACCACGGTAGCATCGTCCCCCGTTAATCCCACTGGTTTCACAGTCAACCCAATAGTATTCTATCCTAGATCGTGGAGGGGGATAAGCCTGCATACAGTGCTTTGGCCAGAGGGGCTCGGCACGCTAGTACATGGCCAATACTCAAACCTTTAATATCATGGTTGCAATGTATAGCCCGGCCCCTGGAAAGAGGGGGTGTGTAGGGGATGCCGTACAAGGTAAGGATAGACCCTAGGGACACGTGCATCAGCGACATGGTCTGTGTGAGCATCTGTGGCGAAGTGTTCGAGATGAACGATGAGGACGGGAAGAGCCAGATCAAGCCGGAGTTCAGGACTGACCCGAACAACCTGGCTGAGGGTATCATACCCGACGACCTATACGAGTGTGCCAAGGAGGCCGAGGAGAGCTGTCCTGTTAACATAATCCACGTGGAGCCAGCCTAAGACTGGAAGGGCTCCACGCTTAACCTGCAAGGCCTCGTTTTTAATAGCCTCCAATCATCCACTCTCCTTGTTTCCCGGGCGGGTGTAGCGTATTGGAGCTTGCCAGTTGGAGGCTGCTAGCACGGACCATAAAGAATGCTGACGTTGTAGTCGAGGTAGTCGACATTAGGGACCCCGTGCATACTAGGAGCAGGCGTGTCGAGGAGATGGCTGAGGCCCTCGACAAGGAGCTCGTAATAGTCCTCAACAAGGCCGACCTAGTGCCTAGGAGGGTTGCGGAGAAGTGGAAGAGGATAATAGAGGGGCAGGGCTTCGAAGTCCTCTACGTTAGCGCCAGGCATAGGCTGGGCACTAGGGTGTTGAGGGGGTTCATCAAACACGTTGCGCCCGTGAAGCCGTTCTCAGTAGCAGTCGTAGGCTACCCTAAGACTGGGAAGTCCTCGATAATCAACGCACTCCGGGGGAGGAAAGGTGCCTCTACAAGCCCTATACCCGGGAGCCCGGGTTATACTAAGGCGCTCCAGCTGCTTAAGATAGAGCCAGGCTTCTACATGATAGACACTCCCGGAGTCATACCCGTAGAGGGTGGATGGCCGGAGGCCGTGATAAGGGGGAAGGCCCCAGAGGAGCTGTGGGACCCCGTCCCGCCCGCCGTAGCCCTCCTAGAAAGGGCCCTCCACTACAACCCCAGGGCCGTGCTGGACGCCTACGGTATACGGGAGACCGACCCGTACAAGATACTCGAAGAACTCGCCCGGAAGAGAGGCTGGTTCTACAAGACAACACACGAGCCCCTCATAGAGGAGGCGGCGAGGACAGTGATCAGGGACTATCACAAGGCGAAACTATACTTCTACGTGCCACCCGAAGAGTACCTATAGCGTACTACCACCTCTATACCTCTATACACGTCTAGATATCTACCGCGGACATTAATAATATTGGTGTACTCCTGGTGAGGGTTGAAGCGTCAGCCCGAGGCCAGGGCAGGCTGGAAGACTGCCTCGCCAGGGCCTCCAATCCTCAGGGGTTCCTATCACACGCCATACACGAGAGGGGCAGGGTTGAAGTCTCTAGGGAGGGGGAGACCTACCTCATAGTATTTCGTGCGAGGCGGTTTGGCTGGGAGAGAAAATTCCCGGCCAGGGCCACGGTAAGGGTCGAGGATCGCAGGGTGGTATACGAGTCTACCCCAGACTCTCCGAGAAGGATGGTTCTAACCATCACGTGCGAGCCTAGCGATGATGGCGTTGTGGCCAGGGCAGTGCTTGAGCTTCAGACCGACCCCACCGTGGGCCCGGTTGCAGGCTGGATTTTCCAGGGGATGCTAGAGTCTGCACTATCATGGCTCGTGAGAGCCTCGAGTAGAGTGTTGGCGGTGAGGCGGCCTGCCAGGGTCTCATGCCTAACCTGCATGTTCTACAACCATGAGACTGGAAGGTGTGGAGCTCTAAAAGTGAGGGTTGAAGACCCTGCCCGCCCACCGTGCGGCGGCCGATACTATTTGGAGAGGCCTAGGCTAGTAGAGTAGGCTAAGCCTTGTCGGGTAGAAGAGCCTCTTCAACGGTGTGGGGTGTATCGTGGACTTCGCCGGCAGCACCATGCCCCTCTCGGCAAGGCTGGCTACCGTGGGCTTTGGCAGCGGGTCTGGCCTCGCCACTACCGGTCCGGGGCCCTCGAGGCTCCGTAGGGCGTGGTAAGCCTCGTAGGGGTCCCTGTAGAGGGTTAGCCTCTCCCCGCCCAGCTCTAAGACGATCCTATGCCTACCCCTCGCCGCCATAGACTCTATCCTCTCCGCGGCCTCCTCTAGGCTTCCAAGGCCCAACCGTATAACCGGAGGGTATGGGGCAGGGATCTCCACGCTGTAGTCTACTAGGAGTGCTGGAGCGAGCCTGGCACCCAGGGCTGAAAGTGCATGGTATCGGTGGTGGCCGTCTACTATTAGGCCTGTCGACTCGTCCACTATTAAGGGTCTAAACACCCTCCCGGCTTCTAGTATGCTCCTCGCCACAGCCTCTACTCGGGCCGCAGAGACCGCCTCGTGTGGGAGCAGCTCTCTCAGTGGTAGGAGTGTTATTGACACCATCCTACACCACCCGGGGAAAGCGTTACTCTAGCGGCTTCGGTATACTGTCGCGGAGCGGCCCCTCTACCACTGCGTCTTCGAGCCTACCTTCCAGGTAGTCCTCGTATCCCTTGAGGTCTAGCAGGCCGTGGCCGCTAAGGTTGAAGAATATAACAGCCTCCCTTCCCTCATCCCTAGCCTTCCTTGCAAGGTCGATCACCGCCTTGACAGCGTGGGCGCTCTCCGGTGCGGGTATGATACCCTCGTGCCTGGCGAAGAAGACTGCGGCCTCGAACACCTCGTTCTGCCTGTAGGCTACAGGCTCCACTATACCATTCTTGACTAGCACGGCCAGCGTGGGCGCGACGCCATGGTAGCGCAGGCCACCAGCATGGATCGGCGGAGGAACGAACCTGTGACCCAACGTGTACATGAATAGTAGAGGCGTCAGGCCAGCCGAGTCGCCGTAGTCGTAGCCTAGTATACCCCGGGTCATGCTAGGCGCCGCCGTAGGCTCGACGGCGATAAACCTCGTATCACTCGACCCCCGTAGCCTATCGTAGATGAACGGGTAGCTCGCCCCGGCAAAGTTGCTCCCACCACCCACCGCGCCCACGACATAGTCTGGGTAGACGCCAAGCTCCTCGAGCTGCCGCTTAGCCTCCAACCCGATAACAGTCTGGTGGAGGAGGACATGGTTCAACACGCTCCCCAGGCTATACTTGGTATCCTCGTGGCTAGCCGCATCCTCGACGGCTTCGCTAATAGCAATACCAAGACTCCCCGGGCTCTCCGGGTCCTCCTCCAACACCCTGCGGCCAGCATTAGTCCTCCTACTAGGGCTCGGAACAACCTCGGCACCGTAAACCTGCATCATCACACGCCTATACGGCTTCTGCAAATAGCTCACACGCACCATGTAAACGGTCACAGCAAGACCGAACAACGCGCCGCCAAGAGCGAGAGCACTACCCCACTGGCCAGCCCCAGTCTCAGTAGTAAGCCGTCTAACACCCTCCAACCTATTATAGTAGGCCTGCGCAACAGCAGTGTTAATCTTATGACTACCAGTCGGCAGCACACCCTCAAACTTATAATAGATCCTAGCAGGCGTCCCCAAAGCCTCCTCCAGCCCACGAGCCCTCAAAAGCGGCGTAGGCCTGCCAAGCCTGGCATAAAGCCTCCTCAACTCGCCCGGGATCTCAATATACCGCTCCCGGCTAAACTCCTGCTCCACCAAAGCCCTCGGAAAGATCGGCTCAAAGTCCTCCGGCCGCACAGGCTCCCCATCCGGCCGCAGCATAGGAGGCAAGGGCTCTGGCAGATCCGGCACAATATTATACCAGTAGGAGGGGATGAGACCAACATCCTGACGGGCCCTCAGGCCCTCGAACTCCATTGGCGCATCCTCATCACCTCACCCCACCAGCCGCCCACAAACCGGTATAAAAACCCTACCTTCACACAAAAACAAACAACACAACACATACAACAAACCACCATCAATTCTTCTATTCCCTCACACCCGTCCTCCTGATAGGTATACCTTGATGATCAATCTACAAACC
>CAYRZG010000117.1:0-4489 GCA_964428695.1 uncultured Desulfurococcales archaeon
CCACTCATACACTATACTTGTACAACTCTCATACATTAGATTCCTAGACTATCCTCCAATCACAGGCTACAGTGAACCCCCAGCACACGGTTCCAATTAAGTAGCCTAACCATTTAAACGTGGGAAAATCATAGTCAACGATAATTCGATGCATGCTCAAATATTTTCATACAGTTAGAACGTATCTAGAGGAACCCTACAGTCTAGCAGTAGACAACATTAAAGAAGCCTCCTTTAAGGGAATGCAAGGAAAGCCGTCGTGATCCCATAATTAGTGGCGTGATATTCCACATGTGACACTCCTAATTTATCTATTTTTATTTACTGATCTATTAATCTCATAAGAAGGAAGAAGGAAGGGGGGCATTCGTCATCCGGCACCCGAGGCAAGCCCCCCTCTCCCTCGGGGCCTCCAACCCACCATACTTGTACCAAGCCAATAGGGGGCTTATATCTTTCTTACCTCTTCCTCATTAGTGAAAATAAGTAATACTAAGAGTGTGATATGAGCCTGATAATTTAATCTAGTATGAGGGTGACATCTCGCCTATAGTGAATTTTAGGAAAGACTAGATGGAGGATAAACATATTGGAGTTAATAGTCTGTGTGGCTTGGATGCCGTGGAGCCAAATAGGGTTGAAATTAAGGCTGGGAACTGCAGATAATGGGAGCTAAAAGTTAAATAGTTTGGTTAGGATTATTTTCGATTGGCGAGGCCCGGGCGTTTGGCGGGCGGGCCGAAATGGCCCGGGCCGGATGAGTCCGTGCCCGCCCGCTTGTTAACTCGCGCAGTTATCACTAGTTAGATGGTCGAGGTTGCGTTTCGGTCTTATTTCTCTACTACGTGGCTGGTACACCGTTGGTTTTGCTGATAGTGGTTCCATGACCACTTATGTATCCAGTATAGGTGTTTAAGCAAAAGCGTATACGCGTGACATTTTGCTTACTTATAATAATTAATATATTGTTATTTAGATGTTATTTTATATGTTGCTCTCGGGTTTGCGGTTTTTGGGTGTGTTGTTGTGGTTTGGGTTGATTTTGGGTTTTCCCGTGTTGCCGGCGGTTTTCGTTTTGGTGTTGCTGCCGAGCATCCTGCTGCTGTTTTGGCTGCTGTGAAGATATTGGAGTCCGGCGGTAATGCTGTTGACGCTGCTGTTGCTGCTTCCCTGGTTTTGGGTGTTGTTCAGCCTCATCTTGGCGGTGTTGGCGGTGATTTCTTTGCTCTTGTCTGGGATGGTGGCCGGGTTTGGGCTGTTGATGGTGCGGGGCCTACTCCTGCAGGGTTGTCCTTGGAGGTTACGGGTGGTGTTGTTCCTGGTAGTGGTCCTTTGTCTGTGACTGTTCCTGGGATGGTTGACGGCTTGTACAGGTTGTGGGTTGAGGCTGGTAGCCTTGCTTGGGAGGATCTAGTCTTGCCTGCTGCCAGGCTTGCCCTCGAGGGGTTTCCCCGCCACCCGGAGCTTGAGAGGGCTTTGGCGGCTAAGCGTGGGGTGCTGGAGGGGGATGCTGGGTCGAGGAGGCTTCTAGAGTCGCTGGAGAGGGGGAGGGTTAGGCTTCCCGGGCTTGGCAGGCTCCTTCGCCTCATAGCTGAGGATCCTCGAGCCTTCTACGAGGGGGACCCTGCCAGGAGGATCACCTCCTACGTGCAGGAGAGGGGTGGGGTGCTCAGCGTCTCTGATCTAGCCGTATACCGTGCTAGGCTTGTGGAGCCGGTGTCGCTGGAGGCTTTCGGCTGTAGGCTGTTCGAGCTTCCCCCGCCGACCCAGGGGGTTACTGGCCTACACTTGGTGAGGCTTCTCGAAGAGCATTATGAGAGTGGGGCGCCGGAACCCTTCTCGAGGAAGAGGGGTGAGGCCCTTCTATCGGCTTCGAGGGTTGCGTACTGGGCCCGCGACAATATGCTAGCCGACCCGGAACGTGGCGGTGCTGGCGTAGAGGAGATCCTAGCTGTCCGGAGCGCCCCTCCTTCTAGGGAGGGGAGGGGTAACGGTGTAGGCGGAGATACCACCTTCTATGTCATCGCAACCAGAGACATGGTCGTGGCTGGCATTCAGAGCCTATACCACCACTTCGGCTCGGGCGTGACAGAACCCTACTATATGGTCACGCTAAACAATAGGGCAAGGGACTTCTCCAGCGACCCCAGCCACCCCAACAGGCTGGAGCCCCTTAAGAGGCCGAGGCATACGCTGTCAGCGTTGATAGCGGAGTGTGACGATAGGATCCTAGCGTTGGGGGCCAGCGGGGGCAACTTTAGGCCCCAGCAGCACGCACTCCTCTACACTAACATTGCCGCCCATGGGATGGGGTTGAACACTGCTATCAACGCTCCGAGGCTCCTATGGGACCCGGAGACTGGCAGGGTGATTAACGAGGGCTGGGACTACGAGGGTGAGAGGCTAATGTGGCCCTCTAGGAGGACGGGAGTCGCCGCGGGCGCAATAGTATACAAGGGTGACGGGAGGATCGAGGCGTACAGCGACCCAAGAGGAGTAGGAGTGCACGTTACAGGTTAGGAGGTGCTACTTCTTCCTCTTCGGGCGTAGGTTTTTACTCTTACACCTCCTACACTTGGTTGCGCCGGGCGGGTTTAGGGCTCCACACTTCCTGCACACCATCTTGTTGAGCACTCTCTTCTCCACTATCGCTATTAGCTCTGGGTCTGTTATCGGCATCCCACTCTCACCCGGGCATGCGGCTAGTGCGGGATAGGCTACTTAACCCTTACCTGGCCCTTCGCCGTGTTGATATTAGCCTCGAATCCTCCTAGAGTGTGGGGTGGCTTGGGGTGCCGGTATCCATACCCTTGGATAAGATATGTGTTAGGAGCGGCGTCTTCTGCCCCAGGTGTCAGAGGCTTCTAGACGAGCAGCGCTATACAAGCTTGGAAGTGGAGGTTATGAGGGCGCTCCTGGATGTTGAGAAGAGGCTTAGGGATGTCGACGTGAAGTATGTGAAGTCCTATCGTATTGACGACCTCCTCTACGTGCTTGTGGAGGCGAGGCCGGGGATACCGGCCTGGCTTGGAGGGGAGATCTACAGGAGGGTGAAGGAGTATGGGATTGAGAGGGTTGTGGTAGTAGAGTATAGGAGGGACCCGAGGAGGATGCTAGAACAGCTCCTCAACCCCTACCCGCTCCTCGGCTTGGAGGAGGCGTTCCTCCCCGACGGCTCCACGGTCGCGATAATTAGAGTGCCAGAGGAGGCGAGGGGCTTCCTCGAATCCTTCAAGGGCCGCATAGTATTGAGGCTGGCCGAGAAGCTCCTGGGCAAGCAGGTGTACGTGGAGTATGAGAAGGTGAGCGTTGAGCGGCTTAAGCCGGAGTGGCTGGGGATCCAAAAGGTTGATCCTAGGAAGCTTTTCGACAGCCTCTAGCCGAACCAGGCGTCCAGGCTGCGCTGCCTAACCCTAAGGTGTTCCCTGTAGGCTTTCCTCAGCCTTTCCACTGCCCTTTCAACCCTCTCGGGGTTGAAGTCGTGCTCCTCGACTAGTATCCTGTATATCTCTCTGGGGTTGGGCTCCCTGAACTCTATCCTATACTCGCTCGTGACGGGCGGGTTTAGGAAGTACTCGTATATCTTCTCCACGTCAACATCCCCGAGCTGGGCTTTCACGGCCTGGAGGGCTTTCTCAACGCTTCCAATGGTCTTAACGAACCTCAGCGCTGTCTTAGGCCCGTAGCCCGGGACCCCTCCAGGGTTGTAGTCTGTGCCCAGGAGTATGCCCACGATTATCAACTGCTCCCTGGTTATGCCCAGGCTTTTGAGGAGCTTGTCTAACTCTATGATCTCCGGCTTTACGGTCACGTAGACGTTCTTTCCCGGGAGCTTCCTCCTCCCTGTTATAGCCAGGTTCCTCACAAGCCGCGGTGTTCCGAAGAGGAGGCTGTCATAGTCTTGGCTGCCCGAGGCCCAGGCGTCGCCCCTCCTCGCAATGTAGGCCGCCTGGGCCTCACCCTCCTCGGGCGCCTGCACCCATGGTATGCCCATCGCGTCTAGCAGCCTCTTAGCCTCCTCAACCATGTCCTTGGTGAGGTGCACGGCTTGCATGGCGTATTTTCTGGCCTCCTCCTTCTGCCCCGCCCTCCGGGCGGCCTCCAGCTTCTTGGCGGCCTCCTCTTTCCTCCTAAACCTCTCGGCTAGAACCCTCTTCTTCAACTCTGGCGGGTTCCCGTCGAAGACGTAGACTGGCTTTACACCCTCCTCTGCAAGGTTTATGGTCCTGTAGAAGAGGCCGCTGAGATGGCTCGTTACCCTGCCCTGCCTGTCCATTAGTGGGGTCCCGTCGGGCTGCCTTATGGCGGCTAGGAACTGGTAGAGCATGTTGTAGGCGTCGAGGGCTACTATCCTGCCGCGGAGCGCTCTAACCTCGACCTCCTGCACGGCATCTTTTGGTATAAGCTCGCGGAGGTTTACCCCCAACCCCTAGCCCCTCCGGATCAGGTAGACTAGGTTCTCGTCCTTGGTACTATACCTTACGCTGAC
>CAYRZG010000118.1:0-4402 GCA_964428695.1 uncultured Desulfurococcales archaeon
AAGTGCTGGAGAGATCCCCGATTGACGTGCTGGTCACAGTATAGTACGAGTAAGCGTTAAACCCCCAGCTACCCCACATGCTATTATGGGCGCCGGGGTGCCCGAGCGGACCAAGGGGACGGGCTTGAGACCCGTTCCCCCGTAAGGGGGGCGCGGGTTCGAATCCCGCCCCCGGCGCCAATACTAGGACTTCTTCTTCCAAGCCCTAGGATAGAGGCCTGGCTCCATTATGACTCGTGCAGGCTTGAACGCTATCCCCCTCTCGGCCTCCATTATCTCCTCGCTGCTCATCTCAGCCTTCGCTATACCTATCAGCTCGCCCTTCAACGTTAGCAGTGCTACTGTGTCGCCTCTGCTTATACCCTCGTGGAGCATCGCTATTCCGGGAACCGCTAGGCTGGCTCCATGCACTATGCTCTCCACTGCACTGTCTCTCACCACGACCTTTGGGAGGTGGCATATGGAGTATTCTCCTGGGAGAACCACCTTTCTTAGGAGGTCGTCCTTCCCCTCCTCTCGGAGGCGATAGAGGGCTTCGGCTACATGTTGCATCCACACTAGGTTCTTATCCTCGTGGAAGGGGCCGGTGCGTATTCTCCTAAGCTCCCTCATGTGTGCGCCCACGCCTAGGAGTAGGCCGGCGTCCCAGCAGATCTTCCTCATGTATGTTCCAGCCTCGCTCCAAATGTGAAGCAGGGCGTACTTTCCAGTATATTCTAGGAGGTCTATCTTGTAGACCTTCTTCTTTCGAAGGGCCCTCTTCACGCTACTCCTCAGCGGCGGCCTCTGATATATTGTCCCAGTCAGCATGCTTAGAACTCGTTTGAGTTCGTCCTCGTCGACCGGAGCGTGTAGCTGCATCACACACATGTACTCCTTGTCCGAGTGTATCACGTTTCCGACTACTCTAGTCATCCTCTGGAGGGCCACGGGGAGCACTCCTGTAACCTTGGGGTTTCCCCGCCAGCGGGCCTCCCTGTTACGGGGAGAGCCTCGCCGGCTCTAGGGTCCCCCCGTGGCCCGCCCTCTTAATGTTGAACATTCGCTTGATCCACGCTACAACCTCGTGGCTCGTCGGGCCTGGGGGCTTGTCAAGGTTGATAACGCCATACTCTATGTACTTGTCCAGAGGCCTCTCGGTGGGTATCCAGCCATACTTTGGGTCTGTAGGCTCGTCAATCTTCACAAGCCACTTCCTGTTGAAGCCGCAGAACTCGTCAATGCTACGTATGAATTCCCTGCCCTTGGCCGTCACGTCCTCAGACAATACAGTCCACCTTGAGGGGGTGGACTGTATGGGAGGCTATAAGGTTAGAAGGCGGGGGCCGGCCTAACCTTCTGCTGCATGAACTCTGTGAGGCCCGCCGCCGTTATTGCCTCTAGCACCTGGTCGTCGCTCGCCCCTTTTGGTATGTCTATCTTCTTGTCTAGGACCTCGATATGGTCTATGTTGGCCCTCCTCCTCCTAACGCCCGTCAGCTGCTTGGGGCCGGTTATTAGCACGAAGTTCTCGTCTATAATGTCTACTATTACGCATTTGCGGCCAGCCTCTCTACCGTAGAGTTTCACGCATATCCTCCCAACCTCTATCGCCGGCACTACCAGGCACCCCGCTATCCTGCCCGGCCGTTACCGGTTTGAGGCGGGGATTTAAGGGCTAGCTTCACAGGTATCCGAGGGCTTCGAGCTTCTCCTCTACCAGAGTCTTCACTACACGGTAAGCCTGCTCCACCGATAGCACGCTAGTATCAAGCACTAGGTCTACCTGTGGAGGCCTGGATGCGTCGTAGCCGTAGTAGGAGTGGAACCTGGACCACTGGGTCTCCTCTCTCACAACCGTTTCCTCCAGCACGCTCCACGGGTCCCTGCCTTCCCTAGCGGCTATCCTCTTCACCCTCACGTATAGCGGGGCTGTCACGAGTATCGAAACGTCGGCCACGCCCGAGAGGACCCAGGCGGCCAGGTGGCTATCTATAACAACTCCGCCTCTCCGAGCCGCCTCGACTGTCGCCTTGTCTATCGAGAGGTCTATGGAGGGGTCCCTCGCAGCCCTCCTGCTCAGCTCCTCGAGTGTAACCCCCAGCTCGGATGCTAGGCGGCGGAATATGCTTCCCGTGGTGAGATAGTCTAGGCAGAAGTCCCTGGATAAGAGTCGGGCGTAGGTTGACTTGCCGCTTCCCGGCGGGCCCGAGACGACTATTACAGGCCCCCTATCACCGATTTTCTTAACAGCTCTGCAAGGCACCTCGGGCAAAGTACTCCCCCGTAGGGTCTCTCGGGCCTCTTGGCGGTCTTGCTCAGGTTTCTTAGGGCGTGCGGTCTCAGCCTCGGCACACCGTTTAGGGGTCTGCCGCATCTAGCGCACCTGGCCGGGCCGGGCTTCCTCTTCTCATAGTGTACTACCGTTCTGCCTCCGGGGGTCCTCCTCTTCACCCTCCGCAGGCTCCTGCTCCTCAGCGCCGGCCTGACCATGGCTCCTCCCACCCTAGGCCAGGAGCCTTCTACGCTTGTTCGAGGCTATAAGAAGCTATCGCGTAGGACGATGAAGAGCACCACGTATACAAGGAAGTACGCCGTTATAGACAGCATATAGTAGCCGGACTCTCCAGCCACGGTGAGTGGGGGCAGGTGGAAGGGCGCTACGAGCACGGGCACAGTCACGAAGACGAGAATGCTACCGGCCACATAGCCCGACAGAAGAAGGGCTAGCTTAACGAACACGGATCTAATGAGGAGGCTTCTAGCCCTCCTATACCTTGGCTCGAGAGCCCGTAGCCTCTTAATGTCCTTCTTCGACTTAGCCCGCTGCTTCAAAACCCTATACTCCGCCACAACCTGTGTAGCTTCCCGTACAGCCTCCAGCGGGTATATTGTCCTGTAGACTGAGAGGGCTGACGTGACGAGTATTACGGGGAGAATGACTACAAGTAGTGGTAGGGGGTTCATGGGCCCGACCCTTTAGAGGTTGAGCATGTAGGCCAGTAGCTCCTCTGCCGCCTTGTCGGCTTCTCCCTCACGATTCTCTATGATCGCCACCGTAGAGGCGTAGAATACCGCGCTGGCAAAGCTTGCTGCTCTAGCATACTCCATTAGCCTAGCTACTCCGGCGGCGCCGCCGAAGTCTGCCCTATACCTAGTCTTATCCCTAGCCTGCCTCGCAGCCACGACCTCTGGGTCGGCCTCTATAACCGCTATCATGTCGGGTTTCAGCTCGTCTATAACATGCTTGGGTAGCCCGGGCCAGTAGCCGGCCACGGTCCTTACAAGGGCGTGGGTGTCTATGACCAGGTAGTCTCCGGGACCCAGCCTTTCCCTTGCATAGTCTATGATAGCCTTGGCCGCCCTGGCCTGGAGGTCTAACTGCCTTCTGAGGGGGAGAGTTCGTATCTTATCCCTATCGTCGATTATCCCGCTCTTGACCGCGAAGTCTAGCATGAACGAGCCAAAGTTTACTACCAAAACATTTACGCCTTTCTCCTTCGCCTTCTCCTGCATCTTGCCGATCACAGTAGTCTTGCCTACCCCAGGGACGCCTGTGACGACCACCACTTTAAACTCGTGCCTCACAGCTCATCCCTCTCCCAGCAGCTTCCTTAGCAGCGGATAGGTTTCGAGAGCCCTCTCGTATGTGATCATCATGTAGTACTGGTTTATAATGCCAACGGCCAGTAGTATGCCGGTGCCCGTACCGTATGCTCCGAAGAC
The DNA here is from genome assembly GCA_964428695.1 of uncultured Desulfurococcales archaeon. GTDB lineage: Archaea > Thermoproteota > Thermoprotei_A > Sulfolobales > Acidilobaceae > Thermodiscus. Next base: position 3,706 of record CAYRZG010000118.1, read on the forward strand.
GTCCGCCACTATCGTTATGAACGCCACTATTAGGCTGCTTAGGAGGGTCAGGGGGTAGATGTATCTTGAAAGTATCATTTCAAGTATCTTCGGGTTCCTCCTCATGCCGGGAACCTCCATGCCGCTCTTGATCAGCCTCTCAGCCTGGTCTCTGGGATTGAGGCCTGCCAGCTCAACCCACATGTAGCCGAAGAGTACTGCTAGTATAGTCCATGATATTGCAAATGTTAGGGTCCTCAGCGGGTCTGAGACTGCTGCTATGATACCCCTGGGCGGGGATATGTAGTAGACGAATGCATCATAGTATTTTGCTATAGTGCTCTGTGGGCCGGCCAGGTTCAATATTATACCACGGAATAACTGGAGGTCTGCAACTAGTATGCCGACTAGCAGTATTGGGATGTTTGTCACATACATGAACTGTAGAGGGACCCTGGTCCTTATCCCCCTAAGCCTCGGGCTGGTGACGGGGATCTCTACCCTCATAGCCTGCACGTATACGAGGAACAAGATCATAGCTATCGTCGCGACCAGGCCCGTGAGGTCTGGTAGCCCGTTGGGCCTTGCTATGAGCTGTATACCGGGCTCCCTGATTAGGGCTGGTATGAATCCGTACGTCTCGGCAACCCTAGGGACGTAGCCTAGAAGGCTCCACATCACTGACTGTGCCACTCCTGCTAGAATGAAGAGGCTTATA
>CAYRZG010000119.1:0-4394 GCA_964428695.1 uncultured Desulfurococcales archaeon
CGTATAAAGGGTATACAGTGTGGTGGCTAAAAATTATTCGCCATATATTCGTCATATTATCATTGTTCTGAGACATTAATAGGATAATAGCGTCAGTATTACTCTTCTACCGGTCCTATCACTTGTCTCCCGACCATCTGGTTTATTCTCTCGACCTCCTGGTCTACCCAGCGCTGTATTTCCTCTATCTCCTTGTCTGTGAGGTGTTTGAACCTGCCCTGCATGCGTAGGTAGTGGCGCACATGCTTCCTCCTTGGCACCGGGACTGTTACGTCGAAGTGGCCGTGGTCTAGCTCCCAGTTTATCCACATTCCGGTTTCTGTAGCTAGTCTTGCTACCTTTATACCGTATCTTGGATCGAACCTCCAGCCTGTCGGGCACGGTTGTAGCACGTGTATGAAGCTGGGCCCTTCTACCTCCAGTCCTCGTTTAAACTTGTTTATCATGTCTAGCGGGTATGCCGGATTTGCTGTTGCCACATATGGTATTCTGTGGGCTGCTACTATGTCTGCTATTGGCTTCTTTGGCCTCCTCTCACCCTTCCATACTCTGCCTGCCGGGGTGGTGGTTGTCCAAGCATATAGTGGTGTTGAGCCGCTCCTCTGTATCCCGGTGTTCATGTAGGCCTCGTTGTCGTATAGTACGTACATTATCTTGTGGCCTCTCTCTAGCATGCCGGAGAGGCTTTGGAATCCTATATCGTAGGTTCCCCCGTCTCCGGCTAGGACTATCACGTTTATCCTCTTGCTGGGGTCTATGAGGCCCTTCCTCTGCATAACCCTTATCGCCGCCTCAACGCCGCTTGCCGCGGCAGCGGCGTTCTCGAAGGCTACGTGTAGCCATGGGATGCGCCAGCTTGTGTACGGGTATGGTGTGGTGGAGACCTCCACGCAGCCGGTTGCGTTCACTAGGATTGTGTTCTCTCCCGCTACTTTGAGGAGGTGGCGTACTATTGTGCCTGCGGTGCAGCCTGCGCAGAGCCCGTGGCCTGGAGCGAATAGTTCCTTTTTGGGTATGTCTGTGAGGAGCCTGAAGGGCCTCTTCCTCCTAGCCTGCTGGCTACTCATAGCTCACACCCCTCACTCCCCAGTATATGCTCTCGCCTGGGGTCCTACCCCTCTCGAGCACCCTGAAAGAATACTCTACGATATCGTGTATTGTCTTCTCGGTTATTGTCCTCTGCCCTATGCCCGCTATCACTGACAGGATTAGAGGCTTCTCGGCGTCCTCATAGTAGGAGCTTATCAGCTCTAGGGCTACGGGTCCCGCTATCCGCGCGCCATAGCTTATCGCCTTGTCTATCACCGTGACGAGCTTCGCGCTGCCGATAGCCTTCTTGAGGTCCTCCGCGGGGAATGGCCTCCACAGCCTAAGCCTCACGGCTCCGACCTTCACTCCCTTCTCCCTCATAGCCTCTATAGCCTCTAGTATTGTGCCGTAGAGTCCTCCGTAGGCTAGTATGACCACGTCTGCGTCGTCTGTGTAGGCTGATTCTACAAGCCCGTAGCTGCGGCCGAATCTCCTACCATATTCTTCGTCGGCCTCCCTGGCCTTCTCAAGGGCCTTCCTCATGGCTACAACCTGCTGGTACTTGAACTCATAGTACCACTCGGGGCTTGCTAGCGTTCCGAAGGAGGCTGGCCTGTCGGGGTCGAGGCGTATCCTGTTAACATTCTTTGGGGCATACTCGCGTATCGGAGTCGGGTCTTCGGGTACTAACACGGGCTCGTAGGTGTGGCTCATTATGTAGCCGTCATAGGCTACCATCACTGGTAGGAGTACTTCGGGGTCCTCGGCTATCCTGAAGGCCTGTATTACGGTATCGTAGACCTCCTGGGCGCTACTAGCAATTAGGGTAACCCAGCTCGTGTCGCGGGTGTTCATGAGGTCGCTGTAGTCGTTCCATATGCTTATCGGAGCTGATAAGGCTCTAGTAGCGATGCTCATTACGATTGGAAGCCTTAGGCCGCTCGCAATATGGAGGATCTCGTGCATCAGCTCTAGACCCTGGCTGGCGGTCGCGGTGAAAGCTCTGGCGCCAGCGGCGCTGGCCCCCACTACGGCGCTTAGGGCCGAGTGCTCGCTCTCGACGTGTATCATTTCAGCGTCCAGCTCGCCGTTCGCTATGAACTCAGCTATTTTCTCGACGACTGTGGTCTGGGGGGTTATAGGGTAGGCTGCAACAACGTCTACGTCTGCGTCCTTGACTGCGTATGCTACTGCATAGTTGCTTGAGAGGGGGAGCCTCTTCCACCCGGCTAGCTTCTCCTTCTCAACCTGGACCGCCATGCTACTTCACCTCCTCCACAAAGTCTATAGCGTCGACAGGGCACTCTTCGACGCAAATACCGCAGCCCTTGCAATGGTAGTAGTCTATCTTGAGGCTAAACTTGTACTTCCTCCCCTTACTCGTGACATAGGGCTCCTCTACGATTTCGAACGCCGAGTCTGGACAGTAGACCCAGCATAGTAGGCATCTGATACACTTATCCTGGTTTATGACGGGACGGAATACTCTCCAGTCTCCAGTATATCTCTCCGCGCTGTTGCCCGGCTCTATAACTATACCTCCGGGAGGGAGCTCATTCCACGCTGGGAGCTTCTCGCTAGCCTGACCACTCATCATCCGACCACCTCCGCTGGCCTGGAAGCTACCTCCTCGTACGCCCTCCTGACTGCCCTCACGTTCTTCTCCCCGATCCTTCCCGGGAATGTCTCGAGTATTGCTCTCTCAACGCTTTCCAGAGAGACTATCGGGAGAATCCGTACCAGAGCGCCCACCATTGCCGTGTTAACTATCGGGAGGCCGAGAACCTCGAGTGCGATCTTCGTGGCGTCTACAGTATATACTCTATAGTTTCCTCGTACCCCCCTCTTCTCCATATACTCCTCGGGGCTCCTCTTAGTATTGACTAGGAGAATGCCCCCCTCCTTCAGGCCTGGAAGGTAAAGTTCCGGCGGAAGACTCGCGTCCAAAACTACTACGACGTCTGGCTCAAGTATGGGGGCTCTCGTTAGTATAGGAGAGTCACTCACGCGAGTATAGGCTCTAACGGGCGCACCTCTACGCTCTGCACCAAACTCTGGGAAAGCCTGCGCATACTTCCCCTCGTATATTGCGGCGTTGGCGAGAATCATCGCGGCCGTAACCGCTCCCTGACCTCCACGACCATGCCAGCGTATCTCGTACCTGGCCAACGCTACCACCCCGCGGGTCGGAGCCCGCGGGATCTTGTCATCTTCAAATATTCGTGTAGGTAGATATATTCCTTCTGTTAATAACCGTGGTATATACGGTGTTAGGCTGTGACCTTGAACGTTAACATAGAAGACATACTCTCCCATATACCCGGCTGGATCGTTGAGGCCTCCCAGCTCTACAAGCCTGTCGCCGACAGTCTCAAGGGAAGGAACCTTGGAGACACGATTGTTATAGCATTCGGCAAGGCTTCTCCCGCGATGGCAAGGGCTGCCGTAGACGTTCTGGGAGACAAGGTCGTGGGGGGCGTGGTTGTCTACCCGAAGTGGATGAAGCCCAATCTTCCAGAGGGCCTGGAACACATAGCCTCTAGCCACCCTGTCCCGGACGAGTCCAGCCTTAAGGCTGGAGAAGCTGTAGTTGAGTGGGCAAAGTCTGGTAAGGGTTCACATGTTGTCGTGTTAGTCAGCGGTGGGGGCAGCGCTCTGGTCGAGTATCCCCGGAGTGGCGTTAGCCTCGAGGATATCGCGGAGGCCACGAGGCTCCTACTACGCTCGGGAGCCTCGATCCACGAGATCAACGTTATACGCAAACACCTTAGCCTCGTTAAGGGAGGCTGGCTCGCCAAGCACGCTCATCCGAAAGCCGTGCTTGGCCTCTACGCTAGCGACGTGCCCGGGGACCGGCTAGACTCAATAGCCTCGGGCCCCACTGTCCCAGATCCCTCCACATTCGCGGATGCCCTGAGGATAGTTAGATTCTACCGGCTAGAGGATGACATGCCCCGCAATATCATAGAGCTACTGGAGAGGGGGGCTAGGGGCAAGGAGGTGGAGACACCCAAGCCCGGAGACCCCGTGTTTGCCAGGGTCGAGAACAGGCTCGTAGCGGCTAACATTGACGTGCTAAAGGCTGTGGCCGGCAAACTGGGCAGGGCTGGCTTCAACACTATTATTCTAACTAGCAGGCTTGAAGGGGAGAGTAGAGAGGTCGGCAGAGCCCTAGCTAGCATAGCCTTAGAGGCATACGAGCGGGGTGTACCCGTCGAGCCTCCGCTCGCGATTCTGGCGGGCGGAGAGACCACAGTCACAGTTAGGGGTGAGGGTAGAGGCGGCCGCAACCAGGAGCTAGTCCTATCATTCATCGCCACCATCGATTACTGGGTACCAGAGGGTGCCCCTATCGGCATAGTGTC
>CAYRZG010000120.1:0-4382 GCA_964428695.1 uncultured Desulfurococcales archaeon
AAGATTATAAGTTAAGGAATAAATTAGAAGGGCTTCCAGGCATTGAAGGTATTCCGAAGGTTAAGATTGTAGGAAACAATCGCATATCAATGATTATAAGATCGTTAGATAACGTTAACTTTAAGAATAAAAAAGACGATGTCGGAAAATGTATCTCGGCCGCGGTAGAAGCTAGCATTGACGACAGATTTGCCGCTGATGACATTCTAGCCGTCATACCCTCTAATACTCGGAGCTTCGTTGAACGTACTCTAGTAGGTGTTAGAGGTGTTAGGAGGAAGACGAGTATACTGAGGTTGGACGGCGACTTCATGGGTAAGCGGGTGCATCGTGGCATTCTAGGATACAATCCAAAAGACTATCTTGACCTAGTGCTCAACTTTGAGGAGAAGCATGAGGATTTGAGGCAGAGGGTGAGGGATGTTATCACTGAGATATTAAGAGTTTACCAGAAGAAGTTTTCTGGCAACGATAATAGTGGGTCTAGCGGTGCCTGTGAGAAAGAAGAGTTGTCGGTTCCTGTGACGTTGAGCTATGAGTTCTCGCTGTCTAGGAGTCTCGCTTTGCAGGCTGTGAAGGTGCGCGATATTGTCGAGTCCCTGACGGGTGTGCTCATCTATACGGGGGGCGACGATGTCCTCGCCGTGTTGCCGCCTGTTGACGAGGATGGGGGCAAGCCTGTGTTCCCTGCTGTTGAGGCTGCTGAGAGGATTAGGCTCGCCTACTGGGGGCTTGAAGGGGGCGACGGGTATAGGGGGTTCCACGTCTACAGGATGGGAGGCGGGTACATTCACGTGTCGCCGGCTACTGTTGCCTATGGTTTGAGCGGGTCCCTACTGTTCTTCGACGTTATGGTTCCGTTCTGGCAGGTGTTGAGGCTCTCGGCCGAACTAGAGGAGGCTAAGGACAAGTTCAAAGTGTTGACTCTCGATGGCAAGGAGGGACAGCCGAAGGATGTGCTAGTGCTAGCAAGTGACAGTGCTGGGGCCGCGCCGCTCCCGAGGAGTATTCCGGGCGAGGGTAAGAAGGTGTTCCTACCCGAAGCGTCTGCCGTGGAGCTAGTAAAGGAGATGAAGGGGCTTCGGGATAAGGGACTCGCCTCCTCGGAGAACCTGTCGGCCAACGTGATAGGAGACTACCTAGTCTACGGCCAGTATGCGAGGGACTTCGCCGGGGCTGGAGCCTTCGAGGTTGCCGAGAGGGTGGTAGTCGAGCTGCTGGCGAGGAACGTGGAGAGAAGCGGGCCCGAGAGGGATAGGGTGGTCGAAGACCTGGTAGGGAGGGCTCTAAGGCTTAGGACGGTATCTTTGACCGGCGATGACAGTGGGGGCGATGGGGGCATCGACGATAGGCTGTTGAAGGTGAGGGTAAGGGTTGGCGGCGTTGCCGGAGAGATGCTCGAGGCCTCCGGCTTCCACGCGGGCAGAGTGGAGGGTATGGTGGAGGGGGACATGTTGAGCCTCGTATTCCTCTCAGCCAGGATACTGAGGGGTTCCATGTGAGGAGGTGACATGGGCATGGCTGGCTGGAGGCTTGCGGTTTTCCAGCCCCTCTCACTCGCCATGTTCGGCAGCCCGGGGAAGCTGCTGGAAGCCGGCCTCCACGGGCCTGGTGCGGGGGCTTCAAGCCTCTACTACCCGCTCCCATCAACGCTAGCCGGTGCCTTGGCTAAGGCGGTGGCAGGGGACCCCTCCTGTGACGGGAAGCTTAGAGACTTCACGGGCGACTTCGACGACCTAGACTGTGTGCTGCGAGACGTGCTGGGAGACGAGTATATTCTCCGAGCAGGGCTCGCACGTAGCGAGGAGGGAGAATACTACGTTTACGTGGGCGAGGGCCTGGTTAGGCACGATGCTGTAACCGAATATGTTGCGAGGAGGCTTGGAGAAGAGAAGAAACCGTGCAATGAGAAGAAGGGCCGTGAGAGCCTGGTCTATAGGCCTAGAAAGGCCGGGTATACTGGGATCGCCCTGAAAAGGGACTCTAAAACAGTGGAGGAGGGGATGCTATACTACATGGAGCTCGTAGACTATACTCGCCCGGTGAGGCTTGAGATAATCCTACCATTCCAGGGGAGGGTTGGAAGAGCTAGCCTCAACCATGTTAGGCTTGGCGGCGAAGGGTCCGTCGCCCGGTTCAGGCTCGAGGAGTCTGGCTTAGACGTCTCCAGTAGGCTATGCCTGGGTAGAAGCCGTACCTTAAGGCTGCTATTGGTGTCGCCAGCCCTAATAGAGCCCCTCGGCGGGGGTGGGGTTCCATTCGTTGTGGGCGGAGCCGTGGCCTCCGGCGAGAAGCTAGGCAAGTGGATTGCCAGTAGGCTCCTCGAAAACGCCAAGGATGAGTGTGGGAGCATTCACTACAAGAGGGTGCTGGTGCCGGCTAACGACCTGGAGCTATCCATAGTGTTCCCGGGATGGACGTTCATGGATAAGCCGAGGAGGCCACACGTGATAGTACCCGCAGGCACTATATTGGAGGTTGAAGTGTCGAATCCGGAGGCCTGCTGCCGTAAGCTTACAGTGGAGGGTGTTGGGGCCCACTCTAGACTGGGCTGGGGCACTGTAGTGGTGGTTCCCGGGTGAAGGCTTTCCTACTAAGAGTTTTCGCCGACACCTCCACTGTTGGCTACTATTCTCCACACCTCGACGGGTGCCCCGTACTCCTACCGGTTCCAGAGCCTCGCCTCGATCCTGGAAGGCTGCCGGACCACTTGGACCCGTGGAGGGTCCGGGACCCGTGTGCGGGTAGGCCGCTGGCATGGTATATGCCATTGGGGGGCGAGTGGCCGCTCCACAGGGACCCGAGGCTGGACCTAGGCTTCTACACTGAGCCCCTCGGCAGCAGGGGCAGGCTCCCTTCGAGCCTGGGTAGGGGGTGGCTCCTGGTCTTCGCCGCCGGCCTGGCCGAGTATCCTGGTGGCTTCTGGGATGAGAGGAGGAGGCGCGCTGAGATCCTGGCGGCATATAGGGAGGCTAGGCTGGCCGGGCGGGCTAGGGTTTACGCGGTCGCAGTTCTAGACGTGGAGCGTGTCGTTGACGTGGTAGACTGGGGTAGGGCTCCACCATGCCTCCGTGTTAGCCCTCATGCCGCCGTTGGCGAGCCTGCTCGGGCCGTGGTGGGCAGGGCCTATACTCTTGATCCGCCAGCCCCGCTGGAGCCGCCTTGGGGGCACCTGGCTGGGAGGCTGGAGAGGCTGGCCCGGGGCAGGTTTAGGCTCGGCACTCTTGGAGATAGGAGTGTTGTGTTGGACTGGCTTTCCAGGAGGTCTAGGCTTGTGTATACTGGTGGCTCGTGCTCCACATGATATATTCCGGGACCCGTACATTCCCGGCTGGCGGCGGGTATGGTATCGTGGCCTCTTAGCCCTGTGGCAGGGCTTGCCGCTAGCTATGCCGTGCTCGTAGCCATGGCGGCTGCGAGGGCTAGGGCTTACCAGGCGCTGGCAGCGATGGTCGGGGTCTACGCGGTCCTATCAGCTGGAGTGCAGGCTACGGTGGAGGCTTTCCATAGGCTCGCCTCGTGGAACGATTTTAGAGTGTTCATCTTCATAGCGTTCAGCCTCTTCCTGGCCGGCCTGCTCCGGGAGCTCGGAGTTCTAAAGGTGCTCGTAGACTCTAGCGGGTGCAGGCTAGCCATGGTAGGGGTCCCGGCTGTTATAGGGCTAATGCCAATGCCCGGAGGCGCCCTGGTATCGGCTATGGCTTTGCGCGAGAAATACCTGGCCGAGGCCAGGGTTTCAAGGGAGTGGGCGACCTACATGAACTACTGGTTCCGCCATGTCTGGGTTCCAAGCTGGCCCCTATTCCAGAGTATAGTGATTACAGCCGCGGTGCTGGGAGTGGACCCCGTGGATGTTATAAGATACTCGTGGCCAGGGACCCCCTCTGCTATACTAGCGGGCCTCGCAGTCTCTGCACCCGTACTTTCAAGAGTCGCCTGCCCCAATAGTAGGGGGGATCCTGGAAGGTTTCTAGCCGCCCTGGCACCCCTTGCATCGGTCGCAATACTCATCCTAGCAGGCGTCCCCCTGCTCGCGGCCCTAGTCATAGTTGTGCTCGTGGTTATGGCTGTATGGAGGCCGGGTAAGGGCCAGCTCCTGGGCGCGGCCCGTCTGGCACTGTCGCCCAAGATACACCTCGTGCTATTCGAGAGTCTACTCTTCAAGAATCTCATACTTGCCACCAGCGCTGGTGAGGCTATAGTAGCCTGGGCTGAAGGTGTAGGCGTCCCCCCGCTCGCCCTGGCCTTCATGCTACCCTTCACACTAGGCTTGGCGGCTGGCGGCGAGAACTTCTTCGCCGCCACTGCTATACCGGCCCTACTACCCCTACTCCTGGGACCCCAAGGGGTTAACCCGCTCCCGCTGGCTGTAGCCTACACTG
>CAYRZG010000121.1:0-3567 GCA_964428695.1 uncultured Desulfurococcales archaeon
TCCATGAGAACGTGGTCGCTGCCAACCCTCTGGCCTGGATACTTGGCGCTGGGACCCCAGATCTTCGCATACCTAAACCTCCTTGCCAGGTCCTTGTGTATCCGCTCAGCAGCCTCCAAGACGGTGGCGCCACGCCATAGTATGAGCGGGTCGGGGTCCGGCTCCTTGTTGGGCTGCTTAGTATACACCCTTATCACGCCGAGGAGGTCGAAGAGTAGCCTTCCCAGGCCTTCGAGGCCCCTACCCGTCTTCGCGCTCGCCACCACCACTGGCACGTCGGGCGGCACGGCTTTGGAAGCCTCCTCCGCCGCTCTAGATGCTCCTGGGAGGTCGGCCTTGTTCAGGACTACCACCGCCGGCTTGTAGACCCTAGTGGTGAATATGGCCTCCTCAACATCCTCCCGTGTGACCTCGCCCTCCACCTCTACCACGGCGTTGTAAATCCTATACTCTGAGAGTAGCCTCCTAAGGTCGTCCTCGGTCATCCCCACGAGCCTGCCCGAGCCGACCAGCTTGATGCCGTTGACGCTCCTGTCACGCCTAATCCTAACCACGCCCCTAGTCCTCGTTATCAGTATGCCCCGCTCCTCTAAGAGGCGAACCAGCGCCTGGAGGGTCCCCGCCGGGTCGGGGTCGTCGAGGCCGACAACGAGCATTATGGCGTTGGCGTTCCTGGCTAGGCCCGCCACCCTATTGTTGACGGGGCTGTCGGGCTGGTCTAGGAGCACGGGTGGCGTGTCGACCAGCTGTATCTGGACGTCCTCGTACTGGAGCATTCCGGGCGTGGGGAGCTGGGTGGTGAACGGGTACGGCGCTATCTCCGGCTTCGCGTTCGTCAGCCTCGCGAGCAGGCTACTCTTCCCCGAGTTCGGCGGCCCCACCATGACGACCTGGCCGGCCCCAGCCTTCTCCACGAAAAGCCTCGGGCCTCCCCCGCCCCTACGCCGCCTCTTCTGGGCCTCAAGCTCCTCTCTAAGCTCCGCGAGCCTCCTGCGGGCCCAGAGGAGGAGGTTCTCCGTGCCCTTATGCTTGGGGACCGCGCTTATGAACTCCTCGAGCGCCCTAATCTTCTCCTCCACAGTCTTTGCGTCACTATACTTTGCAAGCTTAGCCTTAGCCTCCGGCGGCAGGTTTGCCGGCACGGTCTCCACACCATATTAACCGGGAATGCCTGGAGGGGAAAAACGTGCCTCCCACCGCTTTTCTCCCGCGACCCGCCCTTGCCTGTGCCGGGTGTACTATGAGGTTGGGGGAGAGGGTGCAGCTGGGCGACTATATCGTGGTACTCGTGGTTAGGGGTTGGAGGAGGCGCCTCTACCACTTCCGGGTTGAGAGGGGGAGGGTCTACTCCACCTTCGCCGGCGTGATTCGCTGGGACGAGCTTGTAGGGCTAGAGTACGGTTCCCGCCTAGAGAGGGGAGGAGCCACCTGGTTCATACTCCCCGCCGTGTGGGTTGAGGTGCTGGAGGAGTTCGGGGTTAGGAGGAGCCAGGTGATATACCCTAAGGACTCCGCATACCTCGTGGTGAGGGCTGGCCTAAGGCCGGGGAGCAGGGTTTTCGAGGCCGGCCTGGGGAGCGGGTTCCTTACAAGCGTCATCTCGAGCGTCGTCTGCCCGACGGGGCTGGTCTACGGGGTCGAGGTTAGGAGGGACATGCTTGAGGCCGCTCTAGAGAACCTTAGGCTAGCGGGCCTAGACTCCTGCCTCGTGGCGAGGCTGGGCGACGTTAGGCGAGGCGTGGGCGCCCGGGGGCTTGACGCGGGCTTCCTAGACATGCCCGACCCGTGGGAGGCGCTGGACTCGGCGTGGGAGGCTCTAAGGCCGGGCGCCCCGCTCATAGTATTCCTCCCCACCATGACCCAGCTGGACAAGCTCGCCTACCGTGTAGAGTCCCACGGTGGCTTCGCTATAGTAGAGGCGGGGGAGATACTGAGGAGGGACATTGAGATGGTACCCGGGGCTGTGAGGCCGAGCCCCCGGATGGTAGGCCACACGGGCTACTATGTGGTGTTACGCAGGCTCGCCCAGCGCCTTCCTTACGGCGGAGAGGGTGGTGAGAGGCTCTAACACTATATCGTGCTCGGCCAGCCTCTCCGCCGCCCCCTCCTCCCTGTCAACTATCACTACGGCCGACATTGGCTCAGCCCCGTGGCTCCTCAGTATGGCCGCAGCCCTAGCCAGGCTCCCACCGGTCGTGGCAACGTCGTCAACCAGTATAACAGGACCCCTGCCACGCCACCCCTCCAGCGAACCCTGGGTCCCGTGGCCCTTCGCCTCAAGCCTGACATAGCCCGCCGGCAGGCCGAGGAGGAGTGCGAGCCCCACGGCCCACGGTATGCCGCCCGTCGCCACGCCAACCACGGCGTGGGCCCCCACCGCTAGGTGGCGGGCGTGGGCGGCTAGGAGGCCTAGCATGGCTGGGAAGGCTCTAGAGTCTCCGATAAGTCGGCGGGCGTCAATGTATATGTCGGACTCCCTCCCGCTCGACAGCCTAAACCTCCCCCGGAGCACGGCTCCAGCCTCGACTAGGAGCCTCGCTGCAACATCCTCTAGACACCGGCATCCCGCAGGCAACCCCCGACACCGTGCGCGAGGGCCTGGGTCGGGGTAAATACCCGGGACCCCAACTCGCGCAACACAGCATGGTGGCATGGTAGTGGATTGTGTAAGGGTTACCGCGGGCGCCAGGCTACATGCGGGCTTCCACACTATAGGGGAGGCTGGAGTAGACTTTGCAGGGGCAGGCTTCTACGCGTCCCAGCCACGGCTGGTCCTCGAGGCCACGCCCGCTAGCGAGACGATAGTGGAGGCTGGCCCCCTAGAAGAGCCTGTGAGGAGCGCCCTGGAGAAGCTTGGCGCCAGGCGAGTGCACGTGAGAGTCTTGGAGGCCCCGCCGAGACACGCCGGGCTAGGCTCGACAACCCAAGCCATGCTAGCGGCGGCCGCCGCATGGTATACGCTAGCCCACGGGACCCGGCCTAGCAGGGAGTGGCTAGTGGAAACCGGCCTACACAGGCTTGGCAGGCAGAAGGGTAGCACCGTCGGAACCCTGCTCTTCGCCTACGGCGGCTTCACAGTGGGCCCCGGGGTCCCGGCGCCTCCAGAGGCTAGGGGGGTACACCTGGACATGCCCGCCGACTGGAGGCTAGTAGTCGCAGTCCCAAGCCTCCCGAGGGGCCCCGGGGAGGAGGGGGAGGAGGCCAGGCTGGCCGGGGCTAAGCCTAGCGTGGAGGCTAGGAGGAGAATGGAGAGGGGGCTGAGACTACTCCTCCTGGGCGTCGCCCGTAGAAGCCTCGACCTCGCACTAGAGGGGCTTAGGGAAATGCAGCTCGGCACGGGTATGGCGTTCGCCCACCTGCAGGGCGGCGGCTACAGGAGGGACCTGCAAGCCATAGTGGCGGAGGCGCAGAGGGACGGGATAGTGCTAGCCCAGTCCAGCTGGGGGCCGACATTCTACACTATCACCCTCGAATCATGGGCTGAGAGCGACGCTAAGACGCTACGCCTCATAATGGGGGAGCTGGGGGTCCCGGGAAAGGTCTACGTTGCAGAACCCCTCAACGGCG
>CAYRZG010000121.1:3577-4174 GCA_964428695.1 uncultured Desulfurococcales archaeon
AGGAGAGTGCTAGTTCCCAAAACCTTATCGGGGAGGGTACGAGTAATCTAGAGCACACGGGTGCCACGCTTATGCTGCGCAGGGGAGTCCAGGCTAAGGTTGCGGCCGCCGCAATAGTAGCGTTGGTGATAGTCGCGGCGGCCGCCTTCATGCTAACAAGGCAGGGTGGAGGCACAACAACGCCTGCCGGCCCGGAGGCTGGAGTGATAAAGATAGGCTTCACCTACACAGCCACGGGGCCGGGTAGCGAGATCGGCGAGGAGTACAAGAGGGGGGCTCTAGCCTGGTGGAAGTGGGTAAACCAGTCTGGAGGCATAAAGGTTGGAGACAAGCGCTACCAGGTCAAGCTTATCATATTCGACGACAAGGGGAGCGCGGAGGAGGTCTCGAAACTCTACACTAAGATGATAGAGGACGCCCACGTAGACTTTCTAATCAGTCCCTCCCTGGAGGAGTTGCAGAAGCCGGCGATGGACGTTGCAGAGCAGCACTCCAAGATCATCATAGTGACGACGCACGACGATAGCGTGTTCAGGTGGGGCTACAAGTACGCCTACCAGATAGCCACGCCTACAAGCAAGTTCGCCAGCTCCGCCC
>CAYRZG010000122.1:0-4164 GCA_964428695.1 uncultured Desulfurococcales archaeon
GTTGATGGTGTTTGGAAGAGTTTTGGTGGTAGGCCTGCGTTGAGGGGTGTTGGGTTTAGTGTTGGTTTGGGTGAGGTTTTCGGTGTTATTGGGCCGAATGGTGCTGGTAAGACTACTTTGCTCCGTATTGTTGTGGGCTTGTTGAGGCCGGATCGTGGCAGTGTGGAGGTTTTCGGGTTTACTCCGTGGTCTGGTGGTGAGGGGTTCAGGCGTCTTCTCGGCTATTTGCCGGAGGAGGCTGGTGTGTACCGGCATCTTACCGGGGTTGATTTTCTCCGGTTTGTGGCCCGCCTCTACTATGAGGATCCTGGGGAGGTTGAGGAGGCTGTTGAGTGGGCTGCCAGGGTTTCTGGGTTGGGTGATGCGTTGTATAGGAGGGCTGGCGGTTATAGTAAGGGTATGAAGCGCCGCCTCTTGTTGGCTCGTACTCTTATGACTAGGCCTAGGCTTGTGGTGTTGGATGAGCCTACTAGTGGGCTTGACGTTTATAGTAGTGTTGTTATGCGCCGTGTTATCCGCGAGTATGTCCGGGAGCATGAGGCTGTGGTGCTCTTGTCCAGCCATAACATGTTGGAGGTCGAGTACCTCTGCGACCGTGTCGCCTTCATAGAGTCTGGCCGTATTATAGACGTGGGGAGGCCCGGGGAGCTTGTCTCGAAGTATGGTGCCGGGAACCTTGAGGAGGCGTTCGTGAGGGCTGTCGAGGTGGCCCGGGGTGGCGGGTAGGCTTTGGACTCTCGCCTCCAAGGAGGCTAGGGAGCTTATACGCGAGCGTGTAGTGTTGTTCGGCCTCATAGTCGGGCCCATACTAGTGTTCGCGGTCATGGGCGGGGTGGCTGGGGCTGCGGCTAAGAGTGCGGCGGAGCAGGCTAGGAGGGCTCTCAGCTTCCAACTCGTGTGGACCGGCCCTGGCGAGCCGCCCGAGGACTTGGAGGGTTTCGTTGCGGCCCTGGTGAAGGCCGGGGCTTCTAGCGTTGAGGTTGCCCGGGAGCCTGGCGGGGGAGGCGAGTTTGTTAGAGTCTACATTGGCCCGTCGGAGTTGAAGGCTCTCGAGTATGGTAAGCCTGTCGTGTTACGGGTTGAGATTGGCCTGGGCCAGGCGAGCGTCGCATACCTTGATATTGCCAGGAGGGTGGACGTTATACTTGACAATGCGGCCCGCATCTATACTAGCGGTGGGTGTAAGCTGTGCCTCCCAGGGCTCGCGGAGGACTACTTCGTGAACCCTGTTGACGAGGAGGTCACAGTATACTATAGGGGGAGGAGTGGGAGCCTCCAGGAGATGGCTGGCCTCCTTCTGGGCGTCTCGATAGGGGTCCCGGTGGCTACAATGATACTAGTCTTCGCCGCCATGACCGTGGCGGCTGTTAGTGTGGGTGTTGAGAAGGAGGCTAAGACGCTGGAGATGCTCCTAACTCTGCCAGTGTCGAGGAGGCAGCTTATAGCGGGTAAGGCGCTTGGAGTGATGCTCCTAACCCTTGCAGGCATGGCGAGCTATGGCTTGGGCCTCTACATCTACGGGCGCATGCTCCAGTCGGCCGCCGGGGGAGAGGCTCCAGGGTTCACCCTAAGGTTCCAGCTTGGCGCGGGCGAGGCACTCATAGTCGTAGCGGCGCTCGCAGTGGCAATGTATATTGCAATCATAATAGGCTTCGCCGCCGGAGCCCTGGCCGGCGACGTCAGAGGCGCCCAGCTCCTGGCAAGCTACATAGGCCTAGTCCTGGCAGCTCCAGCCTTCGCCCTAATGTTCGGCCTCTCACCAGAAAGCCTACCAGGCGCTGCTAGGCTAATAGTCCAGCTAGACCCGTTCATGGCCCTAGTCTACACTGCCTACTACGCAGTCATAGGCGAGGCAGCCAGGACTGCGGCGAGCCTAGGCATACTGGTCTTGGAGGCCATCCTGCTAACAGCAGGGGTGGCGAAACTGGTGGAGAGCGAGACCATGGTAACCGGGGCTTCGAGGCTCCAGAAGCTCTTCGAGAGGGTGAGGGGAGGCTAAGACCCCTAGACACTGCATCGTGTCGTGGCGGGAGGGGGTGGGCGCAACCTCCGACGACGACCGGGCCCCCCGGCCTGGGGGGTCCCCCGGGGTGAAGTGGCCACGCGATGGCCTACCCTCCCGCCGCTTCCACGTTATATCCTACTAGCGTCAAGCCCCCATCGGGGCCTCTCGGCTGGTGGGGTGTGTTGAGGCGCTACGCCTACTATGCCGGCCTCGCGATAGTTGCGAGCAGCTTCAGCCTAATTGGGAGCGGCGTTTACGGCCTGTACCGCTACGTCTCCGACGGTAGCATGGTCGAGGGGCTGGCGGGGGCGGAGATGCTAGCCTACGGCGGCCTCTACATTATAGTGGGCCTCCTCCTCACAAGGGTTGGGAGTGGAAGCCTTAGAATGAGCGAGGCTGTCGCCCTCACCGTCCTGGTCTGGCTTGCAGTCCCAATACTTGACGCGATACCCTTCGCCAGGGTCCTCCACATACCCCTGGTAGACGCCGTTTTCGAGAGTGTGAGCGGTTGGACTACGACTGGGCTGACAATACTGACTGGGGAGCCTAGCAGTAGCGGCCACGTCTACGTGCCCAGGGTGGAGGAGATCCCCGACACGCTCAAAGTGTGGAGGACGCTCATGCAGTGGGAGGGCGGCCTCGGGATAGTAGTGTTCACTATAGCACTACTAGCCCCGCCCGGCGTCTCCGTGGCAGCACTCTACCTTGCCGAGGGTAAGTTCGAGAGGCTCGAGGCCAGCTTCAAGAAGACAGCGGTAAAAATGGGCGTAATCTACGTGGTGCTAACCATCATATCGATACTACTACTGCTAGCCGCCGGCATGACGCCGTGGGACGCCGTACACCATGCAATGACGGGCATCGCCACCGCAGGCTTCTCTACCCACAGTGACAGCGTAGGCTACTACCTTGGCAAGCCCGCAGTGCTGGTGGCGGCGGCCATCGTGATGTTCCTTGGTGCTGTCAGCTTCAGCGACCACTACAACCTGCTCACAGGCAGGCTCGGGGCTCTAAGGAGGAGCGTGGAGCTGAAGGGCCAGCTGGCAATAATGCTTCTGGCAGGCCTCCTTGCATGGGCTATATGGCTCCGGGACCCCTACTTCGAGCATAACATGAGCCTACTCCAGGTAGAGTTCCACGTTGTCAGCGCCTTCGCCACTGCGGGCTTCCAGGCTGGAGACCTCCACGCCACGGGCGAGTCGTACAAGATACTCCTCGCCATACTCAGCCTGATAGGGGGTAGCGCCTTCTCCACGGCGGGCGGTATTAAGGTGCTCCGAATCCTAATAGCGGCGAGGAGTATTAGCATGGAGGCAGACCTAGTAGTCCACCCTAGGGGCTACGTGCCCCGCAGGAGCCTAGGCCAGTATGTTATAGACGAGGACCTGGTTAGGAGGACTCTTGCAACTATAGCGGCGTTCACCTGGACCTACGTGCTCCTAGTGATGGCCCTCGCCGCACTATACCCTGGCCTCTACGACCTGGGAGACGTGTTCTTCGAAATAGCCAGCGCCATGGGTAACGTGGGCCTCTCAGCAGGCATATCCGCGGCCTCAGCTCCGGAGGGGGCCAAGCTTATACTGATAGCCGCAATGCTGCTGGGGAGGCTAGAGGTTGTAGCCTACATCGTCGCCCTCAAGAGTATCGTCAGGAAGCCATGAGTCCGCCTCCCTGGAAGCCTCCCGGATACGCCGTGCCACCCTCTCCGGTAGCACCGTGTCCTCCCGTCGAGCCTCGACGGGCTCCCCCACAACCATCCCCGTACCGTCTATGATCTCGACCCTGTGGAGTCGCAGGCTGTGGGGGGTCTGCCGCATCTTCTCCACCAGCACGAAGCGTTTAAGCTCCCCCTGGCGGACGAAGCGGCGGAACCTCACTATACCGTCGGCCACATGCTCTAACCCCCAGCCGAAGGCTCCAGCAGTAGTTATAGCATACTGGCTTACCAGGAGGGCTGTGAAGTCCCACTTGTAGAGTATCCTCTTAACCATGTAGCTATACTTCCTAGCCATAGCTGGCTTGTCAAGCCAGAACGCGCTCATACTGTCCACTACAAGCCTGGCCCTGCCATAGCCTAGCCTCTTCTTAGCCTCCAACACCGCTCTCACAAGCTCTTCCACGTCGAGCTCGTGGAGGGTCCACTCGTCACCCTTACCTCC
>CAYRZG010000123.1:0-4126 GCA_964428695.1 uncultured Desulfurococcales archaeon
TAGCCTGGTACCCCTCAGAGGGGCCAGGCCATGTCGCCGTCCTGGCTAGGCTCGGAGACGAATACTACATCTTCGACCCGGCCGGCAACTGGCTTAACGGGGTAAGCTTCTACCTGCTCGTAAGGGTAGTTGACGAGAATGACCCCAACTACTACTGGGAGGCCTACCTCATCCCCCAGAACCTTGCCCCCGAGGAGAAGGAGTACCTGGCCGAGAACGGGCTGGCTAGCATGGTGTACTACGTGTGGCGTGAGGACACGCTATACTATGATAGGCCGCCTCTCATAGACTATACGGACCCCTACAGGATACTCTCGGCGTGGATACGAGGCTACTGGAACGTGGACCCAGTGTATATCGAGATAATAGGGGATGGGGTGTACGAGGGGTTCTACAGTATAGAGCAGGCGGCCTCCTGGCTGGGGAACCCGTGGTAGCTCATATGGTGAGGTCCAGTATCTGCTTCGCCCTCTCGATAGCCTCCTTGCTAGGCTTCCGTACCCCAGGGTCTACCAGTTTTACAACCCTCCCTAGGAGTAGCAGTATTGTGGCGGTAAGATCCTGGAGGTTCTCCCTCGCCGACTCTCCCAATACGAGGCCCCGCACTCTGCCGAGCAGGTAGTCTACTATAGGTTGGAGGTCGAGGCGGGGGTCGTTGAGTCTCTCCCTCTCCCTCCTATACCAGTTGATAGTCTCCTCTAGTGCTAGCGTTATGGGGAGGTCTATCCACTCTACAACATCGCTCCCCCTAGCATATGCCCTCTTAACCCCTGCTACGAAGAGGTCTTCTAGCTTCTTAGAGGATATGTCTATTATCTGCTCGGCCCTACCCTTGTCTAGGTCTAGGCCTAGGAAGGTCCTGTAGAGCTTCTCGAGCCTCGAGTAGCCGACTATTCTGGTCACGCCCACGCACCAGGGTGGCATATGGTATATTCTGAATTATATACTATTGGTCTGTAGTTCAAAACCAACCATATTTTAACCTGTACTGGTGGGGGTCCTGGAGGGTGCGAGGGTGTGGCTGTGAGGGTATCACAGAGGCTGCTGAGAGCCCTGGAGGAGTCGATGGACAGGGGCTTCTTCAACTACAGGCAGCTGGAGGAGCTCCTAGGCGGGAGGGAGGAGGCCCTCTACACGCTACTCGAGGGCTTCGCCCTCGGCCTCTACAATATTCGCGGCGAGGAGGAATTCGAGATTAGGCAGGAGGGCCTCGAGCTTCTGAGAGCATGGCAGGCCGCCGGGAGGCCCGGGCATGACCCGTGGATAGACTCTAGGATATACACGATGCTCTACACTCTCGAGGCCGGAGGCAAGCCTCCGGCGGATTGGCTGGAGATACTAGGGGACAGGGGACTCGCAGACGGTGCGGGAATAACCGAGGCAGGCCGCATGATAGTTGGGCTTGTCGCTAGGCTTGAGAGGGGCCTGGTTATAACAAAGTCTATGGCTAGGAGCCTGGCGAAGGCGCCTGACGGGCCGGCTAGGAGGGAGGAGTATGGAAGGTTCCTGCCAGTATACGAGGCCATGGGCCTTGTCGTGGGCACAGTCCCCCTCAACCCCTACTATTCGCTAACGCTGCCCGGCAGGCTCCTGGCAAGGGCCATGAGGAGGCTCAACCTCGACGCCCCCCTCCCCAGCGTGGTTAACCCTGCCGTGATCCGGGCCCTGGAGAGGGCCGAGGCGGGCGAGGAGCTGACGCCGGAGGAGAAGACCCTGCTAGGGACCCTCGGCTACCTCAAGCCCACAGGCGACCTGGACTACCCGGGCAGGCTCGTGTTGGAGGCGTACAGGGCTCTACGCAGCCCGTGGCTTAGGCCGCCAATGGCAATGGCGGCCAGGGGCGAGAGGCTCGTGAAAGCGGTCGCCGCAGCAGTTGAGGAGGCTAGGGAGAAGCCGAACCTAACGCCAGGCAAGGAGCTGGTTGCGAGGAAGTACAGGGAGCTGTACGGCGAGGAGCCCGGGGACTGGCTTGGCATGGACCTACTCCACCTCCAGAGTCTGGGCCTGGTAGAAGAGTATGAGGAGGAGGGCAAGACAGCCTACAGGCTAACCGTCTACGGGGAGAGGCTCGCAAACACTCCCGGCGTTGGAGCGGGTTCGCCGGCGCCGGCGGTGAAGGCGATAACATACCCGTACGCCCTCCTCAGCCCACACGTCGACTGGGTTACTAGAGGCCAGGAGACCGGCATCCTTGGCGTGGGCGGCCCAACGAGGAAGGGTGAGATGCTTGCAAGGCTGAGCGCGGCGCCTAGAATCCCCTTCCTAACCAGGCCGGAAGCGCTAGCCCTGCAGAGGATACCCGATGAGAAGAGCATTGAGAGGGAGGCTGTGGCGAGAGTGTTGGAGGCCGAGGGCGAGGACCCCGAGGCAGCCCTAGAGAGGCTCGAGGCCCGAGGCCTCATAGAGACGCTGCCCGACAATACCGTGAGGCTCACCAGAGCCGGCCGCCTCATTAAGATAGCCCTGCTCGGCGTGCCCCCGGGCATAGCGACACCAGTCTACCCTGTGCTAGTCCGAGTACTCCAGGCCATAAGGGAGCTGGGCACAGAGGACCTGGCCAGGCTCGTGAACCATACAAAGCTGACACTCGAAGCGGTAAGGGAGGCCCTCATACTGGCGAGGGCCGCCAAGTACCTTGGCAGGGGCGGGGGCCTAACCGCTGCGGGGAGAACCCTGCTGGAGGCGGCAGACCTCCTAGCGGGAAGGGGGGAGGGTACCCTCTAGCGGAGGCTCGACATTATAAGGCAGAAGCCGTTGACAAGCGGCCCCACTGCCCCAATGCCAAGGACGATAGACAGCACTATCATCGCCACGCCGTCAGGCCCATACTTTTCCAGAAGCACCCTGTCTATCCTCGTAAGCCTCCCACTCCCAGCAGCCCTACTGAAGAGCCGCTGTATCCCGACAGCGAGTAGTAACCCCAAGCCTATGGCGGCGATAGTCCATACTGCGAGCGCCTCCTCCACTCCAAGCTCACCCATAAGCCACCTGAGCATTCGGTTGGCCTCAAATCCACCCCTCCGGATAGCCTCCCACGTGGTAGCGGCGTCCAGGACCCTCTCCACGCTCCAAGCGGCGAGGAAGGCCTTCTGGTAGCGCCTCAACCCCGTCACCGCCTGCACGTCTTCCCCCAACTAGGACCCGTTTCGGGGTAATAGTATTCACCGCTTACCCGCAGAGGGTCTTGTAATAGTGGAGCGGCTCCTGGTGTAGATTGAATTCAAATACTAGGCCGCCCTTAATATTGTAATATAGGGTGTGTTCTCGTGGCAGGCGCCAAGCTAGTAGCGGGAGTACTGCTGGCTCTAATCGCCGCCAGCATTGCAGCCCCACTAACGGCGGCGCAGGGGGTCCCGGAGCTAACGGGCAACTTCGAGCAGGACGTCATAGCGATAGGCCAGTGGCTCGCCGCCCACGGCGTGACAGAGGTCAAGTATACCGTGATGGCCGCTGGCGACCCGAACAGTGTGATGAGAATGTATGGTATCGTGGAGGCCGCCAATAGGATTAACAAGATATGGGAGGAGAACGGTATCAACGTCCGCATAGTAGTCGACACGATCTGGGAGTCCAGCTTCCAGAAGCTATACGACCAGTTCGTAAACCAGTATGAGAAGGGTCAGAACGGTGACTTCTTCGTAGACAGTTACATCTACATTGCGCCACTCGCCGACGCCGGGAGGCTGCTAGACATAACAGAGTGGGTCCAGGCTTACTGGGACAGCGTGTTCAGCGACTTCTACAAGCCGCTGATGGAGGCGGCCCAGTACAATGGCAAGTACTATGGTATACCACAGGACACCGAGGCAAGGCCACTCTACATTAGGAAGGACGTCGCCAAGTGCATGGGCTGGGAACTAACTGGGCTAGACGAGAAGGTGAAGAACGGAGAGTTCACCTGGAAGGACGTCTACCTAAAGGCTAAGGAGGCTAAGGAGAAGGGCTGCGCCGACTGGGGCCTAATACACAGGAGGGGCAGCGCCCACCCAGACCTAATACAGTTCATATTCGCCTTCGGCGGCAAGCTCTACGACCCGCAGACCGGCAAGCTAGTCCTAGACGTGCCCGCAGTCTACAAGTGGCTGGCCACCGAGAGGCTCTTCGCCGACAGCGGCCTACTGCCTAG
>CAYRZG010000124.1:0-2447 GCA_964428695.1 uncultured Desulfurococcales archaeon
CATAGCCTTGCTAACGTCCTCAAGCGGGACGGCCGCCTTTGCCATTAGTACGGGGCGGCTGGGGAGCCTCTTGGTTAGCGAGAATGCCCTGCCCAGGCCTATTACCCTCCTAACGCCGAATATGTAAAGTTCCGATACTACGTCTGCTACAGCCTGGGGGTAGGGGGGTACCTGGACGAGGACGAGGTCCACGCCTGACTGCCTGCCTACAATACTCCTTATACCTGTGCATCCCTGACGCTCCCCTGTTATTCGCTCGATACCCTTCTTTATGTTATCGAAGGCCCTCGGCGAGTCTACGAGGATAGCATTCGAAACGCCGGTGATCCCGTAGATGCCTGTAATGGTTCCGACTCCCACATACTCCATGTCGGGGTCCCCGGGGGGTCAAGCTTTTAACTAAACCCGGTGAAGAGGGTATTAGGGTAGGGGGGATAATAAAGGGGGGAGGTGAGAGTCGTGAGCCAGCTAAACCTGCAGAAGCAGACAGCCTACAAGGTCTATGGGAAGCACGTGTATGGGAACCTAGTCGGGTGCAGGAATAAGGAGGCTCTCACTGATGTTGAGACACTCAAGGAGATCGTTGTGGAGGCCGCCAGGCGCGGTAACATGACAGTCCTAGACACGAAGGCTTGGAAAATAGGTGACGGCATAAGCATAGTCGCGATAATCCTGGAGAGCCATATCACCGTGCACACCTGGCCCGAGTACAGCTTTGCTACTGTGGACGTCTATAGCTGCGGAGAGCATACCGACCCGGAGGCCGCGTTCGAGTACATAGTCAAGGCCCTGGCCCCTGTGAGAATAGAGACTGGTATGGCGGACAGGAGCCTGGAATAGGTTCCGCCCCAAGGGGGATACCTCCACCCCTTGGGGCTGGAGGCCAGGGGTCTCGCCAATCGATTGTTTCCCCGTACGCTCCAGCACCGCTACTCATATCATTCTTGCCGGTCCATAGGGTTTAGGTGTCTGGCTAGCATTGGGGGTGCTGGTGTTGTCTGCATGGCTAGACAAGGCGTTCGAGTATGGAGTCCGCGTGCTCAAGGATCTTATAAGTATTCCAACGGTATCCCCCGACGGGAGCAACTATCTCGAGGCGGCGAGGCTCCTCCTGGAGGAGCTTGAGGGGCTAGGGTTCGAGGCTAGGATTTACGAGGTGGATCGCTCCTACCAGGCTGAGAAGTGTAGGAGTGCTAGCGACAAGCCGCGCTACATAGTGTTAGGCCGCTGGGGTAGCGGGGAGAGGGTCCTCCACGTTAACGGGCACTATGATGTTGTCCCTGGCGGGCCGGGATGGACTGTAACGGAGCCTTTCAACCCGGTGATCCGGGATGGGAAGCTATATGGTAGGGGCGCTATTGATATGAAAGGAGGGATAGCGGCGTTCCTAGCCTCGGTCAAGGCGGCACAGCTCCGAGGCTATAGGCCGGAAAACATGGTGTTGGAGGCTGCCTTCGTCCCCGACGAGGAGATTGGCGGGCAGTGC
The DNA here is from genome assembly GCA_964428695.1 of uncultured Desulfurococcales archaeon. Classification (GTDB taxonomy): domain Archaea; phylum Thermoproteota; class Thermoprotei_A; order Sulfolobales; family Acidilobaceae; genus Thermodiscus. Next base: position 1,487 of record CAYRZG010000124.1, read on the forward strand.
GGCACAGGCTACCTTGTCGAGAGACTTCTCGAGAGGGTACCCGAGTATGTCCTAATACCGGAGCCCTCCGGCCTACGGGCTCCATGGCATGGCCACAAGGGCGCCCTGTGGGCTAGGATTACTGTTAAGGGTCTCACAGCGCATGCCAGCACTCCTTGGAAGGGGAAGAACGCTTTCATAGATGCTGCTAGACTAGCAGTATGGCTCCAGGAAGCCCTCTCCGTGAAGCTATCGGGGAGGAGGACTAGGTACAGGATAACGCCTCCGGAGGCCGCTGTATCAACGTTCATGATCGGAGGCGTCGCCGGGGTCCCCAGTGGGAAGACCAACCAGGTGCCGGGAGAGTTCGTGTTCACTATTGACAGGAGGCTTATACCTGAGGAGAGCCTCGAGGGGGCTAAGGCTGAGCTGGAGGACCTGCTACGCTGGGCCTCGACGGGTCTGGGCGTGTCTTACAGTGTGGAGTACGTGGAGGAAATGGAGCCCGTTGTGTCGGAGCCGGGCGTCCTATACGATGCACTGAGGGAGGCCGCGGCAGATGCTGGAGTAGAGATTGGCGAGCCCGAGCTATGCCCTGGAGGCCTGGACCTACGCTACTACCTAGTGAGGGGGAGCGAGGGCCTCTCCTATGGTCCGGAGGGGGACACGGCTCATGCTCCCAACGAGCACATAAGCCTTGAGGAGTTCAGGAAGCTGGTCGAGATATTCAGCTATCTCCCAGAAAAAATAGAGAACAGAGTCTAGGCTACACTAGTTATACCAAGGACAACCCTTAAGAGGTAGGCTATCAAGAGTGCTACTCCCCCCATTCCCAGGACTCTCAGTGTCGACTTGAGAATCTTCTCCCCGCTGACCCTGCCGAGGTAGAGGCCTAGGAAGGCCATCTCGCCCAGGCTTATGGTCACGGAGGCATAGTAGGCGTCCATTATTGGTATCCCGAGCGTACTGGCGAGAAGGAATG
>CAYRZG010000124.1:2457-4120 GCA_964428695.1 uncultured Desulfurococcales archaeon
CCGCTCCATAGGGCCACGTAGACGGGGACTATGTTGACAGCCTTCCAGTATATGCTGTCCTTGAGGCTCGAGGCGACCTTCCTCTCGAGCTCCTTATACTCTCTCAGCCTCTCGGCCTTCTCGGAGACGTAGACCCCTATAACCCCGCTGACGACTCCCATGGCGAGCGTTCCGCCTATCATGCCGCTGGCATGCACTACCGGGTCCTGCGTGGGGGTGAAGCTTCCTATGTTGACTCCTAGAGCCGCTACAATGCCGTCCAGGGCGTTGGTGACGAACATCCTGCGGGCTATTGACTTCACATCTGGGTTCGCTCGGAGCACTACGCGTAAGTCCCTGGCTATCCTCTTGAGGGTGGCCAGCAACTCCCCCTTTTCGCCCTCCCCCCGAGAAGGGGCGTTTGTGTATGGTGTTACTGTGGATTAAATATAGTTGGGGAGGCTCCCCCTAGACTCCCAGGGAAAAAGTCATTACAGGCCTCTACTTCCTCCTCGGCTTTCTAGCGTTCTTGCGTGGTCTTGGCGCTCTTCGTAGCGTGCCGTATATTATCTTGGGGTTTCCGTTTGTCAGCCAGGTTATTCTTATAACGCCGTCAACCCTTCTCACTAGGAATTGTTCGAATATGACCTTTGTCCCGCACACCGGGCACTTGTAGTATCTAGTGACCTTTGTGGTTCCATTGCTCCTCTCCTTCTCCACCAGGAATGTCATGGTGGCGCCGCACTTTGGGCAGGCTGGGAGGGTTTCTTTTATACTGGGCATGATCTCACCCCCTACTACTCCTTACAGCTCTCAGCGATGTGACCTCCCTGTTCACGGCGGCCTGCCGCGCTTGTCTATGCTCTCATGCTGGTGGAGGCCGCATGCTTTCCTCGTTTAGGATACGTGTTGTCTTGCACCCCTAATTAAGACTTAGCCAGTGTCGCGGGGGCCACCAATTGGTTATAAATTACGGGTGCTCTACATGAGTGGTGCGTGGTGGTCTGGTATTGAAGGTCTGGGAGGCGTTAAGGGAGCCCAGGGTTGTGGCACTGCCCAGGACCCCGCTGACAAAGGTAAGGGCACTAATGAGGTATACTGAGGAGCGTATAGTTCCTGTTATTAGGGATGAGAAGACTAGGAAGCTCTACGGGTTCCTCACAAGGATAGAGGCGATCATACCGACTAGTACCAAGAGCAATCTGAAGGCTGCTGATGTTGCTAGGGAGTACCCGGTCCTGAAGCAGACTGACAGTATTGATAGGGCTGTAGAGCTCATGGACGAGTTCAAGACCGACTCGGCCCCCGTGGTCGACGATGAGGGGAGGCTAGTCGGGGTCGTAACGCTGACCGACATAGCCAGGGCATTCCTTGAGAGGGGCCTCAGGCCGAGGGCGGAGACAGTGTCTGAGATCATGACCACCGAGGACCTGGACCAGTACATCATAACGCCGGAGGAGAGGATCAACAGGGTGTGGAGCAAGTTCGTGTTTAAGGGTATACCGGGCCTGGTTGTGGTGAGGAGCAAGGAGGAGCCTGTCCCCGTGGGGATTATCACGCCCTTCGACCTAGTGAGGAAGGGCAGGTGGAGGTTCCACAGGGAGATTAGGCATGGCAAGATAACCACGCCTGCGAAGGTTAGGAGGATTATGACTCGTGGGGCCGTGGTCGCGACTCCCGACAC
>CAYRZG010000125.1:0-4053 GCA_964428695.1 uncultured Desulfurococcales archaeon
CGACCTGGATGCCCTTCAAGTTATAGAACATCATATCCTTTCTGGTAGGATCCCCATGCCCTAGAGCACGAAGTAGGGCCGCATCCTCAGCCTTACCCAACCTCTCCCCACCTAGAATAAGGGGGTTAAGCACGGAAACCTCACGTCCCTCAGCGGCCCTCTACCCTTCCCTCTTCCGCGCGTCTTATACATTCTTTCACGAGCTCGTAGAGTCTTTCCACTGCCTCGTCCTCCCCTATTTTTCCTGTTATCCTTTCCACCCAGATTTCACCTACCCTCCCCCTTATGTCGCCGTCGCAATGCTCGTGTATCCAGTCCACCATAAGTGCAGACTTTATTCTGCCCTTTTCCACTGCTATTAGATAATTCTCCAAGTCCAAATAATCCTCTACTGGGTCCGGAGGCGCACAACCCTCCACACGAATCACCTCTATCCCAGAAGATAAAGGGCACGAAGACCCCGAATAAGTCCCTGTGTCTAATATATTTGTTGTGAAGCTTCCTGTCCTGCGTAACGAGAGCGTGACCCCTACGCCCCGCCGATAGTATCATAGCGTAGTCAATATAATCATTACTCTTCGCTCGATCTCACCTAGCCTCTATTAGTCGAACCAGCCTCATCCCCTCATCAAGCAACGTATCCACATCGCTCTCGTTAATGCCCTTCATAACCTTGATTCTAAGCTTCTCAGCATGCTCTATCTGCCGAGGAATCCTCTGTTTTTATTAATAAACTTGAGAGCCTTATTGTGGTCCTTATGCCTCTCGTATACAGCTGCTCTTATGAGGTTTGTGTCAACTAGGCAGCACACTCTTCTCTCTTCGCCCATCAGAGGCCCCGTGTTTGGAATGCGCTAGTCTCTGGGCGATAGGATCTCTACATGAATATCCCAGTCTTCCTCCTCCCACGCTCTCTAGCCTTCACCACCTTAAGGAGCCATACTCTCTGGTAGTCTCGGGGTGGAGGGACCCTTCCCTCACCCTAAACTCGAGGCAAGCCCTCCACTCCTCCAAGTGCTCCCCAGTAACCACGATTATCTTGCCGGTTATCCCGAGACGCTCCAGCTTAACCCCTATCGTCTTCCAGGCAGCCTTAGTGGAGGCCGGGTTAGCCCTCGCCCACTCTAGGAACATCTTAACCATTCGCTCAGCGTCAGCCCTCCTTATACCATTATAGTCGACAAACCGAGCCAGAAAAGGGACCTGGGCCAGATCGTCGTCTGTTGCGATCTCCAGTAGCCGCTCCATAATATGGTCTGGGACCGGTTTCACTCCCTTCCTCATCTTGTAGTAGTCTCGGGATACGCTTAAGTCCGAAGCCTTGACACCACGCTGCCATTGTACTAGTAGGAGCTGGCGCCTCGCCTCCTGCGGTATTTCTTTGACCGGTATCACCGGGGACCCCTCCATAAGAAGCCCATCGTATATGATGGGGTCCCCCGGCCCGCCTGAACCCTCATCCTGGCCGGAAGTATTAGCTTGGGGCGACGCCACACCTTCAAAGGGAGTGTCGGACCAGCGTCGGACTGGTAGAGGCGGCGGTAGAGGCTCTGATAGAACTCTGGGTAGGTGGATTGACAGAATCTGATTGTCTGGAGCACTGGAATAATGTGGGGTGGGGCCCGGGCCGGGATTTGAACCCGGGACCTCCGGATCCACAGTCCGGCGCTCTAACCAGGCTGAGCTACCCGGGCCACGCCGTCTCGCTCGGGTAGTAGTTCATCGCCCCTAGGGGGCTCGTCCCGGGCCCCAGGCCGTTATGGTGTCTTCTCGAGTGGAAGCTTTAAGGGTTACCTTGCCTGGTAGGCTGTCCTCTTCAGTATTGTGGCGAGGCCTGTCTGGTCGGAGACTACTTCTACCTCTCCCGTCTGGGCGTAGGTTTTCGCTAATGGTAGCTCGGTGTATGCTAGGGCTTCGTCGCTTGAGAGTATTATGGGGTAGTAGCCTGGGGGTAGCCGGCCCTTTGCGCCCCTTATCCTCTCGGGGGCTCTCGCCTCGGCTAGGTCGTCGTCTACTATTACTAGTATTGGGCCGATCCTTATCGCGTGGCCCGCCCAGTCTGGGGGTTCGGGCATCTTGGGTGGTAAAGGTTTCTCAGGGGTGCAGGCTTTCGCCGCGTCTATTATTTTGACTGCGGCCTCTATGGCGTCTAGGGCGTCGGGCTTCTGGACAGCGTGCTGGTCTCCTAGGATGAGCTGGAGCCAGGGGTCCCTGGCGAGCCAGTATAGCCCGTCTAGTACTGGAGCCTCGACCCTCGCCTCCACCGCCTCCGGGCATCTGAGCTGGAGGAGCCTGTAGCCTAGGGGCGACTCCTCGAGCGGGTCTACCATGCCCAGGGCTAGGCTTGCAGCCCTCCAAGCCTTGATAACCGCCCACTCGTATGAGGCCTCGTAGTAGTCGGTCCAAGCCTGGACTAGGCTTCTCCGGGCGGCCTCGGCTAGGCTCCTAGCTATGGCAGGCCACGGTGCGGGCAACCCCTGCTCCACCCCCTCCCCTCGGGGCGGGCGGGGCCGCCTCGGCTGTCCTGGCCTCGGCCATCGCCCGTGGGAGGCTCGCCCGCTTTTAGCGGTCGCCACCAGCGGCCCCGTGGCCCGCCCCCCACCTTTCCATGCCTTTGGCGGGTATATGCCTGCGCATTACCCGGGTGTCACCGTGGGGTCCCCGAGGTATACTCTCCCAGACACTACACTTCTAGACGGGTGGCGGTAGTTGGGCCTAGAGAATGTGGTGCAGGCGGCTCACAGCCTGCTGGGCTTCGGCGGCTTCGGGGGAGGAGTAGGCTACTACCTCGCACTGTTCGGCATTGGCATACTGGTCTTCGCGGGGCTAGTCTTCATGGGTGTGCTGGTGGCTAGGGGGATTAGGAGCATAGCCGAGATGGAGCCTGGAGAGTTCGCCAGGTTCCTACTGCTGAGCGCCATAGTGCTGATAGTGTTGGGGGCAGTCCTCCCCTAGAGGCCGCCGGCGCGCTCCTCGAGCTTTCTCTTAAGCATCTTCAGCCTCACGAAGTCCTCCCTCATACGCTCGTCCAGCACGCTCTTTATGAACTTGATAGCCTGCTGGTAGCTGGGGAGTATAACGTAGTCCATGGCGTTTATCAGCCTCTGAGTCTCCCTCAGCTCCTCTATTAGGAGGCGTAGCATCTCCTCATACTCTGCAAGCTTCAATATCGAGGGTAGAAGTCTAACAAGCCCCTCCCGAGCCTCGCGGAGCCTAGGGCTAGCATCGGGGGGTAGGGGGTCGGGTGCTATCGCGTCCTCCCTAACCCTGAACGTTGGCGTCTTCACGGCGAAGAGAACCCGGGTCCCAACCTCTACCTCGACCGTCTCCGGGGCTCCAAGGCTGTAGGCTCTAGCCCTAGCCTCCCCCTCCTCGGACAGGCCTGCATAGTAGTCTCGGAAAACCTTCTCTATCTCCCGGAAAACCTCCTGCTGATACCTGTTATACTCCTCGGCGCTACTCTTGATATAGTGGAGGAGGACCTCCCTCTTCTCCTCCATCACGCCTCGGATCTTGCGTAGCATCTTCTCCTCTCGGCGTAGGCGTATGAGGTTTATCTTAGTCGGCAGCACCTTCCTAGGGTCTACGGCCACCGTGTAACCCCCTCCCAGGCTAGCCTGGCAGGCGTGGGGGTTTAATGGTCTCCGCCGCCCACCTCCTCGACGATCCGTAGCACGGCCTCCGCCTGCTCCAACTGGTCCTCGACAGGTATCACTGCTATTATCGTTGGATACCCCTCCACGACCTCCTCTACCTCGTAGCGTGGTCTCCCGCCAGCGGCGAGCACTGCTCTGGCGAAGGAGGCTAGCGTGGCAGCCGCCTCCTCGGGGTCCTCGCCTCCGCCGGGGAGGGGTGCTTCAACCTGCACTATTAGGCCGAGGTCGGGGTCGTCCTTGGCCTCCACTATTATGCCTCCCACGTGAACCCTGGTAACCTCGCCCTCAGCCTCGAAGCTCACACCTAGCTCCCGGAGCCTCTTCTGTAGCAGGCGGGCCGCGCTACTCTTCCCCGCATGGCCTGGTATGCCGAACTCCTCGTCCCACCCGTGCAACC
>CAYRZG010000126.1:0-3972 GCA_964428695.1 uncultured Desulfurococcales archaeon
TTCTACGAGCTGATAGCCCTCCACCCACTGGTAGATGGCAACAAGAGGCTCGCAACGGTCGTATTGGCCTCCACGTTGGAGCTTAACAATGTCGCCCCTCCAAGGTGGATAGCCGACGCAGCCCTGGCCGTGGCCAGCCGTACATGGCGAGTAGACGAGGTCTACAAGTGGTTGAAAAGCGAGATTCGATCTAGCGAGATTTCTGGCTAGGACCTGTCTCTCCAAGGTCGTGTCTCCTAAGGTAGTCTAACTGCTCCTTCAACCGTTTCACGATCTCGTCTACTATTTCTCTCCAATTTCTATTGCTCTGCAAAGTGGGCCCTGGAGAACGAGATAGAGTGGGGACGGATAAAGGTGTTCGTAGGAGCGGGGGGTTGCAGTTACCAGAGTATGCCTTTGTAGGCTTCCTTGTAGATTGGGTGGTTCTTCATCCTCTTGATGTACTTGCTCCTGTTGTACTTTTCGCCTGGGTTGAATGCTGCTGTTTCTAGCTCCTTCTTGTAGGCCTCGTAGTCGGTGGAGTACTGTTTGAGCACGTAGTCCCTGTAGATGGACTCCATCACGTTGTAGGCGCAGAATGGTATTATCCTGCCGTCTGGTGTTGTGTAGTGTATGTTGCACCTCCTCACCCTTGTTACGTCGTAGTTGTATAGGTCCATGAAGTGCATCATGCCTAGGAATATCATGTGGTAGTGTAGCTCTCCTAGGGCGTCGTAGTTCCTCTTGAGGAACACCTTCTCTAGTAGCTTGGTGAAGCTTAGTCCCTTCGGCATCTTCTTGGGGTCTGTGAACTTCCTGAAGTCTATCAGTCCCCTTAGCATGAGTAGCTTCTTGCTCTTACCCTCTAGCAGGTATACTCTCTTCTCGTCGAGCCACTCTACGAAGGCTTCAACGTCGAAGAAGTCTGTTATGGGCACGTACCTGGTTGGGACGCCGTCTGGACCCCTCTCTATGAACACGTATGTTCCGGCGCCGCACATTGGGTGGTTGCTCATACAGAACTGCTCGGTGCCAGTCCATGCTTCGATGAACTTGGCCACCTTGGCTGCTACTGGGATTGGGAACCAGGCCTCTCTGGGTATCTGGCCGTCGGTCTGCTCCTCTATCCTTATTATGGCGTCGGCTATTGTTATCCTCATCTTCTCCCTCTCGTGCTTCTTCATCTGCCCGCTTAGGCTTACTGGCTGGAAGTTGACGCTCCTAACCACGTCTATGTGCTTGCCGGCGAACTTTATGATTCCTCCCAGCTCCTGGTCGTTCATGCCCTTTATCACTGTGGGGACTAGGACTACGCTGGTCATACCGGCTCTGCGGAAGACTTCCAGAGTGAAGGGGGCCTCCCAGTGGTTCTTCCAGTTGGCCTTGGGGGTTACGCCGTCGAAGCTCATGTAGACTGTGTTGACTCCGGCCTGCCTCAGCTCTCTAGCATATCTCACCGCATAGTCTGGGTCGTCGAAGAATAGCTTGGCGAACTTGATACCGTTAGTGTTGAGCTGTACGTGTCTCACTCCCTCCTCCTTCAGCATCTTCACTATCTCGACAAGGTCGTCCCTCATGGTAGGCTCTCCACCAGTTATCTGCACGGCCATTGTGAAGCCCTGCCTTGCCAGCTGTCTCACCTGGAACCTTAGCAGCTCGAGGCTGGGCTCGTACACGTAGCCGGCCTTCTCGGCGTAGAAGAAGCAGTAGAAGCATGCGAGGTCACACCTGTTGGTCACCACCAGGTTGGCGAGGGCCGTGTGGTTCTCGTGCATGGCGCAGAGGCCGCAGCTGTATGGGCACGGGCCTCCCAGGCCGACGTAGGCCTTGGCCTTACCAGCGCCCTTGCCGGTCTCCTCGTACCTCATCATCCTATGGTAGAGTGTTGCGTCACCATAGTATAGCTCTTCGAACTCTCCATGCTCTGGGCAAACCTTCCTAATGTATACCTTGCCGTCCCTCTCGAACACCCTGCCTGGTATTAGCCTCATACAGACCGGGCACAGGGTGCTCGTAACTCTAATGTGCTTCTCGCCCTCCCTCAGCTTTGGCATGGGGCCTCCTATCGGGATCCTCTTACCGGCTATCTCCACGTATGGCTTACCGTCGATGTAGACTAGCCTGCTGGGCGGCGGCAGCGTCGTCACAAGCTTCCTTGAAAGCGTGCTAGCTATCGGTCTGACCGACATGCTCGTCGCACCTTCAATTAAACCATACATGTCGCCGCCAGATATATAACGGTATGTTCTAGTCGTCGATTGCGGAATAATTTCGCGGAATACACTCCGGTAGACCCGGGGGGCAGGTTATAAGCTCCAAAGCATCGAACCCCCCGGGGGTGTCGTGGGTTGAGCGAGGATGTTAGGGAGCTAGCCGAGACTCTGGCGAGGGCGCTGGAGGGCCGGGCGGAGTACATGGAGAGGCTTGCCGAAGACCCCGTGCCCGAGGTTACTAGGCACGACCTGGAGGAGATTCTCAGGAAGAACCGTGTCGTATTCCTGTTCTTCACGGCCGACTGGTGTGCTCCATGCATAAACTTCCTCGAGACGTTCAGGAGCGTCGCCCTCAGGCTCTCCAGGCCCGGCGTGTTCTTCGGCAGGGTGGACGTTGACAGGAGCTTCTCGATAGCAGACAAGTATGAGGTGAAGCACATCCCAACGATAGTAGTGCTGGTGGACGGGAAGGTTGTAGACACTATCGTCGGCTCCATGTCGAAGGAGAGGCTGGAGGAGAGGGTGAGGAAGGCTATCAGGGAGGCCACCGGAGCATAAGCTACACTAGGGCGCCCGGTGGAGGTTCACGGTTTTGCGCTCCCAGCCCGGCGAGGCGCTATCATGGGCTCTCGCTCTGGCCGGACTCGTCCTAGCCGCCCGCATGGTTGAGGAGGCTGGCCTCCTCCACGGGGGCCATGAGGAGCCGATAGTGTTGAGCCTGGTAGCCCTCGCTATAGTCTTCTCGGGCCAGCTCGCCCACGCCACAGGCCTCCCGGCGGCCGTTGTCGAGATACTCGCCGGCCTGGGCTTGGCATGGGCGGGGGCCAGCAGGGTCGAGGTCCTAAAAGTCCTCGCGGGGATAGGGGCTAACATAGTCCTCTTCATGGCCGGCACCGAGGTCGACGTAAGCCTAATACGGAGGAGGATACGGCAGGCTGGGGAGGCTGCGATACTAGCACTAGCAGGAGCCGCCCTCCTAGGCCTGGCGGTATCCTGGACCGTTGGAGCCGAGGGTCCCGGCACTATAATCCTGGTCGCGGGGCTCTCCGCCACTAGCGCAGCTCTAACCTACGCTATACTACAGGCGGCAGGCCTGGTTAGGGGGAGGAGGGGCCAGGTGGCACTTGCAGCCGCTATGATAACGGACGTTGTGGGAATGATACTGTTAAACGTTGCAACCAGCGGGGCGAACCCTCTCCTAATACTCTACGCCCCCATACTACTGGCGGCCGTGCTCCTCCAGCCGCTACTCCCAAGGCTCGGCGAGAGGGGGTTCGAGGCCGAGCTGAGGCTGATACTCATGGCGGTCATAGTGTTGGGGAGCCTCAGCGAGATTATCGGGGTCCACAGCGTCCTGACAAGCTTCATACTAGGAGTGGTCGTGGCCGACACGGTTCAGTCTAGGAGGATGCTGCGGGAGAAGCTGGAGGGCCTCGCCACAGGGTTCTTCACCCCATTCTTCTTCGTAGCCAGCGGTATGAGCGTGGACGTGAAAGTCTTGGCGGCCGACATACTGCTAGTGCTAGCCGCCGGGGCGGCAGCCTTCGCCGCCAAGTTCCTCCCGCTACTAGCATACTTCAAGCAACAGGGTGCGGGAAGGGGTGGAGTGCTCTACGCGGCCAGCCTGTCGCCACTCCTAACAGTCACAATAATAGCGGCCCAGGTGGGGCTAGACCAGGGACTCCTAGACTCTAGGGCGGCTGCCATTCTAACTGGCAGCGTAGTGTTCACGAGCCTAGCCGCCAGCATGGTTGCACTGGCAGTCTCGAGGAGGAGCTTA
>CAYRZG010000127.1:0-3940 GCA_964428695.1 uncultured Desulfurococcales archaeon
ATGCCTATGTGAGGAGGAGCGACGGCTGGTATGTGAAGGTCCGCGTCTTCAAGAACAGGGCTGACGACGACCCTGAGAAGTACCTGGTTGTGGGGCCGAAGGTTAGGGAGCCCCCCTTCACGTTCCCGGTCCTAGAGGAGGACGAGCTGCCGGAGGCTGCCAGGGAGAAGCTCTACACGATATGATAGGTGGCGGTTGTGGGTGGCGACTCTGGCCGGCCGAGGGTTACTGTAGTCCTCCCAACGTATAATGAGAGGGAGAACGTCTCAATCCTAATACCCCGTCTCGCCCGCGTGCTCGAAGAGGCCGGCCTCGACTATGAGATACTTGTGGTAGACGACAACTCCCCAGACGGGACGTGCGAGGAGGTTGAGAGAATAGCCTCTAACATGGGCGATGGTAGGATACGGTGCATTAGGCGTGTTGGCGAGAGGGGCCTCTCATCCGCGGTTGTGAGAGGGTTTAGGGAGGCTAGAGGAGATATAGCCGTAGTCTTGGACGCGGACAACCAGCACCCTCCAGAAGTCGTCCCACTCCTCGTGGAGAAGGTTATGGATGGCGCAGACATCGCAGTCGCGTCCCGCTACACCAGGGGTGGCGGGGTGGAGGAGTGGAGCCGGGTAAGGCTGGTATTAAGCAAGATTGCCAATAGGATAGCCCACCTCCTTGTCCCCGAGACTAGGAAGACCAGCGACCCCATGGCCGGGTTTTTCGCAGTGAGGCTTGATAGGATAGACTTGGACCGCCTCCAGCCCCGGGGGTTCAAGATACTCGTCGAGATCCTGGGCAGGCATCCCTGCCTCCGCGTGGTAGACGTGCCCTACACGTTTAGGAAGAGGCATGCGGGCAGGAGCAAGATAGGGGTTAGGGTTGCCACCGACTTCCTCCGGCAGGCTTGGAGCCTCTCACCCATGCCCCGCTTCATGCTAGTGGGAGCCTCGGGCACGATAGTTAACCTGGCAGTCATGGCCATGGTGCTATCGGCGACAGGCCACGTTGACATTGCAAGCTTAGCTGGCATAGAGGCTAGCATAATCTCAAACTATCTCCTACACGAGGTCTACACGTTTAAAACAAAGTTCGCCAGGACCTGTGGCACCTCGGCCGCAGGCAGGCTGATCCGCTACCACTACGCGTCGGCCGCCGGCATAGTTACCACGTATGCTACGATGAAGCTTCTAACGCTCCTAGGCATACTAACACCGATACCGGCCCAGGCAGTAGGGATACTGCTGGGCTTCATAGCCAACTACATCATCTCTACAGGAGGGGTGTGGAACTGTGGAAGAGGATGCGAGTAACGAGTACAGGAGGCTGGTCGACGAGATCCTCTCATGCACTAAGTGCCCCCTGCACTTGTCGAGGCGGAATCCCGTACCAGGCGAGGGCAGGATAGATGCTGAGGTAATGTTTGTGGGCGAGGCCCCCGGGAGGAGGGAGGACGAGCTTGGCAGGCCATTCGTCGGCATGGCTGGGAAGCTGTTAGACAAGCTCCTCTCACTCGCGGGCCTATCCAGGGGCGACGTGTACATAACGAACGTTGTGAAGTGTAGGCCTCCCGGAAACCGGGACCCGAGGCCGGAGGAGATAGCGGCGTGCCTCCCCTACCTTAGGAGGCAGATACTCATAGTGCGCCCCAAGCTCATAGTAGCCCTCGGTAGGATTGCGGGCAAGACGCTCTTTGAGGAGGCGGGACTGAAGTGGACCAGCATGGCGAGGGAAAGGGGGAGGGCTAGGAGGGCCACGCTCTACGGGCACAGCGTTATACTATACGCTACCTACCATCCGGCGGCGGCCCTCTACAACCCGCAGCTGAGGAGCATCCTAGAGGAGGACTTCCGCAGGATACCCGAGATACTGGGCGGTGAGAGAGGCCGGGGGAGGAGGACGTTGGAGGACTTCTTCTAGCCCCATACTCCCAGCGCTTTGGCGACTGCCCTCAGGCTTGCAATATAGCCTAGCAGGAAGCCTACCATTGCAACCGCCACTCCCGCAAGCCAGGCTGGGGCCTCGACGCCCCCGCCTCCAGCTTCCCCGGTAGAGGTCATGGGCGGCGGGGCTGTGGTGTTTGAGCGTGCTACTAGTAGGGTGGCCCATGTTATGGCTGAGGCTGAGGCCTCCTCTAGCATGAGTATTGCTGAGGCCGGGTCCCCGCGGTTCCATAGTACGAGGCCGTAGTCATAGTAGGCTGGAGCTAGGCCTGGCGAGGCTCCGGCAGCTAGGAGCCTGGAGGCCAGCATAGTATACAGCCTCTCGAGCTCCGCCATGTAGTCATCCAGTATGGGCTCGGGACCCCTGTACGAGCCCAGGCTGGCCTGGAATAGCATTGAGAGGCTCCTCGACAGCGCCTCCCGGTAGAACCCTATGGCCGCCAGATAGTTGCCCTCCCCCATATACTCTCTAGCCTTGGAGACAAGCTCGTCTATAATGTCAATGTAGACTAGCAGGCTTGGGCTCCTACCATAGTTTTCCACAACATAGTTTGCGATGGCCCTAGCATACCTTGCCGTTGTCTCAGCATAGTCTGCCACCGCGTAGGCTAGCCTTTCAACATCGCCTCCTGAGAGTGTGGGAGTGCTGTTCCTGGACGCGTTAGCACTCCTAATCCAATGCATTATACTATCGATTCTAGCAGATGCTGTTGCGAGAGACACTACGGCGTCGAGGGTCCTCCCGGCGCTGGAGTATTTCTCGTATGCCAGCAGGCTGCTCCTAGCGTCGGCGAGCCTAGTGTATGCTGTGGCGACGAATTCCAGATAGTATATTGAGCCGTTGCGCGGCATGCTGTCCAGGATGTTCTCTATCCTCTCCAGCTGCTTTGACACGTTCTCAGCCACGGAGTCTAGGAACCCCTCCTCCTCGGCCTTCACGCTATAGTAGATTATAGTGGCGTTCCTCAGGGCTGTGAAGGCTAGGCTCGCCGCCGCGTATGGGTGGGTGTCTACGATTTCGAGGCTAGAGTTTATAGTCCTCATAGTAGCATTTATCGATTCCCTCTGGGCGCCCTCCTCCAGGGCGGCCTCGAGGAGTTTCTTCGCCTTCTCAGCCATCTCGAGGGCCGCGTCTCTCATTGTCTCGTTGAACTCCCGGGGGAGCGGGAATACTTTGAGGCTAACCTTTAACGGCGGCGAGCCGTAGACCTTTGAGGTTAAGTTGAGTATTCCCGTGTAAGTGTTGTTTACGCCGCCGCACTCGTCTATCAGCTGTGCCGTGAGGTTTACTAGGGGATAGTATAGTGTGAGCCCAGCCTCCCGGGCGGCTTCACACTTGTACTCGACCCCGCCGACGCTTGCCACTAGTCCTTCGGGGCTAATCGCCCCGGTCACGACGATTTCCGAGGTATAGTTGGGTGTCGGCGACCCTGCGAGTATCGTGTACGCAACCAGTGCGACCATGGCGCTCCCGCTGGGGCCTCCAACCCTGGAACCGGTGTGGAGGGTTATGTTGAAGTCGACAGTCCTCCAGTCTACGCCTGCCAGTAGGCTCGCCAGCTTCACCGCCTCCTCCATGCTGGTCTCAGCTACCTCATCGACCCCGCCGCCGGAGGAGACGAGTATCCTCCCCTCTCCCGGATAGCGAACCGTGAGCGTAGCAGGTATGAGGGTCCCCTTCCTACCCGACTCGTCGACCGCGGCAAGATAGAAGTCTACGCTAACAGTCCAGGATTCACCCTCTCGAGCCAACGCTGGGGCGGCCGACGCTAGAACAACCATGGCTACCAGTACCACTGCTGCCTCAACTCTCAACACTCTACACCCACATCTAAGCTGGGAGTGTTGAGAGTATGGTCCAATAAACTTCACCGGACCGGCCCAAGGCTCCTCTGCGGGCAATGCCTCCTCCTCACTATCCTTTAAAGACCTGTTAGGGGCCTGCCATTTGAATGCGGGGGTAGCGCTATGGCGAAGAAAAAGAAGGAGAAGGCCGAGGGCGGCCAGGA
>CAYRZG010000128.1:0-3873 GCA_964428695.1 uncultured Desulfurococcales archaeon
CCGAGCTTGCTCGCTGTAGTCTTCTGGAATGAACCATTTCACGATAATATTGGCGTCAACGACCACACGCTTCAACCTGCATCCCTATCCTCCCTTATGATCTCGGCTGAAAGGTTCCCCCTAACCCTCCCGATGGCCTTGGACAGCTCCTCGATCTCCCTAATCAGCCTCTTGGCCCGCTCCTCCCTAACCCTCCTCATGAGGTACTCTCGAACCTCTCTAGAATAGTCTATGCCGAGCCTCTCCAACTCCTCTCTAAGCCAGCGGGGGACACGGATTCCTATTACCACAGTCTCCCCCACGAAAGCCACCCTGTTAACACTCTAGTGTTAACGGTTAAATGTTATCGGCCAGGCTCATCCCCTCCCGTCGACACAACGCCACGCAACTTCTCCAGATACCCTACTATCGCGGCTAGGTTAGCCTCAAGCGGAGTCCTAGCCCCGTAGACAGTGCGGCGCCTCCACATTATCTCCGCCAGCCAGGCGGTAGAATCCACACTATAGACCATGCCTATCAGCCCCCTCCTAGCAAGGCTCGCCAGCAGCCTGGCCCCAACCCCGAAAAGGTGGAGTGCCAGCCTGCCATCCCAGCCCTCGCGGATCCTGGAGACTAGGCCTACAAGGTATGCGGCCCGCCTAAGTCTCCCGTCGAGGCCGCCTATCCCGACAAGGAGCCTGCCATCCCCCAGCCTGGGGGCCCTGTCTAGGAGGCCCTCTGCCTCCAGCCAGTCAAGCATGCGAGCGTGGGCTTCAGGGTCGCCTGCCCCCCTTGGGGGCTGTGCAACTGGTATGAAGCGGCCCCCATACCTTTCCGCGAACTCCAGGGTTCTCTCGATAGTCTCCTCGGGGTCTCCGGGCACGTCGGGTGCCACCACATAGTCGACAAGTCCCTCGCCCCCGATGCTCTCGGCTATACTCGAATACCATTCGACCGAAACGTTAGCATCCCCCCTAGCATGGTGGTATGCACCACTATCCAACATTACCAGTCCTATCGAGCCCTCGGAGCGTAGGCTCCTCAGCCTAACCTGTACACTCGGCTTCCAAGCTATTATCGTCGCAGACAAGAGTATGTTAGCCCTAACACCCCTAGCGCTAGCAAGGCGAAGCGCCCTCAGCTTAGTCTCAGACAAGTCCGGCATGACAAGGAATGCCCTAACACTCAAGACCGGGGGACCCCGCCCGACTACGCCGGCGTTGGAAGGTGGGACGGATTCCTAGTTAAAACTTCACACACGGGAAACCAGGGCGAGCAGGGTCTCCCTAAGCCTAGCCCTCTCCACCCGGGAATTATACGAGGGGACACTATCCCTACTCGGCCCCGCCTCTACAAGCAGCCCCGGCAGCCGCCTAGAGGCCCTCCTCAACGCCTCCCTATAGGCTTTCACGTTCACATAGTAGACTATCCTCCCGTAGAACCTGGACAGCTCCCGTAGATCCTCGAGAACACGCCTATAGAGTATCTCCCGCCTCCACGGCTCCCTACGATAATAGAGGTCGCTCGAAGGATACACATTACACCAGCGCAACCGTCTCTCCTCACCCCAGAGTACTATCCCAGGCTTGCACGAGTCAATAGCAGCCAAGTACAGGTGGCCCGCCAGGTAAAGGTCCCAGACCACCCTCCAGACAAGACGCCAGTTACGACACAGCATATAGTCGCCCCAACGCACACAAGAATTACAAGGTAAAACAAGGAGGAGAGGAGTAATACTAGGCTTAGATGGTTGCAATGGAATTCTTATCAACTCTGCACGACCCTTTATCATCACATGTAATACCATAGCAATCATAACCTTATGAAGATTGAGTCGAAAAGTCTGGCCTTACCACTTATATAATGCCTGCTTGCACAATTATGGGAACAGCTACCCGTATGAGAAGAAGTCGGCCAGGGTGAGAATGTGCCTGGCATCCCCCAGATCTGGTTTAGCGGAATAGCTAGCTCCCCGTCTCCCGCAAGCCTACTAATTGTGCTGTTAAGGGCAATACCCGAATATGTCAACAACATGCTGAATAACATTAAAGCAATCGATTTATCTAAATTAAAACCTTTGACGACTATCTTTCGATCCCTGATAAACGGTATCACCTTAATGCTCTTAAATCTGCTATACATAGAGACAGGAACACCCTTCGAAAAAATTATAATAGATAACCATAACAATTATAAAAGTATAACGATCGGTATGTTCCGCTGCTACATAATAATTGAACTAATAATAAACTTAGAAATTATAATATATATAATTTTTCTTTATTTTATTATTTCCCAGATGGGATTTAGAATACTAGCTATCTTACACACTCTCAGCGCGGTCGACTTCTCTTATTAAATCTAATTTCCCATTGGGGATATTTTTATTTTATATTATTATCTATTTTAGTTGTGAATGTTTGTGTTCTTGAGTGAGGATAATAAGGGTTTGAACTTAGGCTTGGAGCGTTATATAGGCTTGTATAGTGTGGGGGCTGTGGGTTGGCGAAGAGGATTGTGATACTTGGCGGTGGTATTGGTGGTGTGGCCGCTCTTAGGACGTTGGAGCATGGTTTGAAAGTCCATAAGGCTGACGTTGAGATCACTGTTATAACTAAGAGTAGGAGGCACTACATGCCGCCGATGTTCTTCGACGTTGCTATTGGCGAGGTTTCGCCGGAGGAGACGTTCGTCGACACGGAGAATATTCGGAGGCTTGGGGCTAAGATAGTCTATGGTGAGGCTATACGGGTTGATGCTGCCAATAGGAGGGTTTTCCTTGCCGATGGCTCCAGTGTGGAGTATGATTATCTTGTGGTGGCTTTGGGGTCGAAGTATGACTGGCGCCGCTATCCAGGGCTTGAGGAGGCTGGCTACCACAATTACACGCTTGACGGCGCCCTAGGGTTGAGGGAGGCTCTGGCGAGGTTCCGTGGTGGCGACGTTGTGGTGTTGGTGCCGGAGATTCCGTATAGGTGTGGTATCTACCCGTATGAGGCTGCCACTGTGTTTGCGGCGATGTTCCAGAGGCGTGGGATTAAGGCTAATGTGAAGGTTGTGGCCCCGAGTCCTAAGCCTGTGGCGAGGCTTGGCAGGGATATCAGCAGTTTCGTCTCGCGCGTCATGGAGGAGCTTGGAGTCGAGTATGTGAGGCATAAGGGTCTCGAGGAGGTTGACGTTGAGAAGAGGCTGGTTAGGGCGGGCAATGTTGAGGAGAAGTATGACCTGCTAGTCAAGGTTCCCCCGCCTGGCCTGCCAGACGTGCTTGCTTCGAGCGAGGGGTTCACGTTCAGGGATGATCCTAGGTTCGCCCCTGCTAGGGGCCGGGACTTCCGCCACCCAGAGTATGACGATGTCTACATGGTTGGCGAGCATAGTCTACCGCCGCTAGGCCTTAGCATGGCTGGGGCATTCGTGCACAACGCCGCCTTCCTGGCGATGGGCAACCTGCTCGCGGACCTGGTCGGGGTTGAGCCGCCGTTCAGGATGCCTGCCGTGACCTGCGCAGGCTATGCTGGGTTCAAGGGGTTCCTAGGCCACTGCGAGCCCAAGTACGTGGAGGAGAAGGACGTCTATGATATGAAGGGCCGCTGCTACCTCGGCCCGGCCTTGGGACTCATTAGGCTTGTGAAGCTCGGCTATTACAAGTCGTGGCTCTCGGCCCTAGCGTGAGGGGGTGGTGTGGGATGGCGGAGGAAAAGGTTACACTAGAGGCCACACGGGAGGAGGTTGAGGCTCTACGCGAGCTGCTCGAGATAGCGGTCGAGCTGAAGAAGACCGGTATACTAGGCCTGCTGAAGACGATAGTAGGCTCCGGCGAGGCCCTGGTATCCCTGGCGCTCAGCGACACGCCAGTGTTCAGGGGGCTAGCGCTACTACAGGCTGCCGGCGAGG
>CAYRZG010000129.1:0-3871 GCA_964428695.1 uncultured Desulfurococcales archaeon
GTCTTTAGTACTTCAACAAACGAATGTCTAAACATTTTCGTTAGCATAATCTGGTTAAGACGCTGCTTTGGATTACTTCAGATACTAGTATCCTAAAGGTTTGGCAAAACATGTTTGAGAACATTGATTAAGTCTTTATTGTTAGCATTTTCTAATATGTTTTATGAAAAAGAGGAGGAAGGTTTACCAGTAGGGATAGCTTCCTTTGGGTATTTGGTCTCCTACTTGGCCTGCGGCTTTTATGCCGGGCTTGATCGTTGGTTTGCCGGGCTCCCATTGTGCTGGGGTTACCTCGTCGGGGTGCTCGCGTATGTATTGGAGGGCTTTTATCTGTCTTATTAGCTCGTTGACGTTTCTGCCCATGTTGAGTGTGACTACCTCGTATGCCTGTATTACGCCGTCGGGGTCTATTATGAACCTGCCCCTGTAGGCTACGCCGGCGTCTTCCTTGTAGACTCCGTAGGCTTTTGAGACTTGGCCTGTGGGGTCGCTTCCCATGAGTATCTTGGCCCTGTCCTTTAGGAGGGGCTCCTGTTTGACCCAGCCTCTGTGGTCGTATACGGTGTCTGTGCTCATGCTTAGGACTTCCACGCCTAGCTCCTTGAGCTGGTCGTAGGCGTTGTTCATTGCTGCTAGCTCGGTTGCGCATACGAAGGTGAAGTCTGCTGGGTAGAAGCAGAGTACTAGCCATTTGCCCTTGTAGTCTTCTAGGCTGACTGTTTTGACCTCGTCGTTCACGGGGTCGTATGCTTCTACCTTGAAGTCTGGGGCTTTTACTCCGGGCTGTATCACGGCTCTCACCATGATATAGGAATAGTAATTAGAGTGGTATATAAAACTAATGTATGACATGGTGTATGTATTGGTTTGTGGTTTGGAATTAAAACCATAGTGGTTTGGCTATGTATGACCCTGTTTTCTAGGGGGTTGCCGTGTTATATTGTCTGGAGTTATGATCCACTCCTCCTCCACGTCTATCTCTCTGCAGGCCACGTAGGTGTAGGCTACCTCGTAGTCTCCTGGCAGTAGGCGCCTCGCCTTCGCCGTGGCTCGCCTCCTGATGCTGGCTGCCTCTTCTAGTGTGAGCCTGCTCCACTTTGCCTCTGCTATGACTGCCTTCTTCTCACTTGTGTTGAGTATTGCTATGTCGACCTCCTCTCCCCGGTGCTCCAGCCTCCCGGGTAGGGTGTATCCCTCGCCGGCGTGTTTTCTGAGCAGGTGACTCCTCACTATGTCCTCCCATACGGGCGCCACGTACTCGGGGAGTTTCCCCATTATAGCCGTGCGGGCCTCGCTGTATAGGCCTGCCTCTAGGAGCTCCTGCACCGGCTCTACTAGTGTGTACCATGTCCTTATCACCGGATCTGATATGCGGTATCTTCCCTTCCGGGAGAATAGTGGGGGCCTGCGCTCTACGAAGCCCAGCCGCTCCAGGACATGTAGGTACTTCCTGGCATGGCTCTGGTCTATGCCCGCCTCTACGGCTATCTTCCCCGGCGTGTCGTATCCTCTCCCCATGGCGGATAGTATCGCGTTGTAGGAGTGGGGGTCCCGTAGCTCCTCTCGTAGTAGGAGGTCCTTCTCCGTGGCCAGCATGCTCCCCGGGTTGAGTATGAGCTCCTCCACGGCCTCCTCCGCGCTCGCGGCTCCAGCTAGGGGGCAGAGGTAGAAGGGTATGCCGCCGACTAGGGAGTACACTATGACCCTGTCCCTGCTGGGCATGCGGGGGAGGAGGCTCTCCAGGTGCTCGAACCCTATATGCCCGAGTTTGAGCCTCGCAGTTGACCTGGCGTAGAGGGGTGATCCTCCCCCTAGTATGGATCTCTCCATTACACCGATTAGGCTGCCTGTGAGTATTACTAGCATACTGGTGCCCGGTAGGCGTGTGTCGACGTACTCCTGGAGCTCACTCACGACTTGGGGAGAGCTCCTGGCCCAGTAGGTGAACTCGTCTATCACTACTACGTCCACGTTGCTCCTGGAGAGCAGGTCTAGGAGGTCTCCCAGGCTTCCCGGCGTGATCCTCTCGTATAGGGGGTCTCCGAGCTGGCGCCCGGTCTTCTCGGCCATGAGCTTTAGGTTCCTAGTGTGGCTCTGGAGCTGTGCTATGTAGTAGACGCTTTTGGCTCTTGTGTGTTTCAGCCATTCTAGTATGAGCCTCGTCTTCCCTATCCTCCTCCTCCCGTAGACTATTGCGAGGCCGGGCCTTTTCTCGTATGCCTTCTGGAGGGCCTCCAGCTCCTTCTCCCTGTCCGTGAAGGGGCAGGGCGCGTAGAGTATGTTACCCGCCACGCAGGGCACCCAGAGTAACAATTTTTAGGGTTTACGGGGTTAATATAGGGAGCGTTAATTAGCAAGCAACAATCTAATAAACTATACCTGGGGGTGCACCAGTACTGGACAGCGGCCAGATGAGGATAGGCTTCGTATCCACCTACCCCCCGATACACTGCGGCGTGGGAGAGTACACAAGGATGCTCTCCTCCGGGCTGAAGGGGAGGAGGCCCGGGCTCAGGATAACCGTGCTGGCCGAGGAGGGCGTGGGTAAACCCTACACCGACACCCAGACCGATACCCTAGTCCTTCCATCCTTTAAGGCACGGAGCCCCCAGAGCTTCAAGCGTATACTGGACAGGCTGCAGGAGCTGGGCAGGGTCGATATTCTCCACGTACAACACGAGTACGGCATCTACGGCAGAGGCGAGGAGATAGTCGACGCCGTACTCGAGGCCAGGGAGGAGGGGCTCGCGCGTAGAGTGGTCTTCACACTCCACACCGTATACCACCACTGCAGGAGAGGCCCCGAGGCAGGGTTCCAGGAGGCCGTGATGACTGGGGCAGACGCCGTTATAGTGCATAGCCCTATACAGGAGTACGAGCTCCAAGCCCAGGCAAACAGTTATCCCCAGGCACTCTACAGGATACCTCATGGAACAAGTGTAAACCCGTACCTCGGTACTCCCAGGCTGGAGCTAGTGCAGAGGCTCGGCCTAGACAAGGGCATACTGGAGGGCTTCATAGTAGGGTTCGCCGGGTTCCTGAGGCCGGATAAGGGCCTAGACACTCTGGCTGAGGCACTAGGACTCTTAGGCCCCGGATGGAGGTCTGGGATCCACGTCCTCGTTGGCGGAGAGGTTAGGGATGAGAAGCTTGCAAGGCTCCTCGAGGACCTCAAGGGGAGAGGCGTGACGTATATGCCGAGGTACCTGTCGGGGAGCGAGATACTCATGCTCGCCGCATTATCGGACGTGATAGTCCTACCCTACAAGGACCCGCCGGGCAAGTATAGTGTGAGCGGCATACTCCACATGAGCATGGGGAGCATGAAGCCCATAATAGGCTCGAACACGCCGAGGCTCTCCGAGCTCTACACGCTGACGCCACGCCTAGTCTTCAGGGCAGGCGACCCGGGCGAGCTCGCCCGTAGGCTCGAGGAGATAAACACTAGAGGCTACTATGACGTGATACTATCCTATGCAGGTCCCCTCTACTCCTACGCCGTTAGAACCTCGTGGCCCAGGATGGCGGGGAGGCACATATCGCTCTACGAGAGACTCCTACGTAAGAAGTTAAAACCCTCCCCATAGGATTAGATGGCCGTGGTGTTAGCCGTGAATGATC
The DNA here is from genome assembly GCA_964428695.1 of uncultured Desulfurococcales archaeon. Taxonomy (GTDB): domain Archaea; phylum Thermoproteota; class Thermoprotei_A; order Sulfolobales; family Acidilobaceae; genus Thermodiscus. The sequence goes on from CAYRZG010000129.1 coordinate 3,622, forward strand.
CAGGTATAATAGGGAAGGCAGTGGGCTATGATAACGCCGCTCGTCTGAGGCGGAGTGAGACGATAGACATAGCCGTCCGCAGGGGAGTCCTACCCCCGGACAGGCTGTTCATAAACGGGTTCCCAGCAAGCCACCCGGCGGCGGTCTTCAACCCTGGCCACATACTTGACGGGGACAGGCTCGTACTCTTCCCTAGGATCATACTGGGATACTACAAGTACGTCTCCGCCATAGCGGAGGCCGTTATACC
>CAYRZG010000130.1:0-3739 GCA_964428695.1 uncultured Desulfurococcales archaeon
GTGCCCGAGCCTGGCCAAAGGGGTCGGGCTTAGGACCCGATGGCGTAGGCCTGCGCGGGTTCAAATCCCGCCCCCCGCACCACACCGCTGAGGTGCCCTAGATGAGGATCCCGCCCAGAATCCTCGCCATAGCCCTTCTGGCCATTGTGGTAGCAGTAGTACTCGTACACCAGCCGGAAGCCACGGGTCCCGGCGGCGGGCCGGGATCACCTACGTCTACTGTATCCTCTTCAAAGCCCATTGTCCACCATGTCAGGACTGCGCTGATCTACGATTCCCTGTCCACCGAGTTTCCCAATGATAACCTGATAGCCAATCTAACCGAGACGCTAGAGTCCCACGGTGTTAGGGTGACTGTCGTTAGAGGCTATAATGCCACTCTAGACTGGCTCGTGGCAATGGGACGGTATGACCTCGTTATAATCCGAGCTCATGGAGCCTATAATGGCGATCCCGATAGCGGGAAGCCCCTGGGACCCTACATATATACTGGCATGACTGACGGCCTCGCCTACGCGCTCTACGACGGCCTCATAGATGAGGGGCTAAGGAAGGGATACTTCGCCTTCGGCGTCATACCCGTCCCTGGAGTACCGTTGGAAGACCTGACCCGATACCTTACTGTGAGCCCCCTCTATGTGAGGGAGCAGGTTGGAAGAATGAATGGCACCATAGTCGTGTATTCGGGATGCTACGGGTTCACAGACGATAGGCTCGCGGAGGCCTTCATATCGAGGGGGGCCTCATACTTCATAGGGTGGGATGGAAACGTTACCCTAACCTTCAGCGACTACGCGTTGGAAGAGATAGTGTCAAGCCTGGCCTCGCACGAGTGGAATGTGGAAGCCGCGCTCACCGCAATAAACAAAACTATCAGCCGGGACCCCGCCACGGGAGCCGTGTTAAAGGTGGAGGGCGTTGAAGGCTAGGGTTGCCGGCGGCTTCCTCCTAGTAGCGGCAGGCCTAGCCCTCACGGTGTGGGGCATCCTCCTGGCTGCAGGGGGGAGTATATCTGCGGGCCTCCTCGCGGCCTCGGCCGGTGTGACAGTTGTCATAGTGGGGGGAGACCTCCTCAAATCCTCCTAGGGGAGGAGCGCCTCCAGCTGGGGGGTTAGCCCTAAGACTCCGACGAGGACGTTGAAAGTTGCAATATAGGCTAGCGGGGCCAGCAGGGGCTTGCCGGCGCCGAACCTTACTGCGACCGAGGCTCCCACCGCGAATGCTAGTGGGAGGAGCAGAGCCTGAAGCTGCCAGGCCGCGTAGATTCCGAGACCATAGAGTATTAGCTCAAATGGCAGCTGTGGCTGGCTGAACAGCAGTGAGGCCAGACGAGTTATGCTTGGCACTGAGGGCTCGGGAGAGGCTATTGCGTAGGCCACGGCTGCCGTCGAGAACCCCACGTAAACTATGAGGAGCCTCTCAACCTCAATCCTGCTAGCATAGTAGAGCATAGGGTCTACCGGGCTTATCCCCCGAGCCGCTGTGGCTGCTATAGCAATAGAGAAACCCCCGGCCAGAGCCGCCAGGGATACTAAGGGTAGGGACCTCCTAACGGCGAAACGGGGGGTCCCGGATAGCAACACCTGCAACACCCCAACGGCGGCCGCCGCGACAGCGCCTGCCCCCGAGCCAGAGTAGACTAGCAATATCGAGGCCACTATCACCGCCGCACCCGCAGGCCCGGGGCGGAGTAGACACAATGCCAGAGCTAGCAGAGCATAGGCCGGGTACGACGTTAGCAACGCCGCTGCGAGAGCTACCGGAGCCGGGCAGCCCTCCGGCTTGGGGGGAGCGACACGTGGGCGGCCAGCCATAGTATTTCACCCTCACTCTTGGGAACGTATACTCTCACACCCGGGGGCACACGTAGCCTCGCGACACTCCTAGCTGTTAACCGTCTAGCCTTCTCCCACAGCCTTCCAGGCCCCGTTGGGGGGACTACTACCACGTCGGAGCCCTGGGGGAGGGATTCAATTATCGCAGAGAGTGGCGCTAGGGGGGATAGTATGGCTACTATCCTGTAGCCCCTAGGAAGCCTGTCTACCAGACCTTCAACTTGTCTTGCCATGCCAATGGGGGGAGTAGACCTCGTTGGACCGCTCAGCGCCAGGTCGTTCCTAGCAGCCTCAACTAGCATAGATGCCCTAGCAGGCCCGCGGTCCACCCAGACTTCTCCATGGGAGATCCTGTAAGCGGCATATCCACCGGTGGAAGCTGTGGACTCTAGTATTGAGAGTGTGAGCCTCATCCCCCAGTCTGCAGGCGCCCCTCCCGGGGGCCCGGCCCAGGACGGCTGGGACAGGTCTAGGAACACTGCGACCCTATCCTCACTATATTCGAGCCCCTCCCTAACTATAGGCCTCCCCAGCCTCGCGGTCGCGGGCCAGTAGATTAGCCTAACGTCGTCTCCAGGCTGGTATTCTCGGAGAGAGTAGAACTCGACCGTCGCACCCCTCCTGGCTTGGGGTGGAGGCTCTCCCAGCCCCCACCGCCAAAGGCCGGGATGCGCCTCCCTAAGGGAGAGTGGAAACACCCCAGTGCTCGAGACTATCTTCCTAGACTCCGAGTGGAAGAAGAGCCAGAGAGGGTCCCCAACGGATACTATAACCTCGTCTAACACGTGATAGCCCGGGGCAGGCCTGGCCGACCACTCGACTACCAGAGTTCCTCCCGGCGGGAGGGACCCCATTGCCCAGGCCCTCTCCTCCGGCCTAAGACGGGATGGGGGCCTATCCTCTACAACCACTACGGGCAAGCCTGACCCGCCTGTGTTGCGGGCCACGAGCCTGTACTCTACCCTCGCGCCCTCAGCGGCTCTCTTGGGGGCGGCTCTCTCAACCACCACGTCCCCCAGCATCTTAGCATACCTCTTAGCTAGGGCCGCCGAGACTGCTAGGAGGACGGCTAGGAAGGAGGCTAGGAAGCCCGTGTACGGGTGGCCTCTGCCAGCCAGCTCTAGGATTGCGAGTGATATCGACGTGGCCACTAGCAGGGTAGCCCTCCATGTGGCCTCTATTCGCGTCAAGGAGGCTCTACCCTCTCAAGAGCTGCTTCCACAATGTCCTCGGGCCTCACGCCCGAGAGCCTAGCCTCCGGTCGGAGCACGATCCTGTGGAGTAGCGCCGACGGCGCCACAGCCTTGACATCGTCTGGTTCAACGTAGTCTCGGCCTTCTAGCATGGCCCTAGCCCTGGCCAGCTCAACTATTGAAATCGCTGCCCTCGGACTCCCTCCTAGGAGGACCCTTGGGTCCCTCCTAGTGTACTCTACGAGTCTAGCCACGTAGAGTTTTATGTTATCATCTACATACACTCGCCTCCTGCGCCGCTTCATCTCGAGTATCTCGTCCCTCGAGACTACAGGCTTCAGCGGCCACTCGTCGACAGCCTCCTGAATGTCTATGATCTTCACGGTCTCCTCTACTGAGGGGTAGCCTAGCTTCACTATTGACATGAACCTGTCCACCTGCGCCTCGCTAAGGGGGTAGACGCCCTCGAATTCTACGGGGTTCATTGTGGCTATCACCGTGAAAGCCTCCGGGAGCTTCCTTGTAACACCCCAGACGGTTACTTCGCGCTCCTGCATGGCCTGGAGGAGGGCCGCCTGAGTCTTTGGCGGAGCCCTGTTTATCTCGTCGACGAGCAGGACTTCCGTGAACACGGGTCCCGGGTGGAACTCGAAGCGCCCCTCGACCCATACCATTGTGCCTATAATGTCGCTTGGGAGGAGGTCTGGCACG
>CAYRZG010000131.1:0-3708 GCA_964428695.1 uncultured Desulfurococcales archaeon
CCCTGCTTGTCCTCCGGAACAGGCAGTAGCCCCGGCCAAGCCGTAGGTCCACTCCATTCTCCCGCACAGTATCATCGTGGAGAGGCTCTATAACAAGCTCCCCCGCCCTGAGCAAAGACCTAATCTCAACATCGCTCAGAAGCATATTGCTACACCCCCGCTGGTATACTTTCAGCGAGATCTATACCTGGGGGGTTTGAGACGGTGTTACCCTGGGTGTGTCTAGTAATCCTCATATACCGGTGTGTTGGCCGCCCCAGGCTATGTGGGGGTGCATGCCCTGTGAAGGTGCTTAGAATGCTACTTGCGGACCCCAGGTTTAGGGCGCTCAGCATGCTAGCCGCTGTAGTGGCGGTTTTGGCTGCAATCGCTACTGGTGGCGTGATAGCCCACGCACAGGAGCAGGCTGGCGGCGGGCTCGCCGCTAGCCCCACGTTCGCTAAGGCCGTGGGAGCCGCTCTGGCTGTCGGACTCGCGGGCATAGGAGGAGGTTACGCCGTCGGAGTCGCAGGTGCTGCCGCAGCTAGCGCCGTGGCGGAGAATAGGGAGATAGCCGGTACTGTGCTACTCTACGTGGCCCTCGGGGAGGGTATCGCAATCTACGGCCTGCTCGTGGCTCTGATCATACTCTTCGTCCTCTAACCTCCCCAGGGCCCGGAGGGCGCGTAGGGAATAAAGCACGGCCCCCACCCCCTCCTTCTCGGGTGTTTAACGCTTGGCCGCGCCTAGCAGGGAGAAGTGGCGCTCAGAGTTCCCACGCTGGTTCGACTGGATCCTAGAGGAGGCTGAGGTCTACGATTACGGCAGATATCCGGTTAAGGGCATGGGAGTGTGGCGGCCCTACGGCTTCCAGATACGCCGGCGTGTGGTCGAGCTGATTAGGAGTATACTCGACAGGCTAGGACACGAGGAGGTACTCTTCCCCATGCTCATACCGGAGATGCTCCTACGCCGCGAGACGGAGCACGTTAAGGGGTTCGAGGACGAGGTCTACTGGGTCACCCACGGCGGCCTTGAACCCCTAGACGTGAAGCTTGCCCTAAGACCCACCAGCGAGACAAGCATAACGTTCATGGAGTCCTACTGGATCAAGAGCTACAAACAACTCCCCAAGAAATACTATCAGATCGTGAGCATATTCCGCTACGAGACCAAGGCCACCAGGCCCCTAATAAGGCTCCGAGAGGTTACAACGTTCAAAGAGGCACACACCGTACATGACAGTTTCGAGGACGCCGAGAGGCAGGTGCTCGAGGCAGTCGAGGCCTACAAGGAGTTCTTCGACAAGCTGGCGATACCATACCTTGTCAGCAGGAGGCCCGAGTGGGACAAGTTCGCCGGCGCACTCTACACTATAGCCTTCGACACTGTAATGCCCGACGGTAGAACCCTTCAGATAGGCACAGCCCACCACCTAGGCCAGAACTTCACCAGGGCCTTCGACTTCAAAATACAGTTGAGCGACGAGAGCCTAGACTACCCGTGGCAGACGAGTTATGGTATAAGCGACAGGGTGGTCGCGACAGTCATATCCATACACGGCGACGATAGGGGCATGGTGCTCCCACCCAACATAGCGCCCGTACAAGTTGTGATAGTGCCTATCCCCTCAAGGGACGAGGAGGAGAGAAGGCTCATAGAGGAGGCTGTAAGAGAGGCTAGGAGGAAGCTGGAGGAGGCCGGCGTTAGGGTTAGGGTCGACGATAGGGAGGAGGTTAGGCCTGGAGCCAAGTTCTACTACTGGGAGGCCCGCGGGGTCCCGGTTAGGGTTGAGATAGGGGCCAGGGAGGCCAGGGAGGGCAAAGCGACCCTGGTTAGGAGAGACACTCTCGAGAAGCGGCAGGTGGCAATAGAGGATATTGCCAGGGAGGTCGAGAGACTGTTCCAGGAGATATACGAGAACCTCAAGAAGAGGGCGTGGGACTACCTAAGGTCTAGGGTGAAGAGGACCTCGAGCATAGAAGAGGCTAAGGAGTGGGTGTCGAGGAGGGAGGGCGTGGTAGAGATACCATGGTGCGGTAGGGAGGAGTGCGCCGTACACCTGGAGGACGAGCTTGAAGCAAAGGCGCTGGGCACGCCGTGGCCGCTAGAGAAGGCTGAGGGGGAGAAGTGCCCAGTATGCGGCAGGCCCGCCATAACCTGGATGAGGTACTCCAAGTCATACTAGCCGGGGGAGCCTCAAAGTAATAAAACCCTCGCGGCCAAACGGGAGTGGATGGTGGAGGAAGAGTGCCCAAGAAGAGGGAGAACAGGGGTAGAAGGAAGGGGGCCAAGGGCAAGACTGGCACCATACAGTGCGACAACTGTGGCAGGATAGTCCCAGCCGACAAGGCGATATGCGTCACCAGAATGTACAGTCCCGTAGACCCGCAGCTCGCCAGGGAGCTGGAGAAGAAGGGCGCTATAATAATGAGGTACCCGGTGACGAAATGCTACTGTGTAAGCTGCGCCATCCACTATGGTATAATTAAGATAAGGCCGGAGGAGCAGAGGAAGCCGAGGGGGCTCGAACTCTAACCCCCACCCTAGGGGTTTCCAATCCATTGGGCCTTGTCGATATCCTCTGGGGTCTAGACCTCCTCGCTGGAAGGGCTGAGGCTGTGGGTGCGGACTTCCTACTCTCCGGGCCCGTCAACCTCTGGCTCCGGGGTCTGCGGGGGCCTCCGGGGGAGGCGAGGTTCGTGCTCCTCACTAGCAACGTCTACGGGGACCTCCTGGAGAGGGCCCTAAGCGTCGGCTCTACCAGGCTGGGCTCGCCTGGCGACCTTCCGGGGGTTGTTGACGGGGTCCGCTTCCACGGCCTTGTTAGAGGGTATACGGTTACACTCCTAGTAGACCCTGCTGTTAGGGGTTTGGACGGCAGGATTGTTAGGGTGGATGTTAGCGCCGAGGCTAGGAGGGCGGCCCACGCCATTGTGGGTGGGCGTGTGGTGAGGCTTGCACCCCTCGGGGTCGAGGTGCTACTGTGGGGTGATGTGTGACGGGCAGGTCTGGTAGGCGGGCTTGGAGGGCTAGTGAGGAGGCGGCGATAGCCCTACTCGAAGACATGGGGTTCCGCGTGCTAGACGTCCACAAGCGTATTATCGTCGAGGGTGTCGAGGTTGGCGAAGTCGATATTGTGGCTGAGCGCGGCGGTGTAGTGTATGCAGTAGAGGTGAAGGCTGGTTCCGCAGATGTCTCGGCTGTCCGGCAGGCTTATGCTAACGCCCGGCTGCTTGACGCTAAGCCTCTCATAGTGGCGCGTGGTGCGGATGACAAGGCTAGGGCTATAGCCGAGAGGCTTGGCGTGGAACTGGTGCTTCTACCCGACATGCTCTACGCCGGGTTCGACGAGCTTAGGCAGGCGGTGGCCGAGGCTGTGGAGCGAGCTTTAGACGAGGCCCTCTCAGCCTTCCAGGCATGCCAGCACATACGTGACGATGACCTTGAAGTTCTACAGGCTATAGCAGGGTCTGACACGATAGTAGAGGCGGCGGAGAAGCTGGGGGTAGACGTTGACGGGGCCGGTAGGATAATAGCAGGGCTGTCGAGGAGGGGTGTGCTTCCGAGAGGGCCTTACAGGAGGATACGCTTCTGGGCCCGCATGTTGATGGCCTGCAAGAGTATGATGGGGGGTGTACCCCGCCCCTGACGCCCGCCGATCACCCGACGGGTCCCGGGGTCCACCCGGGCGGTCACGGGGGCTCTCTAAGCGGGGCGCCCTGGCCG
>CAYRZG010000132.1:0-3676 GCA_964428695.1 uncultured Desulfurococcales archaeon
CCAGACCTCCAGGTCGAGGTTGCCGTGAAAGCCCCTGGCGTCGACCTTGACAGTCTGAATCCCAGGAGTATATACGGGCCGCGGTACAGGAAGCTGGTAGAGGAGCTTAGAAGGGAGAGGATCGCCTTTTTCGAAGAGAAGCTGCCGAGGCTACGCTTCCTAGCCGACTACATCTAATAGTATTCTACTATCCTCGACATCATCCTCTTGTAAACTAGCGCGCCCAGCACGTATACTACTATGGCTGCCGCTATGGCGGGCGCTGCCGAGGCGACCGCCTCTCCAGGGGTGGTCATACCCAGTAGGACTCGCCTCGCCTCCTCTAGACTCCTGCTTAGAGGCCATATGTGGGCGAAGGCCTTCATATAGTCTGGTAGCACCTCTACGGGTATCACTATCCCGCCCGCAAACATTACGGGGAACGCTATCGCGTTCACTATTATCGTTGCACCCTCCTGCGTCTTAGCTACCATAGCCAACAGGAGGCCCAAGCCTATAGTGAAGAGCGTGCCCACTATCATGAGAACTACGGCTACAAGTAGGGCCAGGGGCTCCACCTCGTAGCGGGCCCCGGAGGCCAGGCTCACCAGCCCTACAGCCGCCGCCGAGATGCCTACACCCACTAGGGCTGATATAGTATCGGAGGCTAGTATCTCCCAGTCTCTCATCGGCGACGAGAGGAGTACGGCCAGGGTCCCGGTCCTCTTCCTCTCAGCCAGTATCATTGCTCCGGCGAAGAGTCCTATGAAGAGCGACTCCACGCCAACCATGCTGAGGGCGTAGTATGCTCTCAGGCCCTCGGGAGTGGCTAGTAGCGGGGGCACTATTGAGTGCTCCTCGACCCTCAGCGGCTCTCTTATGAACTCGAGCCACCTGATAGCAATGCTCGCATAGCTACTGTTTCCAGTATAGGTTTCTATATAATTTATGGACAGGTTTACGGCGAAGCCTCTCATATTGTCCGCGAACGCCTCTAGCACCCCTCGTATGGTGGCGTAGGCGAAGCCTCCCCACTCCTCCCTCATATAGTACACTGTAATCGACGGCGGAACCCTCTCGGGTAGCGTGTCGGAGAAGTTCTCTGGAACCACTATGCCGATCGGGACCCTTCCCGTCTTCACGGCCTCATAGACGTCTCCCTGGCTAGAATAGTTCTCCACTCTAACATAGTCTATGCTCTCAAGTGTTTTAATGAGGCTATCGCCAAGCATGCTCTCGCCTTCGACCGGGTCCCCATTGTATACTGCAACCTCTATTGTTGGGGGCTGGGGGTTCCCCCATATCGCTACCATTAGACCATACCATAGTATCGGGAATACTATTATCCAGAAGGCGGTCTCCCTATACCTTAGCAGCCCTTTTACAGTAACGTACACCTCGCTTAGGAGCCTCCAGAGAGTTGACAACACTCTCACCTCCCCGATGACTCCGTGTAGGGGGACTCTCCGGTGAGAGTAAGGTAGGCCTCGGCGAGGCCTGGCTTGGAGACCTCTACTCTCTCAATCCTAGCGCCCACCGCGAGTAGGCGCTCCAACAGCCTGGGGAGCAGGCTGTCGGGGTCGGGGGTTGCGTATACCAGGCGCGTCTCCCCAGCCTGAAGCAGCTTTGCCCCCTCCACCCGCGCCGTTACTGGCAGCTGGCCTATGACAGTGATCCTCGAGTCTCTAGCATACCTTTCGATAAGGTCTCCCGGCCTTCCGCTGGCGACTATCCTCCCCCTGTGGAAAATGTAGACTATGTCACCGTATTTCTCTGCCTCGTCGGGAATGTGGGTGGAGGCTATCACAGCCCGGCCTTGCCCTGCTAGCCCTCGGAGGAGGCGCCATATGGACTCCCTCGCAGCAGGGTCTAGCCCGCTGGTGGGCTCGTCGAGCAGGAGTACGGGAGGGTCCCCCATCATGGCTGCGGCTATGGCGAGCCTCCTCCTCATGCCGCCGCTCAGCTCTGCAACCTTCTTCGAACCAGCCCCCTCTAATCCTACCATTTCGAGGAGCTGCGAAGCCCTCCTCTTAGACTCTCGCAGGCTGAGCCCTCGGATAAGCCCATACCATACTAGGTTCTCCTCTGCTGTCAGCTTCTCTCGGAATGGCATGTCCTGGGGGGCGTATCCCACGCAGCTCCTAGGCTTAGCCCAGTCGCCGCTCCACATGTCGTAGCCGCATACTCTAACTGTGCCGGCTGTTGGCCTTAGGGCGCCGGCTGTCATAGCCATTGTCGTGGTCTTCCCGCTCCCGTTGGGCCCCATGAAGACCGTCACTCCCGAGCCGGCAGTGTATGAGACTCCGTCGACGGCTAGGGTCCCGTCGGGGTATACCTTGCGGAGCCCCTCGGCTTCCACGAGATGCTCCAATCCAGTCCCCGAGACTATACTCTGCGCCAGAGGCTCTTCTGGGATAATGAGGCTCTGGATTCCAGAGTCCTCCATTCCGTGAAATACTCTGACCGCCTCTAGCGTCTCCCGGGGTCCCAGCCTTGGATGACGATGCTAGGGACATGCTAGTGCTAGGCGACCTGACTGTTAGGACCGCCAGGTTCCTCGACATGGTGGCTGGAGCCTACGCGTTCTTCGCCTACGGCCTCTCAGTCCCCGGCGTCTCCATGCTCGCCTCCAGCATCTCGGCCCACACGGGCATCTCTAACCCGATAGTCTCCAGCCTAGCCGCTCTAGCCGGGGTGGTTCTCGGAATGCTCCTCTCAACACTCGTGCCTCGGAGGGCTAGAGCCTACGCCGCCAGAGTCGGGGGCGGCCGAGACAGGAGGCTTGCCGTAGCATTCGCCCTGGTCTTCGCGGCCGGCTTCACGGCTGGCGCCTACCCACTCTACCATCTGGGGTTAGAGGAGGTCTCCTGGTATGGGGGGCTCACCCTAGCCTTGGCGCTCGAGGCCCTACTACTACACGCCGCGGGAGCCCGTACCGCGGCGGGCTCCTTCCTGGCAGCGTTCACGGTTGCAGCCATAGGCCTCCCCCTAGTGGCTGTTCTAGGGGATGAGACTGCGGCTGTTGCAATGCTCATGCTAGCCTATCTAGCAGGGGGCTCTTGGACGCTCTGGAGGGCGTCGAAGCTCTTCGAGTAGGGGGGCACGCTTGGCAAACCCTTCCAAGCCGCTCTCCGGCGACGAGGCCGTACTGTTCCACCCGAAACGGTTCGCCATAGCAAGCATACTCTACCTCAGGGGAGAGGTCTCCATGGCCCAGCTTAGGAGGGCGACAGGCCTCACCTGGGGCGACCTAGACTACAATCTTAGGATACTGCGGGAGCGGGGACTCGCCGAGACCAGGCGGGTCCCAACATCCGAAGGCCCCAGGGTCCTAGCCCGGCTCACCCCCAGGGGGGCCCGGGCATATGAGAGGCTAGTAGAGTACCTCCGCAACCACATAGAGCGGGCCGGCCCCGACTAAGACACATAAACCCCACCATACAAACAATACATATAGACATATGGAGGTGGGCGAAGAATGGCCCGAACCCCCAAGATCCTAATCATAGGAGGCGACGCCGCAGAAGCCCTCGAAATCCTATACCCATACTTCAGCCTCCTAGAGGAAGGCTGGACCGTACACATAGCAGCGCCGAAGAAGGAGAAGTTCCACACAGTAGTCCACGACTTCGAGCCAGGCTGGGACACATACACGGAGAAGCCAGGCTACCTATGGCAGGCAGACCTAACATTCGAC
>CAYRZG010000133.1:0-3668 GCA_964428695.1 uncultured Desulfurococcales archaeon
TATATCCTACGTCAGAGACGCCAGTTTCTCCTAGTTCTACGCGAGAGTGCTTCAGCCTCCAGAGTATTGCCCGCCCTCACACTAACTCTGGCGAGCCACATGCTTGAGACTGTCAGCATACTAGTACTCGTTGGAGGCCCCCTCACATCATATGACCTCCGGAGCGTGTTCCTTAGCTTCCTTGCACTAGAAGTATCACACGTTATGGTAATGTCGCCCACCCCTGGCGGTGCCGTGTTCTTCGAATATGGCCTAGCCGGCTTCCTGCCCCCCGAGGCTGTTGTCCACTGGCGTATAGTTTTCGTCCTATACAGCCTCCTACCGGGAGCCATATTGATAGCCCTCCTACGCAGAGTTAGAGAGTACGTGGAGAGCTTGGAGGCTGAGATCCATGTCGGTGGATGCGAGGATCTATGACATGCACTGCCACCTGCACGAGTACAGTCTAAGCGAGGTAGAAGAGATACTCTCAAATGCTAAGGACACCGTGATAGTAGCGGTTAGCGAAGATGTAGAGTCATTCCTAAAGACAATAGAATACTATCAAATATTCCCAGAAAGAATAATTCCATGCGCTGGATTTCACCCCTGGAGTATAAGAGAGAGAAGTCTATCGGAGGCAGAAGAGCTGGCCCGCCTAGCCGTCAGGCACGGGATAGCATGTATTGGGGAAGTCGGGCTGGACGCTAAATTCCTACCCCTAGAAACCTGGGACGCTCAGGTTAAGATAGTTAGGCTCTTCCTAAGAACGGCGTCTGAGATCGACGCCTACGTTACACTGCATGCTCCGAACGCCTGGCGCCCCCTGCTGGAGATCCTAGTTGAAGAAGGGGTTAGGAAGGCGATGTTCCACTGGTACACGGGGCCCTTAAACCTGATAGACGAGATAGTGTCCTATGGCTATAAGATCTCGTTGAACCCAGCTATTAAGATACAAGAGAAGCACAGGAAGGTAGCGAGACACGCCCCTCTAGAATCGATAGTGTTCGAGAGCGACGGCCCCTACAAGTATAGAGGTCTCCGGCTTGACCCCAGAATGATTCCCGAGTCCATAAAAATAGTGGCAGAGCTGCGGGGTACCAAGCCGGAGACCGTGGCAGAGGCTGCCAGGGAGAACTCCGCCAGGCTACTCTACGGCTAGACTATGAACCCGGGTTTTGGGGTAAGTCTAGCCTCCTCTACTACTAGCTCCCACTCGAAGGGACCCTTCCGGACGGGCTTGCCCCTAACCTCGATTCTCATCTTATAGTGTGGAGCGTCTACAACAAGTGTTTCAGCCTCGCCTCCCTCGAATGCGGGGTTGAACCCGTATTTGCGGGCTCTATCAAGGATCACCTCTACTAGCTCTTCGTCTATAGGCTTCCCTAGGAGGTCGGGTTCGAGGCCCATGACGGATATTTTCACGAGTATGAACCGGAGTCCCTCCCGGACTATCTCTCTCATATACTCCTCCTGGTCAACCATCCATAGTGGGGCGTATACGTCCACGTCTATTCGCTCAGCAATCCTCTCTATCCTCTCCTTCTGGTAGCGCGACGCTAGGGCTCCAACGCTTATCGTGTCGAAACCCCACTTTTCCCTGGCCTCGCGGAGTATTTCCTCTAGCTCGTCGACCTCTTTTTCCTTAACACCCGAAACCTCGGCTATGATATGTCTATCTTCGAGACCCATTGCCTTGGCCTGCAGCCTGGTTAGGTCTACTAGGGGTACGTGGAACATCCAGCTATCGCTGGCCTTCGGTCTTATAGATAGGATGCATGCTGGAGTGGCACCCTCCCGGAGCGCCTTGTAGAAGGCGTAGTTGCTATCCTTTCCCCCCGATATTAGCCCGCAGACTCTTCTACCTTGGAGAGCCATTTCTCTACACGCTCCAGGCAGTATTCCCTAGCCTTGCCGAGGTCTCCGCTTGCTGGATCCTCTGAGGCGTCAACATTTAGTCTTAGGTTTACCAGTTCTATTCGCCCGCTGGCCTCTACAATTACAGCCTCGCACCCTTTCGATATTTGGACGTAACATATGCTTGCGGGGGACCCTTCCGTTGAGAGCGTTTTGTGACAGTCGGGTTTAGCGTCCAACTTCCTATAGTAGTCTATAGAGTATAGGTGTTTACCTCCAGCTCTGACTAGTAACACTCTATAATGCCCGTGGAACACCTGCTCCTCTACGATTACTCCCCCGCCCATGTGGTTGGACCTCAGGTTTGAGGTAGGGGTGTCGCGAGCTTCAGCTGCCTGCCGCAGAAGGGGCAGCGGTAGTGCATAGCTCTGGCATCAGCATGGCAGAAGTATGCCCCGTAGTCTCTTGCGCAATGTGGACAGTAGTATACGACCTCGACCTTCCTAGATCCTGGCATCTGCCCTGAAAGGCTTAGGTAGCGGCCGCAGACCCTACACCTCACAAGTACCCATCCCATATGCCCTTGGGCATTAGTCCCCTTGTTTAGGCCGAGCGTCATCCTATCTCCCCCAGAGCGACGCCCGCCTCCCAGGATTTTAAGCTGTGCCTCCCTGCTCCAGCACCGGTTAAATACTAATGGTGTCGGCTTGCCAACTGGCCGACGGTGGTAGGGGTTGGTGGACGCCAAAATACTCATAGTATCATCGTTTGCACTCATGGTCGTCCTGGGAGTCATAGGCGTCATAATATATTATCAGCAGCTTGAACCCTTCCGCCTAATCGCCTCCATTAATGCGCCGGGCAACATACTCGACAAGGTAACCTATATTGAGTACACCGTAAAAGACCTAGAAGGCAACACGTATATGGCGAAGCTCTACAACAATCCAGCCAACAGGTCCGGCGTGGGCGAACTATACGATGCCAACGGGACGCTCCTCTACAAAATACGCTATACATATAATGATAACGGGTTAGTGAGCGGTTCCAAAATACTGCCAAACGGGACCATCATATTCAACTATACCGGAGGCTACATAGTCGAGCTTGAAGACGCCTTCTTCACCGGGGTAAACTATACTATCTCACCAAACGGGACCATAGTAGCATACGACCCATTTCCCGGCGCCGCACCCATATATCTCCCAGTCTACCTGGCAGACTATCTACAAATAGACTGGAACCTACTAGCCAGCATAACGAAGCCTAGAAACGTCAATATAAGCAGGCTTGTAGACCTAAACATAGCCACAGGGAAGACCATTTACAACGGGAATGAGGTTAATGCAATAATAATCCAGACGGAGCCATTCGTGCTAAACCCGCCTAACAAGTGGGCCGCCAGCAGAATAACTATGGCAATAACAGTAGACGATAAAGTGAACCTACCGGTAGTGACCAGCTGGTCTATTGAAGCCGCGTCTGCTGGGAAGTCTTATCTACTCAGCTTCAACCTAACTAAGATAGAGTTTACCGGGTGACACTAGCCTCCTAATATTAAGAATAGTCCCGGACAAGGCAACTAATACTTACGGGTAGGGGTGGGGGAGAAGTACTCGGCCACACTGTAGGGTAACTATTCCCTTCTGGTAATACTATGTTAAGGGTGCGGGTCATGGAGCAGATACCTAGCCCCATCATAGTCTATGGTGAGAGGAGCGAGAAGCCGAGAATAGTCACATTCAAAATACCTCCCGCGGAACTAAGGCTTGTCGACAGGATAGCGGTAGAACTCGGACTTTCCAGGAGCGAGCTCATCCGCCAAGCCCTAA
>CAYRZG010000134.1:0-3641 GCA_964428695.1 uncultured Desulfurococcales archaeon
GGAACCCGTAGCCCTGGTGGCCGTCGGGCATTACTATGCTGTACTTCTGTATGCCGTGGAGGCATGCGACGTTGGCTGCCTGGACTAGTGTTAGATCCTGCTTCATCTTCTCGATTAGGAAATTGTCGGCGTAGATTATGGAGGGGACCCTCATGCAGTGCTTGGCACCCTTAGGTATCATCCAGGTATACTTGTCTATCCTTCTAAGCGGCAGGCTGGCCGACACTCTGCCCACCCCGGTTCCAGGTCGAAACAATTACTCGGCGCCTTAAAATAGTGGGGACAGTGTCCTCTGGGACACCACTTTTACCCCGCGACAGGCGGCGTCAGGGTGGGGTGGGGTAATCATGGCTGGCATACTAGGTAGCCTGGAAGAGCAGCTTAGGAGGTTCGACTCGCCCGAGAAGCTCGCCTCGGTGATAGACCACACGCTCCTAGCGCCGAACGCGGGCCTTGAAGACGCGCTTAGGGTGGTGGAGGAGACTGTAAAGTATGGCTTCCACTGCGCGATGCTCACGCCATACCATGTTGTTAGAACCGCTAGGACCGCGGAGGATCTGGGTGTGAGGCTGTGCACGGTAATAGGCTTTCCCGGGGGCTTCCAGGCTGGCGAGGCCAAGCGTGCTGAGATCCAGGCTGTAGCGGGACTTGTAGAGGAGGTTGACATTGTAGCCAATATTCAGGCGGCGAAGGCTGGAGACCAGGCACTCATAGAGGGCGAACTCTCCGGCCTGGTGGAGGAGGCTCGCGAGGCTGGAGTCAAGACTGTCAAGGTCATAGTGGAAGCCCCCCTCCTAGACGACGATACCCTCGCACTCCTAGTAAAGTCTGTGGCGGAGGCTGGGGCAGACTATGCTAAGACCAGCACCGGCGTCTACAGTAAGGGGGGAGACGTGTTCACCGTGCTACGGGTAGCCCAACTGGCCAAGCCTCTAGGCTTGAAGGTGAAGGCGGCAGGCGGTATTAGGAATGCCGTGGACGCCCTGCTAGCCCTTGCCAGCGGGGCCGACAGGTTAGGGTCTAGCTCGTCTGTTAAGATAATAGAGTCGTACAAGGTGATCGTGGGAGAATGAAAGTCATAGTATTGACTAGCACGACCGCCAAGCCGATCATAGAAGAGCTAGTCTCACGTAGCAGGGCGGTTAGAGAGGGGAGTTTAGAAGTAGTAGTACACGCCCTCCCCGTGGCGGCCATAGGCATACTTAACGCTAGGAGTCTAGCAGCTCTACTTCGCCGCCACCCGCCGCCCAGGGGCGACCTTATACTGATCCCCGGCAGCGTCGAGGGCGACGCGAGCCTGGTAGAGCAGGCGCTAGGAGTTCCGGCGTTCAAGGCCTCCAGGGACCCTGGCCTCCTGCCCGTGATACTCGACCATTTAGCTGAGGGGGGTCGGCTCAGCCGGAGTATTGCGGCCGAAGACTACCTGCGGCTCGGGAGGCCCAGGCTCCAGTTTAGCGTGGCCTTCACCATCGGCGGGGTCCCGGTGGCGGAGAGGGGGCCTCCTCTAGTGCTTGCCGCCGAGATACCGGCGTCTGCCGGCGACCCGGATGCTCTGGCAGAGCGGTATATCGGCGAGGGAGCCGAGATAATAGTGGTCGGGCACAGCGGGGACCCCGGCTATACCAGGATCGCAGAGGGTCTCGTCGAGAGGCTGTCGAGGGCAGGGATCCCCGTGCTAGCCGAGGCTCCCAGCGACGAGGATGCCGGGAGGCTAGTAGAAGCTGGGGCACTGGGGGTGCTAGTATCCCCGGCTACCGCCCTGAAGCTTCCCAGCAGGGTGCCGGGGGACACGGTGGTCGTCGTTGGAGACAGGGACCCGGGGCTTATAGGGGAGGCTGTGAGAAAGCTGCGGGAGCATGGGTTCACACGCCTCATGGCGGACCCGGTGGTAGGCGTCCCGCTGGTCGACTTCTCCGCTACAGCCGAGAGGTATAAGCTCGCCTCAAAGCTGGGTGTGCCGCTATGGTTTTCCGCCGCGAACGTCGCGACCAGCCTGGAGGCCGACACTCACGGGGTCTACGCTGTCCTGGCTAGCCTCGCGGCCGAGCTGAGAGCCTCGGTCTTCCTCGTCGTAGAAGACCAGTACCACACCATACACGCGGCGGCCGAGGCCAGGGCGGCCCTCGACTTGGTAGCCGACTCTTGGGCGAGGAGGAGCCCACCCCTAGGTCTGGGCGCCTCCAGGCTCCTAGTGGTGAAGCAGCGTTCTCCTCCCCCACCCTCACACCTCGACCCTGAGGGTGCACGGATGGCCCCAGACTATGTGGAGCCCAGGCTCGAGGAGGGGTATTTCGTGATAAGCGTAGACCATGAGAGGGGGCTAATTATAGTCGAGTACCGGGGGCGGGACGGGACCCGCAAGTGGGCGGGCCGGAGAGCCCGAGGGCTCATGAGGACTATTGTGAGGGAGACTGGCATAGGCTCGGAGCACGCCGCCTACCTAGGCATGGAACTGTATAAGGCGGAGCTAGCGTTAAGGCTGGGGAAAACATACGTGCAGGACTGGGAGGTGCTCCAGCCGGCTTGGGAAGAGTGAGGGCAGCCGCGAGCGCCCCGGGCAAGGTTATACTGTTCGGCGAGCACTTCGTAGTGAAGGGTAGCAGGAGCCTGGCGGCGGCAATATCCCTAAGGGTCCGCGTCACAATAGCAGATGGAGGCGGCAAGATCACAGTCGTAAGCCCCTCAATAGGCTTGGAGGCCCGCATCGACCCCGAGACACTCGAGCCTTCCGACCAGAGGCTTCTACCGCTAGCACGCATGCTCGCATTCCTAAAGGACGAGTACGGCTACAGTATAGTCCCGCACGAGGCCCTCGTAGAGTCCCAGCTTCCGGTAGGGGCGGGGCTCGGTAGCAGCGCGAGCTTCGCGGTAGCCTACGCTCTAGCCTACACTGCGTTCCACGGCAGCCCCCTGGACCGGCGGCGACTCGTGAGAGCCGGGTTCGAGGCCGAGAAGGTCGCCCATGGCAAGCCTAGCGGCGTCGATAACACTATCGCCTTCGAAGGCGGAGGAATAGTCTACAGGAGAGGCGAGCCGCCCGTTAAGGTCGAGATACGACTCCCCCCCGAAACCTCTCTCATCGTCGTAGACACGGGTATACCGAGGAGTACGAGGGAGGTCGTGGAATCAGTACTAGCCAGGGCCGAGTCGACCTGGAGGGCTTCCACCCACATATACAAGGCGGCAGACGAGATAGTAGACCTGGCACTGGAAGCTTTTAGGAGGGGCGACGCTAGGCTACTAGGCACACTCATGGATCTAAACCAGGGCCTCCTAAACGCTATGGGAGCGTCTAGCCTCGCTATCGAGAGGATCGTCCACGAGGCCAGGGCTGCCGGGGCGCTTGGAGCCAAGCTAACCGGGGCCGGCCGGGGAGGCTCGGTCATAATACTGGCTCCCAGGGGGAGGGTCTGGGATATCGTTGCGCGCCTCAACCCGTTGGCGAAGTCTATACACGAGGTTACACTCGGAGGGGAGGGGGCGAGGCTAGAGGAGCACTAGGATAGCCGAAAAACTTATATAGCCTGGGAGAGACTGGAATCTGAGGAATAAAAGGTTGTCGCCCCGGTATTACTGGGGCGAACCAGTCAAGGTCTACCAATGGAGGGGTGCCCGTGGGAATGTATGAGGGCGCGGCCCCG
>CAYRZG010000135.1:0-3637 GCA_964428695.1 uncultured Desulfurococcales archaeon
CCCGGGTCACGGGCTCGAAAGGCCCGCATACTGGGCCGGGCTATACTACGGCGGCACCCCTGTGGAGCCGGGGCCGGGATTCGAACCCGGGAACTAACGGGTCTCTGCGATGGGCGGTTTTATAGTCCACTGCAGCCCGCCGCCTTAGACCGCTCGGCCACCCCGGCTCCCATAAGCGTTGGTTTGGGTTGTGGGGGTTTAATCCTTTCCTTGTAGCAGGAGGGCTAGTTTTACGTGGAGTCCTGCCTCTTCCAGCATTTTTTCCGCCATGAATTCTGGTATGTGTTCTAGTATTATGGCCTTCTCCCTGGCTAGGTTTAGGCTTTCTATGATTGCCTTCGCAGCGCGTATGTGTTGGGCTAGGTCTTCTAGTGCTGCTTCTGCGGGGTCCCGTGCTTGGGGGTGTCTTGTCTTGGCCCATTTCTCGAAGAGTGCTAGTCCTGGCTCCTTCTTCTTTCCGGAGCCTTTCTGGGAGTTCTTGTAGTCTGCTATGTCGTCGGCTAGCTGGTATATTATGCCTAGTAGGTCGCCGTACCTGCCTAGCTTCTCGACTGTCTCCTGGTCTGCGTTGGCGCTTAGGGCTCCGAGTATGAGGCTCAGCCGGAAAAGGCTGCCTGTCTTGAGCCTTGATACTTCCAGGTAGCGGTCCGCGGGGACTAGCTCGGCTAGTAATGCGTCTAGTATTTCGCCCCTTACCGTGTTCGCCCAGGCTCTTATCACGTGGTATAGTGCTTTGAAGCCTAGCTTTTCGACTAGCCTCTGGCTGACTGGGATGAGGAGTAGGCTCGCGAGAACTGTCTTTGCGACGCCGTGTACTAGGTGGGCGGCCCTCCTGCCCCTCCTGTACTCGTCACCGTCTATGATATCGTCTATTGCGAGGCTGGCCGCCTGCACCAGCTCCACGGCTACGGCGGCGTCTAGAGCGTCTTCCGCACGGCCTCCCAGAGCCTCTGCTGCGAGGAGTGTTAGGAACCCCCTGAACCTCTTACCCCCAGCCGCGAGGTAGCTTGCAACCTCGGGGAGCCCCGAGTCTCCGAGCTCCGCTACAACCTTCTCGATTGCAGCCTCTATCATTGCACGCTTCTCCATCCACTCGGCGACTATAACCGCCCGTATGCTGGCGGCAGCCTGCTGTCTCCCGCTCACGGCCTCCGAGCTCACACCAGTAGCACCTTCCATTCGCCTGGGGGCTTACCGCCCACGTATGGCCGTGAGTGTTATAGTGTGAGGCCTACAAATATAAGGCTCCTATACTTCCTCGCAAGCTCTATGAACTCAGATACTTTAAGCTCGCCTACTCCGTCGAAGCTATAGTCGCCCCTGAGGAGTATTTCGACGAGCCTCCTCTGCCACCTTCCTCCCAGGACTATGTACCGGGACCCTTGGGGGCTCCGGGTGTAGCGTAGCAGTATAGGTACTGTCATGTGGTCGTGGAAGTAGCCTGGGACCCGGGAGAGGAGGAGTTGGACCTCCTCCTCGCTGAAAACGTGGGTCTCCCCGTTGTGGAGGCGTATGCTTCTCCTACCCTCGGCTAGCTGGGTTAGGGTTAGATGTTCGGCTGGCCAGTAGGCTTGGAGCCTTCTAAGCTCCTCCCTATACCTTTTCTCGACCAGCTTCTTGGCGCCGTCGCCCGGCACAGGCTACCCCCTATGGTAGCGAGCGTAGATCATTGCATGGTCCCTGTCGAACGGGTCTAGGTGTACCACGTCCTTGATCTCGAAGCCGGAGTCCACTAGCGTCCTAATCTCCCTGAGGTACACCTCGCTCGGCTCGGTGGTAACGTCTATGCTCCTAGCCTTGATGGCGAGCAGCAGGTAGCCGCCCTCTCTTAGGAAGAACTTGGCGTTCCTGGCGACTATCGAAGCCTGCTCGGGCTGGGCAACGTCGGCGTATAGGCCGTCCACGCCTTCCACAAGGTGGCGGTACTTCTCTGGGAACCGGGCGTCTCCTAGTATTGGGTAGATGTTCTTCCTCTCCCTCACGACTAGTATGAGGTCTCTCATAACCCTCGGGGCGAACTCGACGCCGTAGATCCTACCCTTCGGGCCCACAATGTCGCTCACATGGCTGGCTGTCGTACCGCTGGCTATTCCAAGGTATAGTATCCTGTCGCCCTCCCTTATCGGCATCTCCTCAAGACCCTTGAGTAGCGCTCCGGCCAGCTTGCTCCTGTAGGCGTTCCACTCCCTATACTCTACGCCGTCGTACTGGTAGAGCCTCTCACCGTAAACCCTCTGGCCGGGCACCAGGTTCTTGGTTGCGAGCCTCAGTGAGCCGTCCTCGAGTTCTACCACGTAGACACCCTTGAACTTGGGGTGCTCCTCAACCTTCACTACCTCCATCACTCTCACCCCACGCTACCTTCTACCACGTCCACGCCTTCCCCTCCTACCCTTCCTGCCACGCCTTCCTCCGGGCCTAGCAGGCGGCCTCTTGGCAGGCTTTGCCTCGGGCTTCCTCTTAGGCGGCTTGGCGTATATCCTCTTAATCTCCTCTATCCTCCTCCTAAGGTCCTCTCTCAGCTTGTCTCCTATGAACCTGCCCGTGAACGCGTCCACCTTGGCTGCTATGGCGAGCTTAGCCGCTAGGGCCCTGGCTATCTTACCCCTCTGCCACTTGGGGCTCCTGTGGATGTCGGGATACTGGAATATTATGCCGTGCTTTGGCGGCTTCCCACCTGTCCTCAGCGCCCTGAAGAGAGCCTTCTCGGCTCCGAGCACCTGTATGGTGCTCGCGGGCATCCTGGCAAGCTTGTCTAGGCCGCCTGCGAGGCTGATGAGTCTGGCTCCGAGGAGCGGGCCTACGAGGGCTGTAATGTTGGGGGCTACCTCCTTCATCACTTGTTCGATGTACTGGGTTAGCTGCCTCCTCAGCTTGTATAGCTCGGCGGTGATTCTGGCGAGAGTCTGCACCGCTTCAATGTCGAACTCTGAGAGGTCTGCTCCAATACTGGTCCTCGCCGCCTCGGCTATCTTCTTAGCCTTAGCCTCGCTGAAGCCAAGCTCCCTCAGCTTCTCCTCGGTTATGTTGTTCCTGTGGCCCAGCTCCGCCACTATCTTAACGTAGTCCTCGTGTTCTTTCACCAGGTCGTTAAGCTCGGGGAAGTGGAGGCTATACCACTCCCTCAGCCTGGCAACATAGAGGTTGACGGTCCTGTCAATATCGTCTATCGCTCTAATGGCCTGGGCTGCCAGCATGTCACGCTTCTCTGCAGCCTTCCTCAGCTTCCTCCTAGTATACTCGAGCTCTACCTCGAACAGCCAGTTGGCGAACTCCTCCTCGCTAGAGGCGAATCCCTTCTCGACCGCGAGGCGGAAAAGGTTCTCTCGAACCCAGAAGGCCACCTCGTTCCCAGGCTCGGTCGAAGTGTCGAAGCCTAGCCTCGCAATATTCCTGGCTAGCTCGTCCTCCTCCACGACTATCTTCTCCGCTTTACCCTTAAGCCTCTCCAGGAGCTTGGCAAGGGGGCCGTATACCTGGCCCTCCTCTATCTTCATAGCCTCGTAGACTGCCTCGTCCATGTCCCTCGGGGCCAGCTCGTAGTCTACAATCTCCTTATCCTCATTGAGGGCGAACGCCCCCATCACGGTATCTACCAGGTATATCTTCAACCCTGCTGGCACCTCGTCTCCGGCAA
>CAYRZG010000136.1:0-3573 GCA_964428695.1 uncultured Desulfurococcales archaeon
CAGGGGTGCACCGAGCGTGGCTTCCAGCTCCTCGAGGCCGCCTCGCAGGCTGGTACTTGAAGGCTTCTCACCCATCCAAGCTCACTACTGTCTCTAGCTATACCCGACCATAGTAGCTCTAGCATAGTGTGCCTTACGTAGTCTATGTTGTTCGCGAAGGGAGGGCTGGTCACGATCCCGCAGACGCTCAGCGGTATCCATGTGGATGAATCCGCCATATAAACCTCCACAGGGGCGCAATAGCTTCTGGCCTCGAGCTCGCCCACAGCCTGGATGAGAAGGTTGAAGTATTCCGAGTAAACATCGCCCCGCCCTAGGGGGCGGCGCCTAAACCTGGGAGCCGGCGTCCTCCTAAGCATGCTCCACTTCTCGGCAATCCTAGTTAGGACTGAGAGGAGAAGGGGTCTCCACTCGCTGGGGGCTTCCTCGATCAGGGCCCTCAGCCTTCCCAAGTCCTCTAGTGTGGAGGGGTCATGGTACCTGGAGAGCCTTGGACTAGGTATCAGGGGCTCGACCTCTCGAGCCTCCCAAGCAGCTCTCTCAGCCCACGACTTAACCGCTGACCAATTCAGCCTAGTGGTCTTAGCCTTCACTAGGATGAGGCTCCAAGGATTCGAATCAGCCCCGGCGAAAGGCATGCATTTGTCCTGAGAATAGACGGCTACAACGCCGCTACCCACGAAGGGGTCATAGATAAATCTACACCCGACACTCTCGGCTAGGGTGAAGAAGGACTCCAGTAGATCGGGTGTTAACCCATGCTCAGTATATACGCCTAGAGTCCTATGTGGCGGCATCTCCCTCCACGGGTTCCGCTGCAGGCTAGAGACTCTCCCCAAGCCCGCTACACCTACCGACACCTAGAGTATCGTGGCACTGCATGACGCGTATTAGAGGGGTGTAGCCGTAAAGCCTGAGGGTTGTCAGGTTCTCAGAGGGAGGCGGAGGGCTTGCCCCCTCCTCTCGAGGTCAATTATTCTCTCCGCGGTTCTTGAAAGCTTTCTCCACTCCCTCCTCCCCCTAATGGCCGCCAGCCTGTCAACGCTACCCACTAAGACTAGGAGTCTCTTATGCCTGCTAAGCTGGACGTTGAGCACTTGAGGCTCGTTAAAGTAAATGGTTAGTAGCGCGTTGTCATCCACTAACAATGAAGGCCTAAGAGAACCGGACATGTACTCCTTCCCCATGACAGCTACTATAGCGTCAGCTTCCCCCCCAATGAGGGAGTGAACAGTCACGGAGTCAGGGGGTAGCAGCCTTGAAGCCCTACTTGCATACTTGGATGCGAACACAAATCCTATGTTAGACGCCATATCGCTGTAGGGCGAGGTAACTATTGTCTTGAAGTAGGATGAGTCCCCTTCGATAGAGGCATATGCCTGAAGCACGAGTGCAGCCTTAGTAGCGACCCGAGCTCTAAATGCGTCGTATGTAGGGACCTTCCTAGAGGCTGGCGTGAACTCCCTTCTAGTGTCAAGTACCACTATGGGGGTGTCTGAAGTGACCGCACCATATATGGCATCGTGTATCCTCATAGTCTCTGAGTCATCGGCGCCGAGGCTCCTGAGCAGGCCGATGACCCTCCTCCTGTTATCCTCGAAGATATACTTTATACTCCTCAACTTATACTCCGCTCTATGGTGGGCCTGTAGTCTCCCATCGTAGAAACCGTGGCTGATTGGCTCTTCGCTTGGCTTAGGGATTCTATAGGTTATATTTAGGAATACATAATTATCATTTTCAAGGCTTAACTCGTGGAGAATCTTAATGATCTTATTCATGAGGAGGGGAACGCTAGACCTGAACCCTTCAGGCACAGCTATTGCTTGCTCGGGATCCCCGAGAGCCACGAGTGACGCAGGGTAATCGCTGAACCTCATGATTTCATCGGCTACCGATATGAAGGCCCTAAAGTATGGCGACTTGCTTGCCTCATCAACTATAAGATGAGTCTTGCCAGGCCTACCCCGAAGCCTACCACTAACCCTCTGAAATTCTGTAGAGAAGATGAGCCTCACAACACCTGGCTCGATGTCACCGTAGGCCACTCGTTTCACTAGCTCTTCAGGGATGCCGTACCTCCTCTCAAGTTCTTTGCAACGGCCTGGGACTATCTTGTGGCCATAGACCCTCGTCATGTCCAGTATGTCCCTCAGCTTGAACCCTCCCCTGGCCAAGAGCGCAGCCGTTATTCTCGTGAAGGCCTGCACAGCCAGGTAGTTTGTAGGCGCTACATAGAGTATGAGGTCTCTAGCCCCAACCTCCTCGAGGAACCCGGGTAACGCTGTTTCCGCGAAGGCCTCGATTATGCTTGTCTTACCCGTGCCGGGAGGCCCTTGAACGGCACCTAGCGGGACATCCCTATTAGCGTTAATTATGCTAACCAGGAGATCCAGGGCCTTCTTCTGGCTCTCATTCAATTTTAGGTACCTGCTGGGCTGAGACGCCCCCCTAGCGGCCTCAAGTACTGCCTGGCACAGCTCGATCCTAGCCAAGCCCAACCTCACCTCCCGAATTCTCGGAGATACCTGGGGACGCCGCCGAAGTAGAGGGCGAGGATCTCCTGGGGGCCTACCTCCTCTCCCCCCGCAAGCTTCTTAGCGGCCTCACTGAGCTTGCTGACAGTGCCTATCTCCATAGCAGTAACTCCCATGAGCTCGAGCTGCGTTAGTTCAACGTTGACCTCCATGGCAACCACCCCACTCGCCACCTCCGGCCTCTCGCTAATAATGTCAGAGAGAATCTCGGGGTATATCCTAGAAGGCCTATTAGCTGGTGAGAGCCTAACAGTCACGAGGCCGTCAATGTAGTCGAAGTAAACCTTGGAGACGGTACCGTGGAAGCTCAGCCTTAGTAGGGGATCCTTCACGTACTCTTCCCTGAAGAAGACCGCGGCAGGCTTCCCCTCCCTTAGAGTTACTAGGTGGCCCTTCTCTACCTCCCACCTCATGGGTTTACGCTTGAGTACTATCTCCTCATCCTCAACTCTCGCCTCATCGAAGAGGTCGACTCTGTAGCCGTCTCCGAGGATCCTAGTGTCTAAGTGGCCCTTAATCCAATCACCATCCACGCCGAAGGCGATGGCTGCATCTCTATAGATCTTGTAAGGCCTCAGGGCGTTCTCCCTAAGGCCGTAGATAGCGAATCTAGCCCTCCACGCCTCCCTCCAAACATCGTCGACAGCTCTCTCAAGGGCTTCGGTGAGAGCGCGATTGAGGAGGCTTGGTGATGGATTAGCTATACTGCCACCCTTCGACACGTAGTACTCGCAGACCCTTCGAACGCTTGGAATGCACCTACTACAGAGCCTTGAGGGGGGATTCCTCAGGGGGTTACCCCACATTAGGCTGATACGCCTTCCCTCAAGCTTCACCCAGGGGATCCTCCTGAAGACCACCCTGCCGAAGACGCTGCAGGGCGCCTCGGGGAGCCCCATGTTCTTTAGCATCTTTGACACGTCAGTTATCGACAAGGTGAGGTGCTCAGCTGAGAGAACTATCTTAGCGAGCAGGCCGCTCAGGTCATCATACCCGCACTTGCTCTTATTCCTAAAACCTATACAGAGGAGGGGGT
>CAYRZG010000137.1:0-3561 GCA_964428695.1 uncultured Desulfurococcales archaeon
CGCCTAGACCTCTCTCGAATACCGATACCCTAACCCCCTTCTCGGCAAGCTTCCAGGCCGCCGTAAGGCCGGCTGGACCAGCCCCTGCTATAGAGACCTCTGGCGTCATGCAAGCCTCTAGCCTTTTCAATGCCGTGGAAATTATTAGTCTGGAAAGTGTACTCTCCCTGTGTACAGCCGCTCTACTCGTGTAGGCTTCAAACATTTCCACCACCCCTAGCATTCAAGATTATCTTAAGCGTCTTCCTAACGGCGTCCACAGCACCAGAGCCTAGAATACGCACCATAGCCTCCTTGCCAACAGCTCCCCTATCGAATATCACGTCTGGGACCCGGCCGGCAACTTCAACAGCCTTCTCCACGATCCACTCCATGCTCCTACCCTCAACGCCGGCAACGTCATTGGGCTCTCTCAGCCTGTCAACAGCCACTACCGATAGCCCCAGATCTTCGGCCGCCTCAACCAGGCTCCTACTATAGGCTAAGTTGACCGCCCCTCTCACACTATGATCGAACCTCATTGCAGCAAGTACTAGCCTGGCCATGTGGCTTGAGGCGCCAGGCTTGGCGGGACCCACCTTTCTAAGCCTACCGTCAGCCAGCCTGACAATCCTCCCCTCCACGCCGACAACATCCCTGGGAGTCCTGGCATAGGGGTATGGTAGAGCCTGTACAATGTTGGTTCCAACCTCTGGGATATGGGGTGATACGCGAGACTCCTCCCTGAGGAGGAGTGATGCGGCCTCCTCGACCGCTTCTACAGCCCTCCAGGTCTCGGCCGGTATAGCCAACCAAGCGGTTGGGTTAACAGGGCAGTGGCCCCTGCCAACCCTGAACCCGTAGTCTATAGCCATAGTAATGAACTTCTTAGCGGTCTCGATAGCGTTTGGAAGATCCTTTCCCTTGGCCAGCTCCGCCGCTATGGCGGCTGAGAAGGAGCATCCCGTCCCATGGGTGCACCCTTCTACTCTCGGTGCTTCAAACAGCCTATAGGAACCCCTGTAGTATAATACGTCCACGCTAGCTGGGCCCTGTAGATGGCCGCCCTTCACTATAGCCGCCTCGGAGCCGAGCTTCTCAACTATTACCCTAGCAGCCCTCTTAGCATCCTCAATACCGTCTATCCTCACACCTGCCAGTCTCTCAGCCTCAAACTTGTTGGGAGTGACGATCTTTGCCACAGGAATCAGCTTCTCCCGGAGAGCATCAATAGCGTCCTCCCGGAGGAGAGGATCCCCACTCTTGGCAACCATCACTGGGTCCACAACCAGGGGGAAACCGAGCCTCTCCACTGTACGGGCTACCGCCTCTATTATAGAAGAGTTGCTTAACATTCCAGTCTTCGCAGCGTCGACTCCCAGATCATAGTATACAGACTCTATCTGCTTCACAACCATCTCCGCCGGAAGATCGTAGACAGCCTGAACTCCAATAGTATTCTGGGCGGTCACGCTTGTGATAGCGAGGGTCCCGTGAACGCCGAGGGCCGCGAATGTTTTAAGGTCGGCCGCTATCCCAGCACCTCCCCCGCTATCGCTTCCCGCTATGGTTAGGGCCACAGGGATACGCCTCTCACGGGAAGCCATACTCCTCACCCTACCAGCTCCTCTAGACTCCGGCCGGCGGGCTCGAAGCCCTTCACAGCCCACGCTACGGAGGCGGCTAGCCCGAGAGCCCACAATCCTATAATGGAGGCGAACATTGCCGACACGCTTAATGCTATGGAGGCGTAGACTAGTAGGGCTCCAGTCACACCCTGAAGGCTAGTCAGCAGGCCGACCACGCTAGCCCTAACCCCTGTCGGGAACAGCTCGCTCTGCAACACGCTGATACTAGCCCAGGCCCACTCGGAGAATATCATGTTAACGAATAGCGCGGTGTAGAATAATCCTTCAACGCCAAAGCTATGAGCATAGTATAGGGCTAGAGCTGTTAGAAGCCCTAGCAGGAAGCTTAAAGTTGTCGACGCTATGCGGCTCCTGTCAATAATAGGGACCAGTAATAGCCCGCCAATAGAGGCTCCGAGATTCGCGTAGAGGACCACCAGTCCCACGGCCTCTTCCCCAAAAGCGAACCCCGGAGCATAGGGTAGGTAGTAGGCTGTCAGGTTATAGGAGACATACTGGGCTATCGTGACAGCCGCAAGCACTGCAAGCCTAAACTTGTACTTTGAGAGGGCCTCGGCCAGCCCAATACCATGCTCGGGTGGAGGGGTTAGGTCGAGTCCCCCAGTATAGCCTGTTGCCCTTCTAACCCATCGTTCGGCCTCCTCTAGGCGGCCTCTCTCAACAAGCCATCTCGGGCTCTCCGGCATACCAAGCCTAGAGGCTGCGGCTAGAAGGGCTGTGGCCAGGCCGCTGGCTAGAAGATACCTAGCCTGCTCGCCCGGGCTGGAGGCGATAGACTGGTAGGCTAAAGTCAACGCAGCAATAACGGCGGCTCCAATATTCCAGAAGTTGGTTGCCAATAGGAGAGCCTTCCCCCTATGCTTTGCAGGGGAGAGTTCTGCCAGAGCTGCATATGCGGCGCCGAACTCGCCGCCAATACCGAATGTCATAAGGCTAGTGCCTATGATAAGCACGGGAAGAGACTCGTAGGCTGCATATAGCATGATAAGGCCCGCAGCCTCCAAGGCGAGGCTAACGGCGAACATCGCTCTCCTGCCAATCCTATCAGCTAATAGTCCTAGAAGCATGGCTCCTAGGGCCTCTGCTATAAGGTTGGCAGCGAAGACTAGTGATGCGACGGAAGGTGGCGCTACTAGGTAGAGGAGGAGGGGTGCGATAGAAAACATGACTCCGTCAACGAAATAGTTGGCTGCTATTATTGTGAACAGCCTCCAATGATAGCCTGTCCATCGGCTCTCGTCTAATACTCTTGTGAAGGGCTTCGAGCCCACCGGCCACACCACCTTTGATAATCAAGTTATGGAAGATATAATAATTGAGTTATCATTTATGCGTTGAGTATGTATTAACATGTATATGTTGAGATAGTATCTTCTGAGGGAAGGTGAAATGCCATGGGAGGCAAAGTTCTCGTAGTCGTATCATCGGGCGACGTCTCCAAATCATCACTGGCGATTAGATGGGCGGCTGTAGCGGCTAGAGAGCAGTGGGTTGACAGGGTGGAAGTGGCACTTTTCGGCCCAGTGGAGGATGCTCTAGCTAGAGGAAGTCCCCCACTGGAAGAGGCCATAAACATGGCTCGAGAGGCTGGGGTCCCTGTTGTTGCCTGTATAAACTATGCGAGGGCGGGAGGATATGAGGAAAAACTGGCCGGGAAGGTCCCGTTAGAGTTTGTGGGGAAGATAATAGGTGAGAGGGTGTCACAAGGCTGGACTATCCTTGTATTCTAGCTGGGCTCCTGTTTAGCGGCCACCCTAACTCCTACTAGCGTTTTCGTGTCAACCACATCGGGGAGAGCCCTAATCTTCTCCCTAACAATCTTGTATATGTCTCTAATGCTTGGTGCCTCAACCTTTACTAGTATGTCGTAGTCGCCTGTTACCGTGTGTACTTCTCTTACTCCCTCCTCTAGTATTATCTTGGAGGCTATGTC
>CAYRZG010000138.1:0-3544 GCA_964428695.1 uncultured Desulfurococcales archaeon
ATTTAATGTAAAGTTTGGGTTTCCGCAGGGTCAATTTACATTTATAGCTGAGAATACCTTCTACGAGCGGCAGAGGCCCACAGGGGAGGTAGTGGGAGTTGGTCACCCTGACGGACTCTCAAAAGCAGATACTGAAGACGTTAATAGAACTCTATGAGAAGAAGGGAAGGAAGGCAATGGTCAAGAGCAGGGAGGTGGCCCAGGCCCTAGGGAAGGATGAGGGGACCGTTAGGAACGTTATAATGTGGTTGAAGAGCATGGGCCTCGTGGAGAGCAGGACCGGGCCGGCTGGAGGCTATGTCCCAACGCTCAAAGCCTACGAGGTCCTCGGCAGAACCGCTAAGGTGAGCAGCCTAGGCTACGGCTACCTCATAGTCCAGAAGAACGGTAACAGGATACGCATGCCAGTAAGCCACATGGAGATCATGGACGTGTTTGGAAGCGACTACCCGAGGGCACTGGTTAGGGTAGGGGGAGACCTTTCCATACTGGAGCGTGGGGACAAGATTAGGGTTGAGAGCAGCCCTACTAAGAGGCTGATAATCGAAGGTTTCGTAGTAAACATTAACCCTCAGGCCGGGGAGGTCCTAGTGGACATTGAGAAGTTCGTAGTCATACCGGACGAGCTGGTGGGCAGGGTTGCTTCCAGACGCCTCTACACGCTAAGGCATGACATGACCGTTAGGGAGGCAGCCAAAAACCTATACAGCAGGGGCATTAGAGGAGCACCCGTGGTAGACGACACTGGGAGGGTCGTTGGATTCCTCACCACCACCGATATTGCAATGATAATAGGGCATGGAGGAGGGCTTGACGAGCCCATATCCAAGTATATGAGGAGGAACGTTTTCACGATCAACGAGAACGAGACTATCATAGAGGCTATTAGGCTCATGGACTTCTACAGCGTCGGCCGCCTCCTTGTAGTAGATAATACGGGGAATCCGGTCGGGATAATAACTAGGACTGACATTCTAAGGTTTATCCTCGCACTCCAGTCGTAGGCTGCCATCCCCTCTCTCTAAGTATTTCCATCAGCCTCTCGTGGAGCAGGGCTAGGAGCTTCTTCCTATCCTCCATTAGGACCACGTCGCTGGCGCCCCTCACCACTATGCCGTGGGCGAATGGCGTGGGTAGTGGCAGTGGGCCTATTATCTCGACCTTAACCTGCCCAGTCCTAATCCATTCGAGCACCCTCTCAGCGTTCCTTATGTCCATGTAGTCTTCAAGTATCTCCCTGTACGTTTCCCGTATGACTGGTATGTCGGGGTATTCTCTCAGGAGTATGTTTAGGAGGTGTTGGGCGCTCAACTGTAGCCTCTCGGGGCTCCTCTCCCTACCCTTATACCTTCGCAGTATCATGAAGCTCCTCTGTGCTACGTGGCGGAACCTTCTCCTCATCAGCTCTGTCCTGGATATGACGTTCTCGAGTAGCCTGCGTAGGTCTACTTCCAGGAGCCTGTCTATTAGCATTCTTATCTCGCTCTTTGAGGGTTTACTGGAGACTGTTAGCATGAACCCGTTGTCTGAGACTGTTATCCTTACCGGCTCTCCACGCATCTCGCTTAGTATGCTAGCCGCTGCCCGTGAGAGTGTATCGTTGACCCTCCTCCCGTAGAGGGTGTGGAATACTATACTCCACCCTCCAGCCTCCTCGTCGGGGAAGAACTCGACCAGTATAACACTCTTGCCGGGCACTATTCCAGCGTAGGCTACCTGCTCCTCCACATAGTCTAGTATCGCCTTGGCGGCGTGGGGTTCGAGCCTGTATTCCTCTACTAGTATTCTCTCGGCCTCCTCCCTTCTCCCCTCAGCTATCATTTTCGCCGCCCATTCTCGGAACTCGCCTACCCGTAGGGCGCTGTCGAAGGAGAGTGGGAGCATTTCGCTGAACCAGCTCGGCACCGTGGGCCTTGCCCCATCTGCGGGCTCCACTATTATGTCCATGCCCTCTCCGCGTATGAACCTGTAGGTTTTGCCTCCGAGCACGAATATGTCTCCGGGGGTTAGTATTTCGGCGAACTCCTCCTCCACGTAGCCTACCTTCCTACCGTCCCTGGTGACAACCCTTATCTTGGCCTCGTCGGGTATCGTGCCCGTGTTGAGCTGGTATATCATGCGGGCGCTCCTCTTCCTGCCGAAGACTCCCTCCTCCTCGTCTAGCCATATTTTGGCGTAGACCCTCTCCTCCTCCAAGCCGTAGCGGCCCGCCAGGAACCTTAGCACGCTCATGAAGTCGTCGTAGTCAAGGTTGTGGAAGCTATAGCTCCTCCTTACAAGCCTGTAGGCCTCTTCTATGCTCCACTTCTTCTCCACCGCCATTCCCACCAGGTGCTGGGCTAGAACGTCTAGAGGGCAACATGGTATGTGAACTGAGTCTATGAACTTGTCCATGGCACTCTTCGCTAGGACCGTACACTCTACTAGGTCGTCCCTGTCAACCACTATTATGCGGCCCTTGCTCACCTGCCGTATATTGTGGCCGGCTCTCCCAATCCTCTGGAGTAGCCTAGACACGCTCTTAGGACTGCTTAGGAGTACGACTAGGTCGATGTAGCCAATGTCTATGCCCAGCTCCAGGCTTGTGCTCGATACCACTACTCTAAGCTCTCCCCTCTTCAACTTCTCCTCCACTTCCAGCCGGATGTCCCTCGAGAGGCTGGAGTGGTGCGCCTCTATCTCGTCGGCATCTAACAGCTTGCCTCCTAGGAGCTTCTTCAGCTTGTAGACAACCCTCTCAGTCGCACTCCTAGTGTTCGTGAAGACTAGGGTTGTCCTATGCTGTAGTATCAGCTCGGCCAGCTTCTTGTAGATAGCCTCGTTTACGACTTCTGCAGGGTCGTGTATTAGGTCGACCTCAGGGGCTAGAACCCTAATGTCTATGGGCTTGGCGAACCTAGCGTCAACTATCTCCACGGGCCTGGGGGTCCCATCGTCGTTGTAGCCTCCAAGGAACCGTGCAACCCTGTCTAACGGGTGTATGGTTGCGCTCATCCCTATCCTTTGGAGCCTTCCACCAGACTGTTCTACAAGGTACTGGAGCCTCTCCAATGATAGGCTTAGGTGGCTACCCCTCTTACTCGACGCGAGCTCGTGTATCTCGTCTACTATAACCCAGCGTGTGGTTGCAAGCCTCTCCCTAAACTTTGGGGCGACAAGGGCTATTGAGAGGCTCTCAGGAGTTGTTATCAGTATGTGTGGGGGCCTCCTAACCATCTTCTGCTTCTCAGAAGGTGGGGTGTCGCTGGTTCTCACTGCAACCCTTACCTCTCCCACTTCAAACCCTATTTCACCGGCCTTCGCTCTTATGCCCTCGAGGGGTTTGATCAGGTTCCTCCTCATGTCGTTGTTTAACGCCCTAAGCGGGGAGACGTAGACTGCGTAGATCTGGTCTTCAAGCCTCCCCTCCTCCGATAAGTGGAGGAGCTCGTCTATTATGGCTAGGAAGGCTGAGAGCGTCTTGCCCGAGCCCGTAGGGCTTGAGATGAGCACGTTAGCGCCCGCCTTGACCAGGGGTATCGCCATCCTCTGCGGTTCTGTGAAG
>CAYRZG010000139.1:0-3534 GCA_964428695.1 uncultured Desulfurococcales archaeon
ATACCCTTCCAGCGGCGCCACCATGGACTCCTAGGAGACTCTGGGCAATGCCGGGGGTAAAGAAAACACGTATACCGTTATATCGGGCTCCTATGCTTCTTCTTCCTCCTCCCAGTACTCCTCCTCTTCCTCCAGCTCCTCCAGCTCTTCCTCTTCCCACTCCTCCTCTAACTCCTCCTCTTCAAGCTCCTCCCACTCCTCTTCTTCTTCCTCCCAGTACTCTTCTTCCTCTTCCCACTCTTCCTCCTCTAGCCAGTAGACTATCACAGCCCTTCACCCCTCCCGACTATCCCGTTGCGATTCCAGTAGTCGCCTGGGAGAGTAATATGGGGTATGCCACTCTACGATACACTTCCACATTATTAGCTCCGGCCGCCTCCAGCGGCCCTGTTGGGAGCGGCTGTGGAAGGCACAGTGGAAGTCTACGAGTACAAGAGGGTCCCGGGCGTTACGCTGGCACCCTGGGAGGCAGCTGCGGCACTCGCCATACCCTCTGGGGAGAGGAGGCTACTAACCGTAGACCTCGGCAGGAGGCATGTGATTGTAGAGAGGATTGGCGACACCATAGTATTCCACCACCCCAGGTGGAGTGTGGAGGTGGAGGCCGCCAGGCTCGAGGAGGCGGCGCAGGCGAGGAGCAAAGCGTACCATGCGGGGCTAGACGGTAGAGTAAGGCCCGTCGAGGTGCGGGAGGGGGGCTACTATAAGCTCCTCCCACTCCAAGCTGCTCCGCCTACCCTCGAGATCAACGGTATCCACATGCATAGAATCTGGGGTACCGATCCGGGGAGGGATACGAGGGCTAAGCTACGGGCGGCCAGGGTTAGGAGGGGGCATGTTGTGCTAGACACCTGCATGGGCCTCGGCTACACTGCTATAGCGAGCCTCCACCGGGGCGCCAGCCACGTGGTGACAGTGGAGGTGGACGAGAACGTCATACTTGTTGCGAGGCACAACCCTTGGAGCGAGGCGCTCGAAGACCCCAGGATAGACGTGGTGCACGGAGACGTTACCAGGATAGTGTGGATGCTGAGGGAGGAGTCCTTCGACCGCATAATACACGATCCTCCAAGAATAGGCCCTTCCACGGGAGACCTGTACGGCGAGGAGTTCTACAGGAGGCTCTACGACCTACTAAAGCCCGGGGGGATACTATTCCACTATACGGGAGAGCCTGGAAAGAAGAGGGGGGCCACGTTCCCCGGCCGGGTCGCCGGGAGGCTTGGCAGGGTGGGATTCCACGTTCTGGGCTTCGACGAGGCGGCGAAGGGGGTGGTGGCGGTCAAAGGGCGCCGTGCCGTCTAGTCCACTCCTCTAGCATCCTGAGCGTCTCCCTGTTGACGCTCGGCCTCCTCCTCCTTATCGCCTCCTCGAAGTCCCTCATGTTGACGGGCCTCGGCCCCTTCCCCGTCTTGAAGTACTCTCTTATCGTCCTCATGTATGCGTCGTAGACTATGTCCCTAATGTCGCTGCCATTGTAGCCCTCCAGCATCTCAGCGAGCCTGTCCAGGTCTACGTCGGGAGCTAGCTTTATCTTCCTAGTCAGCATCTCGAGCAGCTGCCTCCTAGCCTTCTTGTCGGGGAGTGGAACGTAGATCCTCTTCTGGAACCTCCTTATGAAGGGCTCGTCCAGCTTCCACGGCTTGTTCGTAGCACCTATCACGTACACGTGTAGGCTTTCACCCTTATCCTGGAGTCCGTCCATCTCCTTTAGGAACTGGTTCCTAACCCTAACCTCTCCGCCCACCTCGCTCGAGTGTACTCCCAGCAGGGCGTCTATCTCGTCAATGAATATTATCACCGGAGTCCCCTGCCTCGCCTTCCTCCTAGCATACTCGAACAGTCTCCTAACGTTCTTCTCGCCCTCGCCCAGCCACTTGCTCATAATGCTGGCAGCGTCGACGTAGAGGAACTCGCCCTCCACCTCGTTGGCCACGGCGGCGGCCAGCATCGTCTTCCCAGTGCCGGGGGGGCCGTAGAGTAGTATG
The DNA here is from genome assembly GCA_964428695.1 of uncultured Desulfurococcales archaeon. Lineage (GTDB taxonomy): Archaea > Thermoproteota > Thermoprotei_A > Sulfolobales > Acidilobaceae > Thermodiscus. The sequence goes on from CAYRZG010000139.1 coordinate 1,989, forward strand.
CCCCGGGGCCAGCCCAGGGGGAACAGGTCTGGCCTCTGGATCGGGTATATGATAGCCTCCCGTATCGCCTCCTTAGCCTCCTCCAGCCCTGCAATGTCGTCGAATGTAACGTTGGGCTTCTCCCTAATCACGAACTCCGGAGGCTCGTCGGGGTCCCTGGGCTTCGACCTTATCTCGACATGGTACTCTTCGTCACCGTTAGACCCCTGGGCCTGTGGGATCAGCTTGTTCATGAGGTCCCTCTCCTTCTTCTTGTAGACCTTGTACAGTCTCCTATACGTGCCTATCATTGGGTGGTCTGGGTAGTATGTGATTATCTTGGCCAGCACCTCCAACGCCTTCCTAATATTGTAGAGTGCCTCCTCATAGTCACCCCTCTCCTCCGCCTCCTTAGCCTCCTTCGCATACTTGTTAACACTCTTCCCCAGCTCGAGTATCGGATGGTTCATCATCCCGCCATCACCCCCAGATAATAGGTGTGGCCGGGGACCCCCCGCCCCGGGGCTATGCGGTGGAGGCCTGGCCTCCACCGCTGATCTTTATCACGCCCTTCTTCTGCAGTCTGTAGAGCACCTCCTTGACTACTGCGGGTGATACTCCGAGGTATGCGGCCGCCTCTCTCACCTTCAGCACTCCATTGTTCGCCCTGATATAGTCGAGTAGCCTGGCCTCGAGCTTATCGTAGTCCAGCTTCTTCTCCGCGACGGGGTCTAGCTTGGGCACTATCTCCTCTGCCTCCTCGTTCGCCTCCCTGAAGCTCATTGCGAGTAGCTGCTTGATCTCCGGGTCCAGCTGTGCCACGCTCTGCGGCTGTGGGAGGCTGTTGACCAGCTGGCCTACGGTCCTCACCACGTTCTGCGCCTCTATTATCGTGGTCGACATCTTCGCCACCATCTCCGGGCTCTCCTCGGCTAGGTACGCCTGTATTAGATTCATGGCGGTGGACAGGTTTAGCATGGACTTGGCGAGAGTGTTAACGTCCTTAGCATCGTGCACCCTCGCTATTGTCAGGTCGAGCAGCTTGATGTATGCTAGTATCATCTTCAGCACCTTCTTCTTCAACACTATCTCGGCGGCGGCCACCTCCATCTCGTCCCTGCTACCCGTCATTCTAGCCCTCTTGTACTTGGCGAAGTACGCGTTTATCTCGTCGGTAACCTTATACTTGAGCTTCTCCAGCTCGTCACGGACCATCTTAAGCCTCACTATAACCTCGTCTATGAGCGCCTCGACCTCGCTGGGCACCCCGGCTAGAGGGTCGGGCTGATAGCCCTCCTCGTAGTCCCAGGCTGGTCTGCCGCCGAGTATCTTCCTCAGTATCCCTACAACCACTGTATCTTGGCACCTCCGAACCTGCTCCAGTCCAGAATACTAACGCGTACAGGACGTATCGTAGGGTAGGCTAGGTATCACACGGGGACAACCCGGGAATCACCGAAAAGCTTAAAAGCCGAACCCGAAAGGCTACTGATACACGCCCGGCCCGGCCAGAGCGGCCGGGCAACACCCGGACTCATATCGAACCCGGAAGTTAAGCCGGCCGCGT
>CAYRZG010000140.1:0-3496 GCA_964428695.1 uncultured Desulfurococcales archaeon
GAAGTCGATTGGTTTCCCCATGTCGTGAAGCATCGAGGCTAGCCTGAGCAAAGAGGCCTCCTCCCTGGTTAGCCCTCTGCGAACCGCTATACACCATGCTATCGCCGAGGTAACGAGCAGGTGGGGAACCAGCCCTGACGTGTTAGCAAGGGGCCTGGTGTCTGCCGGTATAAAGAACCAGGATTTCACTATGGCGCGTCTGGTGCTAGGTTCTCTAAGTAGCTTCATTGGTCCCGGGACTTCCTTACGATACAGTATTTCGGCGAACTTCGTAGGATCTCCTAATACCAGGTCTCTCAGCTTGTCTTTATACAGCCTGGAGAGTAGGTAAGCGCTTAGAGGGGAGGGGGCGACGGAAGGTAGCGCCTCGGTTACCATGGGGCTCTTAAAGAACAAGGCTATCATATCCGCGACAAACTCGTACAGCTCGGGTCCTTCTTTCGGCCTAGCCGAGGGCTCGTAGAGCCTAACAGACTCTCTCAGGAACTCGTTGAGCTTTTCTAGGACGCTGGCCCACTCTCTTGCCTCATTCTCGCCGACCTCATGTACATAGACTTCTTTGCCGTTCTCGATCCATGGGACTATCGAGGCCTTGTAGATTGGGTAACCAGGTGACCTGAAGGTTAGATTAACCAAGTCTTGCCACCTCGTCGACTATCCTAAGTTCTCCCGACAATCTAGAGTTAAGAGAGTCACTAAGGAGCTTCAGTGTCTCGGTTAGCTTGCTTCCCCTGGCTATCTCGCCGGGTTTTAGAGTAAGGAGGCTGGCTGAGATGGGGGATAAGCTAATTGATTCTACAATGTACCTAACCCTGCCCATGGACCTGTTGCCAACAGCACCTCTATACTTGAACTTGCCAAGTAGCACTGGTCTTCCTATCGGGGAGGACGACACCCCCATGCCAAACAGTAACAAGCCTAGCTCCTCCTCCGCCAGGTTTCTAAACCATACTTTACCATGGAACACAGACCCTGGGGGTGCCGCGATGACACGAGAGCCATAACCAGCGTCAACTACTTCCGGCCTAACCTTCTCCCCCACGAAGTCGTCAAAGAAAACTAGGGAGGATAGAGCGGGGGCTCCGAATATGTCGCACACCAAGCAGACCTCGCCATCCCTAATGTAGTCGCATGGGAGCCCTCTGTCCTCTTTCAGTGTATCACCCCAGACCCTCCAGTGCCTCCAGGCAATCTTGGGCGTTTTAACAGGGGGTTTGGTGGTCCTAGAAAAACAGGATCTCACTCTACCGTTCACCGGCTTAAAGCTAAGCTCTATTCTAGACCTTAGGTTACCCTTAACGCTTGACCCAGGCACCACTAGGGCGCCCCCGGCCCTGGTCATATCCATCTCGCCCTTCGATACCAAACCGGACATCTGCTTTACCAGGCCTGTAAACCGCTCCGGCTTGACGGCCTCCCTAGCTAAACCTCCACCTACCTCCAGTCTCTCGTTCCCGGATCCGACGTGCAGGTACGAGTCGAACGGGTCGCCGAGGCCCCTAGAACAAACCTGTATAGAGACACTGATACTACCTGCTAGCCTGCCCCACGAGCTTCTATCTCTAGGCTTCCCCCTAACCACCTCGACGTTATAAGCTTGCATGATCCCAAACTTCCCTGAGCCTGCTTAGTACTTTCCACGCTTTCTCGCCACTAGACTCCAGCCAACCGTCCCTTACTGTAACTAGGTCCCCCAAGTTGACTTCCTCGTCCACGCCTTCCTCTAGCGGCCTTAGGGCTCTCCCGGAGCTTGGGTAGTCCCTGACTCTCACGCTAATGTCCTCTACTGTCACTAGTCCGAAGCCTCTGGTTTTAAACCCACCTAGTCTCACCTCCCCAGATCTTAGCATGAATATCACTGAGGCTAGCAACCCTAGCACGTAATTAGGCAGGTTTCTGCAATGTATCGAAAAACTAAACCTAACGCCTGGCTCCACATACTCAACGGTGTATAGGGCCCCCTGCATCACCGCCCCCGTTCTCCTGTTGATAGCTATACCGGCTCTAACCCCCAGGTGGTAATCTCCTACCGGATAAGCGTCGGAAAAGTACGTCTTGCCGGAGTACGATGGGGCCCCAAAGACCTTACACATTAGACAGGTTTTCTCGAAGAAGACCCTCATGGCCGACTCGGTGTTGCCGCTCCTAACAGCCTGATCTACGTACCTGCCCAGCCTTATAGCGCCCTCGGCAGTCTCTACTTCCCTAACGTCCATGCACGTAGATTTTGAGAGCCCGCTGCAAGGCTCTACCCTCGGCTTCTTAAGCCTCAGTAACGACTCGGACGTGCTTCTAAAGACTCCTTTAAGGCTAGACCCTGGTATGTAAGGCCTTAGCGCCCCGTCAATCCTCATCTTGACCACCGCCAAGTCCACGGTTGAGCCTAGCGGAGGCTCTCTGCCCGACCCCACTCTAAGGGGCGAAAGGTTCTTTATCCTACACTCGATCGCCGCCTCCCTAAGCAGCACCCTATTAGAGGTCCAGTACACGCTCATATCTTGCCTTCACCTTCCTCCTTTAGCCTTCCGTTCTTGATAGTATACTTCTTCCATGTAGCCTCCGTCAGCCTGATCAGCCCCATGCCAACGCTTCTTCTAGCCCCTACTTGTATGACCCCCAGTTTCAGAGCCTTGAAGATCTCGTCGAGCACCACGGATCTCGGATCCGGGCTGTTGCCCGATGGCGGGAACTCGACGTTGACCACATCCATCCTGAACTCCCACTCGCAACCTGGAGACACTACTTCCTCGTTAAACAGAACTCCGGGTCTGGCACCCCCAAACTCTCTGTCTATACTGATCCCCGTCTTTATTTGAACCGTTGGTCTGCCTCTCGGGTATGCGTCAAAAACTCTAACGTGGCTAGCCAGCTCTGTGCTACCGAATAGCCCGCAAATCACGCAGAACTTCCCTTCTCTAGCCTCCTTCTCCATTGCCTCTCTATCCCATGGATCGTGTACGTTCCCATACAGGGATCTGACTAGTTGCTCCGAGTAGCTCCTTAACACACCTTTAATACTGGAGCCAGGTATATAGGGCTCTAAGCGCCCGCCAGGGCCTCTAATCCTGATTACCGATAGGTCCGCCGAAGAACCAAGAGGGGGCTCGCGGCCCACACCAACCCTAAGAGGCGTCAGGTTAACCAGAACACCAGTCACCCTGATCATTAGCTCGAGACGATCCAGGTCTGCCACGTTTTTATCTAAGTAAACCATTGAAGATCACCTACTAGTTCTGCCGACAAGGAGTCTAATGTAGTCCTCTAGGCTCTTGACGCCCTCTCTAGGTATCTGGATCACTTTAGCGCTTTCGAAGACCCATTTGGCTAGCCCCAGAAGCTTTCTCGCGTCCTCCCTGCCCCGATTAAGCTCATATAGCCTTCTCATAGCCTCGGCGACCACCCTAGCCGTCCTGTAGCCCTTCCCGAGTCTGTTAGCCTGTCTATGAGCGAAAACTGCGCACACGAGCAGACTGTTTCTATCGTCTTCGACGGACTC
>CAYRZG010000141.1:0-3490 GCA_964428695.1 uncultured Desulfurococcales archaeon
CTAAGGGTGCGGTGGTCTCCCAGCCGCTTCTCCTCTCCCGGCTTCACGGTCTCGTCTAGCACTCCCCCGGCGTGTGGGACCCTCACCAGGGTTTTGACGCCAGCCTCCCTTGCAGCCTCTGCTATGGTTGCACCTGGCTCCTGTTCAAGCATGTTGTATACGAACTGGAGGCTTGAGACCTCCTCATGCTTTAGCGCTTCGAGGGCGTGTGGTAGCACGTCTGTCTCGGGGCCTAGTGCTACCCCTGTCTCCTCGGCTATCCCCTCCCTCACAATGGTTCGGAGTGCCTTGTACACGCTCGGGTCCCGGAGCACGTTTAATGGCGGGTTGTGTAGCTGTAGCAAGTCTATACGCTCCACCCCAAGCCTTCGCCTGCTTGCCTCAGCAGCCCTAACCAGGTACTCCGGCCGGAAATCCTGAACGGGCCTCGCGGAGTCAAGCCGGTACCCCACCTTAGTCGCTATGAACGAGGCGGGTACACCTCGGAGAAGCTCCTCGCCGAGACCCCTGCCGTAGAAGTCTGCTGTGTCGAAAGCGTCTATCCCCAGCCTCACAGCCTCAACAATGATACGGTGAGCCTCGATAACGAGGACACTACCATACATGCCCGTAACAGAGTAGACGCCAAACGCCAGCCTAGACACTGCTAGCCCCGCTGTGGGAAGCCTGTCATGTTGGGGGAATCTAGCTTGGTGGTTACGTGTAATAATTCTCTAGACGGCTATATGTGCGTGAGAGTATACAATTGCCGCCAGGCCTATAGGGCTCTAGGCCTCTCAAGAAGCATGCAAGCCTTCTGGCTGTCCGAGTATCTTAGCTTCTTCATTTGTTGACACGATATGTAGTCGGATACTTCACTATATGGCTTAAGACATAACTATCGAGTATAACACAATTTATCTGTGAGATTATTGTCAGGCGGAACTATGAGGTGTCGACATAGTTTAGATTCCGAGAGTATTATTTCCTGTAAGAGGGTAATGGCATGCTACTTTTCTTCCTGGTATTATTTCTTTTAGTTGTGGTTCTTCTTTTTTGCATTTTTGTGTTGCTAGTGGGCATCTTGGGTGGAACCGGCATCCTGGCGGGGGGTTTGCGGGGTCTGCTATCTCTCCCCTGATTTCGAATCGTTTCCTCCTCCGCCTCCTTATGCTTGGGGCTGCTGTTACTAGTGCGGCTGTGTAGGGGTGGAGTGGTTTGCGTAGTATTTCTTCGGCGGGTCCCTCTTCTACTATTTTGCCGAGGTACATTACTGCTATGCGGTCTGCTATTAGTCTTGCTACGCTTAGGTCGTGTGTTATGAATATCATTGCTAGCCCGTATTCTTTCTGGAATTGTTTGAGTAGTTCTAGTATGCTTGCTCTCATTGATACGTCTATCATTGAGACTGGCTCGTCTGCTACTACGAGTTTTGGTTTTAGTATCATTGCCCTCGCTATGACTGCTCTCTGCTGTTGGCCTCCGCTTAGCTGGGCTGGTATTCTGTGGTAGAAGTCTTCTGGTGGTGTGAGGCCTACTTTTTCGAGCATTTCTAGTGCCTGTTTTCTCGCTTCTTCTGGCGTGGCTAGGTTGTGGGCTATGAGTGGTTCTGCTATCGCCTCTCCTATTGGGATTCTGGGGTTGAGGCTTGCGTAGGGGTCTTGGTATATCATTTGCATTTTCCGCCTTAGTGGGCGTAGCTTTTTCTCTGGTAGGTGGGTTATGTCTGTGCCGTCGAAGATTATCTTGCCGTCGTCGGGCTCGTATAGTCTTAGTACTAGCCTTCCCGTGGTAGTCTTGCCGGAGCCGCTTTCGCCTACTAGTGCTAGTGTTTCCCCCTCCCGTAGCGTGAAGGTTACGCCGTCTACGGCTCGGACTATTCTGGGCTTTCCTCCTAGTAGGCCTGTTTTTGAGCGGAAGTATTTGCGGAGGTTTTCGACTACTAGTATCTCCTCTGTCATGTCTCGGTCACCTCGCGTAGAGGTGGCATGCTACCATCCTGTCTCCAACCCTTAGCGTTGGGGGCTCGGTCTTGTCGCATGGTTGGAATCTTGCAGGGCATCTTGGGTGGAACCGGCATCCTGGCGGGGGTCTGCGGAGGTCTGGGGGGTAGCCTGGTATGCCCCTTATCCTCTTCGGCCCCCAGAGGTCTGGGGCGCTCTCGAGTAGCCCCCTAGTGTAGGGGTGGAGTGGGTCTTCCACTACGGCGTCTGTGGGGCCGTATTCTACGAGCTTCCCAGCGTAGAGGACTGCTATCCTGGTCGCCCTCTCGGCTGCGAGGGCTATGTCGTGGGTTATCAGTATCACTGTCATGCCCAGCTCCCTCTTGAGCCTTTCGAGGAGGTCCATTATCTTAGCCTGTACTATTACGTCGAGGGCTGTGGTGGGCTCGTCTGCTATTAGGAGGCTCGGCTTTAGGGCTACAGCGGCGGCTATGAGGACCCTCTGCCTCTGCCCCCCGCTCAGCTGGTGCGGGTACCTGTCCGCCACGTCGCCGGGTAGGTCTACTAGGCTTAGCGCCTCCCGTGCCTTCTCGAACGCCTCCCTCCTATCCCCAGCCTCCCCGTGGGCTAGGAAGACGTCTCCAACCTGGTCTCCAACCCTTCGCAGGGGGTCGAGACTTGTCATGGGGTCTTGAAACACCATTCCGATTCTCCGGCCTCGGAGGCGTCTAACCTCCCTCTCCGGCAGCGAAGCAAGATCCGCTCCCTCGAAGAGTATCCTGCCGCCTACAATCCTGCCCGGCGGGGGGACTAGGCGCATTATGGCTAGGGCGAGGGTGCTCTTACCACTCCCACTCTCCCCAACGAAGGCCACGAACTCCCCCCGTGGAATCTCGAGCGAAACCCCGTCCACAGCCCGGACTATGCCGGAGAGACTGTAGTAGTAGACTTTGAGGTCCTCAATCTCGAGGAGCGGGTCTGGCACCAGCATCACCTCTCAGTCCTAATACTATACCTTTCACCCAGACCCTCGCCCACGAGGGCGAAGCCCAGGGCTAGGAGTGTGATAGCGAGGCCGGGGAAGAGGGTGGGCCACCATACCCCCTGGGCGACGAACTGGAGGCCCATTCTAAGGTCGAGGCCCCAGTCGGGGCTCGGGTACGAGACCGTGAGGCCGAAGAAGGCTAGGCCAGCCTCGGTGAGTATGGCATCCGTAGCTGCGAGTCCGAAGACGACTAGGATCGTAGGGGCGACGTTGGGGAGGACATGCCTCACCATTATCCTAGAGTCGCTGTAGCCTAGGGCCTTAGCGGCCTCAATGTATAGGCTCTCCCTAACCTCCAGCGTCTGCCCCCTAACCATCCTGTAGAACGTTGGCACGTAGACCACGCTCAATGCTATAGCGGCGTTGGTAGGGCTAGCCCCGAGCACGCTGGCGACGGCGAGGGCTAGGACTATGCCTGGGAAAGCATAGATGCTGTCCATAACCATGCTTAGGACCCTATCCACCCGCCCCCCGTAATACCCGGAGACTAGTCCTAGGGGCACACCCACCGCCATGGAGGCTA
>CAYRZG010000142.1:0-3397 GCA_964428695.1 uncultured Desulfurococcales archaeon
GGTGAAGTAGTTATAGTGCATGGGCCAAACGGGGCCGGTAAGACTACGCTACTCAAAACACTCACTGGATTACTATCCCCTCTGGCGGGGCGGGTGACTTGTTGTGGGAGAGAACCCCGTAAGGCGGCTAGCCTAATCTACATGGTGCCTGAGACTACTCCACTGCCTAAGAGCCTCACCACCAGGGAATATATAGAGGTTATAGCACTACTCTACAATGCCGACACTGGACGGGTAGAGGATGTTCTTGAGATTGTCGATTTGCCAAGAAGGGTCCCTATTGCTAGGCTTAGTCAGGGTCAGAGGCGCCGTCTACAACTAGCGTCAATAATGGTCGTGAAGGACGTGGTGCGTTTTATTGCTATAGATGATCCCTCGGTCGGGTTGGATGACGACGCTATTCCCTTGCTTCTGGACATAGTTAGAAATGTGAGGGAGGGTAGTGCGGTAATAATTACGAGTAGGGAGAAGCGCCTAGTGGATGCGTTTCGAGAAAAGGTTTCCGACGTTACGGTGATTTATACTAACGACCTGCATTATAGAGAGATGCTGCGGGAAGGGTAGTTGAGTATGGCTGATAGTCCTGATGCACACATTTAAAACATGTACTCTTGGGATTGTGGCTGGGATGATACTCTTGAATTGTTGTGTTAGAACTATCCAGAATCATAGGAGTATACGTGCCTACTCGGGTGGGGTTGAAGCCCATGATCTCGAGTTAATCTTAGAGTCCGTTCGGAGGAGTCCCTCGGCTTGGAACCTGATGCCGTATTTTGTTAACGTAGTTACTGATCCGAGCGTGAAGAGGAAAGTGGCTGAGGCCGTGGGAGGGCAGAGCCATGTTGCGGAGGCTCCGGTGTTTCTAGTGTTCGCCCTCGACTTTGAGAAGGTTGCCGAGGCTGCAAGGATGGCGGGAGTAGAGCCGGCGAGGCCTGGTCTTGGCCATTTGGTTGAAGGCCTGGTTGATATTGGGATTGCCGTGGGCTGGGCTGCTGTTACGGCGGAGAGTCTGGGCTACGGGGTTGCTTTCATAGCTTTGTATGGTAACCCGTGCGGGGTTAGGGAGAGTTTGGGGCTTCCTAAGGGGTTAGTGCCCGTTGTAGGCCTGGCTATTGGTAGGCCTGGCGAGGAGCCTCCGTTGAGGCCGCGTCAGGATCGGCGGGGACTGTACGGTGAGAGGGTGCCAGACGCTAGAGACAGGGGAGCGGCTGTGGCTGGCGTATACGGAGATAGGCTGCCTAGGTTTATGGAGAGAGTTGTGGGTGTAGGAGGCTATATTGAGGGGGTTGGTAAAAGGTTTAGGGAGTGCCTTGCTGACGCTGGTTACGTGGTTTAGGCTTTCTCTTGTCTTCTGAGGCATCCTCCTAGGTTCTTTGCTAGTGCGAGTAGGAAGCCTAGGCCTTTCTGCACGTCGGGGTCTCTTAGGGCGTTCATTGCACCCATTAGTCCCTTTGGCTCTGCTTTTGCCGGGTCTGTTTCGGAGAGGCTTTCAAAGAGGCAGTAGCTGGTGGTCTCCACGCCCTTCTTTAGGCTTGGGACTTTGCTATCGTCTAGCCTTCTGCTTGCCTCGAGTACTGCTCCTATCATTGCAACTAGCTTTAAGGTGGATGTGTCCGAGAGTATCGCGTGTAGCACAGACTCGGTGTCTGATAGCAGCTCCTTTATCATTCCCAGTAGGCCGGTTTTCTTGAGTTCGACAGCTATGTCTACAAGCTCCCTGAGGGCCTCAATTTCAACCTCGCTAAACTCTACCTTCTGGGCCATCACGATCACCCCTCTAGACTCTCAGTCTGTCAAGCCAACCCTGATAGAAGGACCTCTTGATTAGCTTGACGAAGCCGGCCTCGAGCACATTGTAGCATTTGCCCCAGGCATACCTGCCCTGGCTCGAATCGTACCAGATATTACACATGCCCATGAACCCCTTGTCTGCGACGTAGGCGACGCATAGGACTGGTGGGATTTCTGGGGTTGCATATTTTCCTCCGAGCTCCTCCAACAGTAGTGCGCCCACCCTGTATGCGGCGCTGTGTATGAACACGCCAGCAGTTCCAAGCCCCGCGGGGGGCATTGCGTGCTCTCCTATTAGGAATACTTCATCGTAGACTGGGTGGCGGAAGTCTGGAGCCTTAACCTTTGTGAATCGTGGATCGCTCTCATCGATAAACTCTGGAATGTCTAGTACCTTGGGGAGCCTCATTGGCGGGACTTTGATTAGGAAGTCGTATGGTACTTCAGCGTTCTTCAACACGACCTTCTTGGATGCAGGGTCAACCCTTTCGAGCCCGTCATGGGCTATGACTTTAATGTTGTACTTTTCAATGTACTTCCTCCAAAGCCTTTCAATGTCGGGGCCTAGAGCCTCTATCGGCGTTATACCGCCGTTCATCTTGGGGAGTACCACGGTTATGTCGCCAGGTATCTTCCTGGACTCGAAGTAGGCTGCGAGGACTGTAGCGAACTCTATAGGGTATATGCCGCAGCGGAACGGTATTTCCGGGGTTAGGATTACAATCCTGCCTCCCCGGAACTTTTTCAGTGCAGCATTCATCCTAACGGCAGACTCTGGGTCGTAGTTGTGGTATCCCTCCTCTGCTAGGCCAGGGTATGCCTCCCACCCGTTCCTAGAACCCAAGGCTACTATGAGATAGTCGTAGCTAAGGCTCTTCCCGCTGGCGAGATCAACCCTCCTCTCAGCAACGTTTATTCCTGTGGCCTCATCGACTACCACTTTTACACCGTACTTTTCGAGCCCCCGGATAGGAGCCCTAGTCTCCTCGAGCGGTATCCCTTCCAGGGCTACATCCATCCAAAGTGGTGGCATGTAGTGCCACTCGGTCTTATTGACTAGTGTAACGTTTGCGTCTAGGCCGAACCGTTTAATCTGTTCGGATAGGAAGAGGGCAGCGACTACTCCTCCTGTCCCACCGCCCAGTATTAGTATGTTCTTCGCCAAGGTTCAGCGCCACCTTTCCCAGCTATCCTCATGTAACATTCCATACGTATGTAGGAATATATAAGAGTAGGACTTTTAGTTGACGTTACTCCGCCCTAACCATCACTGATAACTATATCTGTATAATGATTACATATTCATATGAAATATTCAAATTTCATGGGTGTATAGTTTCGCCCGGGTTATCAAGCCAATCCCATTAATGGAGAGAACTTTGTTGGGGGCCTGGGAGTGTCGTGGTGCCGCCGCCGGGATTTGAACCCGGGACCTCCGGATCTCCCAGGCCCCCGGCGCGACCTCGGGAGCAGGGACGCCGGGACCGTATGAGTCCGGCGCTCTAACCAGGCTGAGCTACGGCGGCACCGTTTTCAATGTCCTCCTGGGCCGGGGTTTTTAGTCTTTCGTGTAGCCAAGTACGTCCCTTGTATAGTAGTTCAGGGC
>CAYRZG010000143.1:0-3397 GCA_964428695.1 uncultured Desulfurococcales archaeon
TGGCACGTAGTCGTATTTGTGGAATTTCCCATAGGGATTTGAAAGTGGGTGTTTCGAGGGAGGATGCCCGGTTTGTCCTACCGTAAGAATTTCCCATAGGGATTTGAAAGGATGTCTATTCGTCTTACCTCGGACGACTTTTGCAGGTGCTGAGTTTCTCATGGAGGGTTTGGAAGGTGTTGTTTGGTGTCCTGCTTTTGTCCCCGCTCTGCACTTTGGCATCTGCTACAGGTGTTGTTTGGGCTTGATTGTTGTTCGGCTTGTCGAGTATACTGTTGAGGGGGAGCGTCTTGTTGCGGCGGCGGCTAAGCAAACCGTGAAGCGCAGACCAGTAATCCCAGAGGAGCTTGACGATGAAGAAGTAGAAGTCTGGATTCGGGAAACGTTTAGGAGACAACACTGGAGTCCCTGGGAGTTCTCCAGCTACACGTTCCTAGTAGACGGTTGTAGCAGAGTATGCTCCCATCAGCTTGTACGGCATAGGCTTGCGAGCTATGCACAGCTGAGCCAGAGGTATAGTGAGGGCCACCTGCGTAGGATGGCCGAGAGAGCATGCCGGGAGCTTGGAGTAGACTGCCCCGGTAAGCCTAAGACTAGGAAAGACTACGAGGCTTACGCCGAGGCGTTGGAGGAGTATGCGGGGAAGTATAGGGGTAGCGTAGAGAAGCTAGTGCCGCTAGCCTCTGAGGCCTTCGTCATACCTCCACACTTGCCTGTAGAGGCTAAGGCGGAGATTGCATACCAGTATATTCGGTTGGCCTCGGCCTACTATCGCCTCCTATCTCTAGGTGTCGCTAGAGAAGATGCCCGGTTTGTCCTGCCGCAGGCTGTTAAGACTACCCTGTATGTTCGGATGAACGCTAGGGAGCTGGCTACCGTGTTCCTACCCCTTAGGATGTGTACTAAGGCTCAGTGGGAGATACGGATGGTAGCCTGGAAAATGTGGAGGGAGCTGGTTAGGGTCCACCCCCGCCTATTCCGCTACGTTGGCCCGAGGTGCGTGCTGGCAGAGAACACGGCACGAGACCAGCCTGTTCCCCTCCAGAAGCTTTTGGCTGAGGGTAAGTTTACGATACCGAGGTGTCCGGAGCTGGTGCCCAGGAAGGGTATCCCCGGATGCCTCCGGTTCGCCTCTAGGAGTCTAGGCGAGGAGGTCTCGGATGAAGAAGGCTAGCCATACTAGTGTTACCAGCCCTAGGCCTGCTAGGACGCCCTTCCAGGTGCAGGCTTTATTGTAGGGTTCGGGTAGTTTCACCTTGCCTGTTAGGCCGAGGGCCCACGCTAGCCCGAGGCCTATGGCGTATTCTAGCGTGTCTCCGAGCAGGTCTGTGGGCCAGTCGGCTAGGGTCTCCTCTGGGAATGCTATGGTCTTGGCTATGGTTGTGTACACCTGGTAGAGGGTGTAGGCGGCGAAGGTCTCCCTTCCACAGCCTAGCGTGGCTAGGACTATGGCTGCCACCAGGTGTAGGATGCTTGCAGGGTTCTCTAGTACGACTATCTCGGCGATCCTCCTAGTCATCCACTCGGGCCAGACTATCATGAGCGCCTCCAATCCGGCAACCCGTCGGGGGGCTGGGCGGGGGTCGTTTAAGACTCCTAGTCTAGGCTCCAGTAGCCGTGGGAGGGCGTAGACTGTTGAGCGGCCGCCGCTTCCCCCTGACGTGGAAGCTGCCCTGCGGGAGGCCCGAGGCTGTGAGGGTGCTGGGAGAGGTTGAGGCCTGGCTCGAGTCGAGGGCTAGAATGCACGCCCTCTTCACCGCCGCCATGGCTGTAGCAACCCTCCTGGCGGGGGCCGCCCTAGGCGGAGCGTATGCCGAGCTAGCCCTCCTCGTGACGGCCGCCTTCGCCGCCCTCGGCGTGTGGGGTTATCGGGGCAACATGGGGCTCGCCAGGAGGGTTTCGAGCGCGAGGGGCCTCGTAGACCAGGGCCTCCTAGACCCTGGAGACTACTGTGGCTCAAGCATACTCGCCTTCATAGCCGCCCTGGAGGCGTCGGGCAGGCTGAGGGTGTAGAGGAGAGTGCCGGCCACGGTAACAGTAGACGGCATAGGCCTGCGCAAGCTCCTCCGGGGCTCCGGGATAGTCTACAGGAAGTGGGTCCGGGCCCCCGCAAACCTGCCGCCGGGAGCCCTGGTCGAGGCTAGGAGCCCCCGGGGAGAGACGGTTGGATGCGGCCTATGGGAGCCCGAGGGCCCGGTGGCGATACGAGTCGTAGAGCCTGGAGGCTGCTCCTACCAGACCCCGGGAGAGGCCGTGGAGGATAGGATAGCACGGGCATACGCCGCCAGGAGGAGGGCGGGCCTCGCCGACACAGGGAGCTATAGGCTTGTGAACAGCGACGGCGACCTCCTCTCCGGGCTCATAGTAGACGTCTTCGCCGGCCAGGTGGCGGTCCTACAGTCGAGCAGCGCCGCCATAGACGCCCTGCTAGACCAGATAGTCGAAGCCATAGTCTCAACGACGGGAGTGGAGGCGGTATACGAGAAGAGCACGCAGAGGAGCAGGCGGGACATAGGCCTAGAGCCGCGGAAAAGGTGGCTGAAGGGGAGGAAGCCGAGAGTAATAGTAGAGGAGGGCCAGGCAAGATTCCTAGTAGACGTGGAGAGGGGGCAGAAGACGGGCTTCTACCTAGACCAGAGGCCCAACAGGCTCGAGCTAGAAAAGCTCGCAGTCGAGGGGGACAGGGTGCTAGACGTCTTCTCCTACACGGGAGCCTTCGGGATACACGCCGCCCTAGCAGGGGCGAGGGAGGTCACCTTCCTCGAAGAGGACCCCCAGGCGGTCGAAATCCTAAGGGAGAACCTAAGGCTGAACGGCATATCAAACTATAGGATAGTGGCCTCCAGCATATGGAGGGCAGAGGGGGTCCCGAGAAACTACTATACTATAGTAGTAGTGGACCCTCCCGCATTCATCCAGTCCGGAGACCCCCAGGCTGTGGAAAGGGGAGTGCAAGCCTATAGGAGGGCCTACAGGTGGGCAGCCGAGAGGGGGGCCGAGGAGTTCCTCGCATACTATTCCAGCTGCAGCTACTTCCTAACAAGGGAAATGTTCACCAGACTAGTAGGAGAGGTACTCGCACCCCACGACTATAGGATCCTGGGAAGCCTCCGCGGGGCGGGCCCAGACCACGTTCTCCGGGGGGAGGAGTATCTAGACTACCTCAAAGGCGCATTCATACACGTTTATAAGGATTCAAGATCATAGACTCGAAACGTGGTGTTCGGAAGGGGTTTCCAATTGCTAGTATCTTCTAGTCGATAACACGGTTTTTGTTGGAACCTCACACTGGATTATAGACTAGAAAAGCGTATAGCGTTATCTAAATGGTTATATGTTGGAGAGGCCAGTGTAGGAGTGTAAGAGTCTATGCGGGGGTAGAGGTATGGAGGCCAGG
>CAYRZG010000144.1:0-3380 GCA_964428695.1 uncultured Desulfurococcales archaeon
AGTAGTAATAGCCGCCTACGCAGCCTCAGCCATAACGGTGCAAGTATATCAGAATGTTCTCGGAATGAAGGTCCCATGGTACCTGCCAGTAATAGTCTTCACCGCAATACTCGGAGTAGGAATGGACTACAACAGCTTCTACCTAGCATCCGCCAGGGAGGCCTGCAGCCGCCGCTGCAGCCCAGACTCGGTGCTAGACGCCACAGAGCATGTGGCAGGCCTGGTACTAGGGCTTGCAACTATAATGGCTGGAGCCTACGTGGGCCTAGCCCTAGCCGAGACCCCTACGATCTCGATAATGGGCACGGCCCTCGCGCTGGGAGTGCTACTTGCAGCGGTAAACGCCGCCCTAATACTGACGCCCCAGATAATAATGGCGCTCCAAGCCAGATCATGGTGGCCATCCAAGCCGTGGAAACACTAGACTCTCAGCGTGTTTAGAGTTGAAAGCGAGAATACCAGGCCACCCTCAAGCTCAACCCTACCATGCTCCGGGTGCCCCACGACTATTTTCCCCAGGACAACGTGTAGCCTAGCCCTCCTCCACCCTAGAAGCCTTGAGGCGCAGTCCAGCCAGAAGCATCCTCCACTCCAGGCTAGCCTCACAGTCGAGGCTAGGCCACGTGCCAGGCAGGGGGCTTCGAAGGCCACAGTAGCATGGCCGCCGAGAAGCCAGCCTTGGTATTCAACAGTGTGCCTGCCAAGCCTATACACGACCCGTGCCGGGGGAGGAACCCTAGGCTTCCCCGTAGAGGCTTCGAGGAGAGACGCGGCCAGAAGCAATGGGGCATAGTAGACTCTAACCCCTCCAACAACAGAGGCGCCAATATTCTGACCCGAGGCAATGTATGAGGTGGCCGCGGCGAGAAGCTGGGGTAGAGAGTCGGCGTCGAGGCCGCCACCATGGGCTCCCATGTTGTAGGGTATGCCGAGCCTCTCCGAGAGTAGTTTCCAAGCCTCCCTAGACACGCCAACAACTACGAGGCCATCCTCTACCGAAACCCTGACATGGTCTGCAAGGAGTCTAGCATATCTCGTAGACTCTAGAGCCTCCACAGCCGCCCTGGAGACGTGGTCGATCCTAACATTGCCTCTCAACAAGTAATCGATCAACAAGCTTAGCCTGCGAGCCTCTTCAGCGGCACGCTCCGCTAGACTTAGCTGGTGGAAGAGCCAGGCTGGGACCCCATCTTCTAGCCTCGAGTAGATGTGGGCTACAAGGTCTCCCTGAACCCTAACCCAGCCGGGACCCCCATCCCACTCGTCCAGGTGTTGTTTGAACCCGAGGATCCCTCTAAGGTTCACTCCGCGGGGCCGGCAGCGGTGTAGGAGCCAGTGGTGTTGGGGGGCCAGTATTGAGGCGAACCACCCCCCATCTCCCCTGCCGAGCACGACGGCTCCCGGCGAGTCTATTTCGACCCGGAGCCTTCCAAGGTGGTCTAGGGCATGGCGGGCGGCGAGGCCCGCGGTCCACGGGTCTAGCCTGCCAGCCAGAATCCTAGAGGTTAGCCTCTCAACCCTCCTGTCACGGGCTAGACTGTGGGCCCAAGCCTCCACACTCCTAGGCGGGGGTCCCGCCAGCACGGTGTAGCCGTCGGACTCATAGTATAAGTCCACCCTGCCCGTGGATAGCATGCTCCTAACGGCTAGCGCATCCCTGCCTGCCAGGAGCCTCCATGGGATGCGAGACGCTATCCTGGCTGCCAGGCTCCACCCTTTCGACATGCTAGTCTCCTGCCTCCACTAGCCTACCCCGAAACACTATGGTGGCATGATATCTCGGCTCCTCCTCTACCACTATCCTTCGAGCCTCTACCATCATGCTGTGTTGCCTATACTCTAGCCTAGCCTTGGCGGCCGCCTGCACCCTCCTGCACCTGGCCTTGGCCCGTGCTTTGGGAGGCTATAGCCTTGGAGGTTGGGTGAATGTTCCTAGCATATCTAATTTCGAACGCCAAGGTGGCTATGGCTAGCAGTATTGCTGGCAGCGTGTACCCCTTGGCCTCGAGCAGCGCCACTATGAGGGCGGCAATGGTAGTCCTCGCAGTAGCGTCCATGGCAATATACCCCCATGCGGCATACCATAGCGGCCACACCCTCCAACCGGATGGTGGAGTGGCAGGCCTCCCGGCGAGTAGGACTCTTGCGGCCAGAGTGGAAACTATTACTCCAGCCGCAGCTGTCGCTAGGGCGAGCAGGCTCCCAGTGTACAAGTAGACTCCCACCGCAGCGGCTATTGGAGCTAGAGTCGCTATGAGCGCGGCTAGCCTACGGGAAGCGTGCTCCCCTAGCCTAACTGGGAGCGTTCCAACCATCTTCGCCGAGTCCATGGGGAGCTTGTCAAGATGCTTCCCTACAAGTACCAGGGAGACTGTCACGGCGTATGGCATGTATACTAGCAGCGCCTCAACACTATGCCGGCCGCCCATGGCTATGAGGGTCCCGCCCGCCATAACAGGCCCCCAGACTAGGGCTACGATAGCCTCCCCCAGCCCCAGCCTCTTAGCGTCAAACGGGACCCCCGCATAGGAGGTCATGGCGAGGGCTCCTAGCAGGGCGAGCGCCGCTATCACTATACCCGCTTTTAGCGTGAGGTAGACGGCTAGGACCGCGTCCAAGGCGAGCACCGTGGCGACGAAGCCGAGAGCCTGCCTTGGCGTGACAATACCGTCTATGAGTGGGTGAGGGCCGTATAATGCTCTAAAGTAGCCTGGAGTATCTATCCCCTTCCTATAGTCGCTGTAGTCGTTGAGAAGATTGTCTGCAACATGTGACAGGGAGAAGGCCACAAGTAGGGCTACGAATACTAGCGGGTCGAAGCTACCCTGGAGGGCGGCTAGCAAGCCTCCTATAACGACAGAGTAGACTGTCATGAAGACTACGCAGAGCCTGGAGGCCGCCAGTACGACTGCGATCCTGGGAGCGCCGCCCGCCTCCTCAGGGACCCTGCATAGGCGTATACTGTCAAGTACCAGGCGGACCCCCTTCAAACCACCACCCAGTGGTTCCACAGGGTGGGGTGGCCAAAAACCCATCCACGGAGACAGCTATAACGCGAGGACCATAAGGTAGGGAATCGGGGGGACGGGCTACTTCTTCGAGGATTTGGCCTCGAGACAGCCTCCGATACCGCGGGCTAGCGCTAGCAGGTATCCGAGACCCCTCTGGATCCTGGGGTCCCGAAGTGCTCCTAGGAGGCCTAGCAGGCCAACCCTGCCAGCGTTCTCGGGGCTAGCCTCCTTCAACCCCCTCACAAGGCATTCCACGCCATCCTCCGCGTTCATCCTCGCCTCGGCGAACTCGTCTGGCTCAAGCCTCGATATACCCTCGCCGGCAGCCTGTAGTAGCGCTAGCCCCCTGAACACTGGCGTGTCGCTGAG
>CAYRZG010000145.1:0-3344 GCA_964428695.1 uncultured Desulfurococcales archaeon
GTGCTGGTCGCCCTCTCGCTCTTCTACGGCCAGCTGGCGTCTATATGGAGCTTCTGGGCCGCGCGGGCGGCAGGCAGGAGGATGCCAGACGCGGCCGAGCGCGTCTCCTCCGGCATCCTTGGAGTAGCACTGTTAGCCTGCGCAGGCTTCCCAGTGCTGGCGGCGGCCTCCATTGTAGAGTATAGGCTTCTGGGCTGGGACCCGCTAACCTTAATGGCGGGCTACCCGTACCTGGCTGTAATGACTCTCCAATACTATCTCCGGGACGTCGTGACGGCCGTGGCGCCCGAGGTTTTCGCCAAGGCTAGGATAGCCTCCGAGCTCGCCCGCCTCTCCGCCGCCTCCCTACTCGTCTGGATCCTACGCCTGGGCTACACGGGCGCCCTCCTATCGGTGATTGCGGCCTCATCCACGGCTGCGCTCATAATGGCGTCTAGGCTTGCCAGGGAGGGGCTTCTGTCGAAGAAGCCCTCCCCTAGGACCGCCTTGGAGATGGCGCGCTACTGGAGGGTCCCGTTGCCCCAGAGTCTCGCGGATTCGAGCCCCCAGCTTGTTAGGCCGGTCGCATCCTGGGCCTCGGGTAGCAGCCTCGTGGTGGCATATCTAAACGTTGCCCTCACGGGGCAGGCCTCGCTAGTCCAGGCGGCCCTGTCCACCAGCCTCCCACTATACGGTAGGCTCCTCTCGGGCGGCGAGCGCAGGGATGCTAGGGTTAGCCTCGCCCTCTACATGCTCTTCGCCGGCACCTTCTCGGCGGCGCTACTCGCATCGTCTAGGAGCCTGGCACGCTTCTACAACCCAGACTATGCCGGCGCATGGCTCGCCCTGGACGCGGTTGTAGCCTACGGTCTAGCCCTGGGGGTTGTATCGATCTACAGGAGCGTGATACTAGCGCTAGACACCAGCGACTCTACGCCCCACTCGACGCCCTCCAGGCTCATGTCCTGGGTGACTAGAAGCCAGCTCTCAGCCGCGGCCGCCGCCTACACTATAGGAGCGCCCCTAGCCTACCTTCTGAGGGGGGAGCCGAGCCTGGCGGCCGCCGCGATACCCGGTGCTCTGGCGGCCTCCTACACGCTTCTAGCGGTTAGCCTCCACAGCCGGGTACCAGGAGAGGGTAGGCTCCAGCCCCTGGACCTGGCGGCACTCTCGACGGGCCTCGGCCTTGCAGCGGCCCTAGGCTACCTCCACTCCGGAGCGGGCCTGTGGGATGTGGCCTTTTCCGCCCTGGCTGGCGCGATAGTATACCTCACGGTGGTACTAGCACTAGTGGCGGATGCTAGAGTGATGGCGGTTAGGATTGCCCGCCGCCTTCTCGGGCTTTCCTAAGCTCCTCCTCTCGGAGCACCCTCCTCAGTATCTTGCCCACCGCGGTCTTAGGCAGGTCGTCTCTAAACTCCACTATCCTCGGGTACTTGACTTCTCCGAGCTGCTTCTTGGCCCACTCTCTAATCTCCTCGGGGGTCACCTTGCCCTTGCACTCCTCCTTGAGGACTATGAAGGCTTTGGGCACCTCGAAGTACTCGGGGTGCGGGACCCCTATTACGGCCGCCTCCTTGACGCACGGGTGCTTGTAGAGGACCTCCTCTATCTCCCTCGGGTATAGGCTGTAGCCCTTATACTTGATGATATCCTTCTTCCTATCCACGATGTAGAAGTAGCCGTCCTCGTCCATCTTGGCGATGTCGCCGGTCCTCAGCCACCTCCTCCCACAGCACTCGAAGAACACCTTCTCATTCTCCTCGGGCATGTTATGGTACTGTTTCATAACCTGGGGGCCGCTTATCACCAGCTCCCCAACCTCGCCCGGCGGGAGAAGCTCTGGGGCGTCAACCTTAGCCACGGCTGCAAGCGTGCTGGGTACAGGCAGGCCTATGCTCCCGCTCCTCGCCTCCCCGAGTATCGGGTTAACGTGGGTAACCGGGCTGGTCTCGGTGAGCCCGTAGCCCTCCCTAAGCTTGGCCCCCGTAAGCTTCTCGAACCTCTCCCTAACCGCGACGGGGAGCGGCGCGGCGCCGCTGATGCAGACCTCGAGCGTCCTCAGGTTATACTTTCTAACCTTCGGATGGTTTATGATAGCAATGTACATGAGGGGCACGCCGTGGAACACGTTGGCCTTATGCTTATGGATAGCCTTCATAACCTCCTCAGTGTCCCACCTGGCGAATACTATTATCGTGGCAGCCTTGTATACTCCAACGTTCAACACGGCGGTCTGACCGTAGATGTGGAACCATGGTAGAGCACCGATGAACGTGTCAACCCCCTTAACACCCCGCTTATACCAGGCGTCAATCTGCACAACGTTCGCTAGAAGGTTGTAGTGGGTCAGCTCCGCACCCTTAGGCACGCCCGTCGTGCCACCCGTATACATTAGGGCCGCGATATCCTCCCTCGGGTCAACCTCGGCAGGCTTCTCTATAGGCCTAGCCTGGGAGAGCACCTGTTTGAACAGCTTATGCCTTCCCCCGTCTACCGGCGGCTTGGGCGGCTTGGCCTTCAGCTTGTAGAGGAACGCCTTCACCCCTGGCAGGTAGTCTTGGATGCCAGTCCAGAGTATCTCCTCCACACTATCCGGAGCACCCGACAGTATCTTGTCCCGGAACAGGTCTATAGCAACCAGAATCCTGGCCCTGTTATCCTCCAGCTGATGCCTTATGAGCGCGGGCCCGTAGAGCACGTTCATAGGCGAAACAGTGGCCCCAGCCATGAGCGTGC
Organism: uncultured Desulfurococcales archaeon; assembly: GCA_964428695.1. Lineage (GTDB taxonomy): Archaea > Thermoproteota > Thermoprotei_A > Sulfolobales > Acidilobaceae > Thermodiscus. The sequence goes on from CAYRZG010000145.1 coordinate 2,719, forward strand.
CATAATAGGCTATCGCAAACATAGGGCTATTCGGCAGGAACAGGCCGACAACATCGCCCCGCCCTATGCCCCTACTCTTAAGGTAGCCCGCAAACCTCCTCGCAGCCTCCAGCAGCTCCCTATACGTCATCCTGTAACCGTAGAAGTAGAGTGCAGTCCTATCCGGGAACCTCTTGGCAGCCTCCTCGAGTATCCAGTAGAGCGGCTTCTCCGGAACCTCCACGTCGCTCGGGACACCATCATCATAGTGGCGAAGCCAAGGCCTGCTAGCATAGGCTTTGAAAGCCTCTTCTACACTCACAGAAGACACCACATGTGGGGATAAATGCAACCCCCTTTTAAGCCGGGCCAAATACACGTATAGACGAAGCCCGTGCCACGCCGCATATAAGAGGCGGGCTGAAGCCGCCCGCCCCGAGAGGTGTGAGATTATGGCAGATCCTATTAGAGAGGCTCGCCTACTCCTCGAAGAGACGGTGAAGCTAGCCCGCCTGCTATACGGGTCCAGATGGGAGCACATGCTGGAACAGCTTGAAGACCGCTACGAGGGGGACCCTTGGCTCGTCCTAGCACACCTGCGAAGGGAGGTTGAGAAGAGGGGAATAACCCCCATGGGCACAGGTTAA
>CAYRZG010000146.1:0-3298 GCA_964428695.1 uncultured Desulfurococcales archaeon
ACGGTTCCTCAACAGCCTCCCTCTTCCCCCCGATTATTCTCGCGGTCAGAGGTATTGCTCCGGTGAAGACCAGGAGTTCCTGGATGAGGCTTGAATAAGGACTCCTCACAGCAACATTCAGCAATTTCTCCACCAGACTGGTTAAGAGCCCTTTCACCTCCGAGTGCCTACAGTACTTCGCCGGACCTCCGAGAACCCGTTTTCCAAAGAAGTCTACCTCGACGTTTATCTCGCCGCACTCGCATCGGGTCTCGGCTCCACCTACTCCACGGCTCCGGAAGACCGGGTTTTCTACTACAGCATTTATCCTCCGGGAAACCTCGGCTACAAGACAGCGGAGGGGTGGGAGCCTCTTATCACCGGGTAGCATGCATTGTCTACTGGTGAGGTCGGGGTAGAGTCGGGCAGCATTAACTGTATCGTCTCCTAGGGAGAGCACCGGGAACAATGATAGGACTGGTTGGAGGGGCCTAGGAGTATACGGATAGTATAACCCGTTCCACGGCCCCCAGTAGAAGTCAACGTGAACCACCTCGCCCACACACTTCGGCGGCCCCGAGCCCGGGCTTCCCAGCCCAGCTATCGCTAGAGACGCGGCCAGCCTCCTACTACCAGGACTCACAGCCACAACAACTTCTCTGTCCTTGCATTTCTCTTCTACAAGCTCTCTCAGCCTGTGCTCAAGCTCTCTGGCCCCGATACCGCTGCTACAGTCTATTTCCCCGAGCCTCGAGAGATCCTTTGCCTCGAGGAATACCTTGCCCCTCAAGACCTCTTCTAGGATCCCTACAACCTTGTCAGCGAGGGGGCTTGAGCGGTGTACTACTATTACCTTGTCTACACGGTACTCCTCGTAGACTCTCATAACAGTTGAGACAGCCGCTTCTAAGACCCCCTCTCCTCCCTTGCCCACGGGGACTATAAGGGATCTTAACTCGACCAGGCCTCCTATAAGGGTTCTCGCCTAGAGATAGAATTGGCTCTAACCCGTATAATAGCTTGCCCCATGTCCCTCTCAGAGACCCCGGGGGATGACGTGGTGGTCTGGGTTAGACTAGCCTAATGTACCTGCTGTGTCCCAGGTATCTTTTCTTCTCCCCGGGTTTGACTAGGTGTAATTGTATCGGGTGGTGTAGTGGTAGTCTGGCTCTCTCCTCTATCACTGCCTTCAGCTTTGACCTCTCCCTTGGGTTGTCTGGTATCTTCTCTGAGACCACTAGTATATCCAAGTCGCTTGCCGCCACCGCCTCTCCTCGAGCCACGCTTCCTATCACGTAGACCTCGGCGTCGGCTAGTATCTCACGTACAATTACTGCTCTCTTCTCGGACCACTTCCTCCACTCCCTCAGCATCGATGCTCTCTCCAAGAACACTTCTACAGCCATTGTTCTCCTCCCAGGGCTTCCTTTATCTTCTCTACGAGTTCTCTTGTAAATGATAGTATTTCCTCGGCGTCTATGCGGGTATAGGTTTTCGCGGTATATCTCGCCATGATGTAGGCGTCCTCTAGCTCTGAGACCCTGGGCCGATTAGCTCTAATATAGTCTGAGAGCCCTCGAGCCTTATCCTCTGGCAGGATTCTGAGTAGTATGGATAATAGTTCTCGTATACCGTGTGTGCGGGGATAGGTGCCTAGAACCCCGTATAGTATTGCCTTAATATATAATTGAACATATTGTTCGGCGAAGAAGCACGCGTGGTCGTAGAATCCTTTCTCCAACGCATCCCCGGGCCATCTCTAGGAAACCCCGGGGCCCTCTCTACAAGTAGCCTGTACTCTCCCATTTTCTCCAATTCCACGCACTCCCAGGTAAGACTGTGTCTTCCCTTGCCCTTAGAATATTTTTAGTGTTCCCAGCTCCGGTTTAGGTGGCTTCTCCCTGCCTATGCTTATCGCTTTCTCATAGCTCCAGCGGGGTATGATGAAGACGTGGACCCGGTCCTCCTCGCCATAGGGTAGGTTTTTTAGTCTACGATAGGTTCTAACGGCTTCGTCGCTGTACCCGTAGGGGTTTACCCATACGCTCCGCTGTATCCGGACATAGCCCATCGCCTCCAGCCTACGGGCCAGCCTGGCCCTGAGCTTGTCGTCGCTTATATCATATACTACGAGGACGGCCATGGCCCTAGTACCTTAGCTTGAAGGGCTTATACTCCCCCGCCTCCCCTACGAGGTAGGATGCTATCCTCCGAGCCTGCTCCAATATGGTCTGCCTTAGACTCGTCTCCCTACCCCTCCTCCTCGTCTTCTTCTCCAGTCTCTGGTTCACGAGGAACACTATCCTCCTCCTCTCCTCCAACACCAGCCCCCCATCCGAGACCCTGGGAGCCCTGTCCAAGTACTCCTTGAACAAGGCGTAGTCTACTATGGGGTGACGGTACTCCTCCACCAAGTCGAACACCAGGCTAGGCCTACCCCACCTGTCAACGTGGAGGAACCCAGCCAACGGGTCCAGTCCAGCCCTAAGCAAGCCCCGGAGGACCTCGGAGTAGAGGAGACTATACCCGTAGTTCAAGGCCATGTTATACGGGTCCCTCGCCCCACGGTGAACCCTGCCAGGAAACCCCCGGATAACCCTCCTCCAAGCACTCCAGTAGTAGTCAGCCGCACGGGCCTCCAAGCCCAGCAATACGCTGCGGACCTCATCAACCCTCCCACCCCCCACACCCTCAACCTCGCCTAAAACACCATTAAGCTTCTCCAAGACCTCCCCAGCCAAACCCTCATCAAGCCTCCTCAAGACACGGTAGACAACATACCTCATCCCATGAATCCTGCCCGAGACAAACCCCTTAGCCAACACAACACCCCTCTCATCATCATAAGCCCTCAACTGCTCCCTCCTAACCCGGGCAAAACCCGTGAGAACAGGGTGGACGAGAACACCCACCGGGAGACCATTACGCCCCAACACAACTACGTCAACCCCACGCTCAACAGCAAGACGAATAGCATCACTACTAACAACAACCCCACGCCCACCCAACACAATCTCCTCAACACCACCCACACTAACCCTATCCAAAACAACCCCACCCCTCCTAACAACAAACCAATCCCCACTACGACCAAGAAACAAGCCAGGCTCCAACAAGAAAAGCCTAACCAAAACCCACCCCAAACAAATAACACCACACCCAGGAAACAAAAACCTACCCACAAAGAGAAACACAGTGCACACTCCCCCTCTAAAACCAATTGACACCCATTCTATATGATTAGACATGGCTGTGATAAATCTCCATGATTCTACACCTTCGCCTCTCATCACTTTTCCCAAGACACCGTCTCTATTTA
>CAYRZG010000147.1:0-3292 GCA_964428695.1 uncultured Desulfurococcales archaeon
GCGTCTCTGGCGGCTCTTAGCCTGTGTGCTATGATTATGCTAGTCCTACCCTCCATGAGCTTCCTCATAGCGTTCCTAACAAGCTCCTCTGTCGCAGGGTCAACGTTTGAGAGGGCCTCGTCTAAAACTACTATGTCGGGGTCCCGTAGCATGGCCCTGGCTATGGAGATTAACTGTTTCTCGCCGGCTGAGAGCCTCTTTCCAGCCTCTCCGGCGTCGGTCTCGTAGCCTTTAGGTAGCTTCATTATGTACTCGTGTATGCCTAGCTGCTTGCATATTCTTACCACGTCCTCGGGTGTTGCGTCGGGGCGGGCTATGAGTATGTTCTCCATGATGGTGCCTGGGAATAGGTAGGTTTCCTGGGGGACGTAGCTTATCCTCCTCCGCAGGCTACTCCTCCTTATCTGCCTGGTGTCTACACCGTCTACTAGTATGGAGCCCCTGGTGGGGTCGTGGAAGCGTAGTAGTAGGTTTACCATCGTCGTCTTCCCAGCGCCTGTGTGGCCTACGAGAGCAACACTCTCCCCGGGTCTTATGGTGAGGTTTACCCCCTTCAGCACCGGTCTTCCAGGCTCGTATTCGAACCACACGTCCCTATACTCTATGCGGCCCTCAAAGCGTTCAACCTCTACCCCCTCGTCGTCCTCCTCGGGCGCGTCTAGTATCTCGTATATCCTCTCGAGGCTGGCGAAGGCCGCCTGGAGGTTGTCGTACATGCTTACAACGTTGTTTATCGGCCCCCTAAACCTCTGCACATACTGTATGAACGCGACGACCACACCGACTGTTGCGAGGCCCTCGTGGACCATGTAGGCTCCCGCCGCAGCGACTATGGCTAGGCTAGCCGTGCTGGACAGGTTCATGAGCGGCCAGAACAGGCCCATGTAGACGGCCACTCGAATATAGGCTTTGAGGGTCTCAAGGCTCGCCACCCTGAACTCCCGCTCGGCATCCTCCTCCCTGCCGAATGCTTTGACAGTCTCAATCCCGGAAACGGTTTCTTCGACAACGCTCGACACTTTGGCGAGCTTCTCCCTAGTCTGCCTGTAGGCCCTCCTCATCCTCCCGCCGAAGTAGCGGGCTATGAACACCATGAGGGGTACTGTTGCGAGGGCTACAAGTGCTAGCCTGGCATTCAGTATGAACATAGCCGCGAGTATGCCGACGAGGCTGACCAGGTCTCCTATACCCCCGAGGAGCCCGGAGACGAGAACATCGTTAACATAGCTGGTATCGTTGATTATCCTGGAGACCAGGTCTCCGGTGCGGTGTTGCCTGTAGAAGTCCATCCTGGCCCGGAGGCTCTTCTCCAGCAGCCTCTGCCTCAGGTCGTAGAGGACCCTCTGGCCGAACACGTTGATATACCAGTTCCTTGCAGCGGCGAACGCCCACTGTGCTAGGAGGGCTGCAAGGTAGAGTCCCGCTATGACCGGGAGCTCCTCGAACTTTCCGGGCACGATATACTGGTCTATGGCGACCTTCAACAGGTATGGGGCTGCCAGCGTGGCGAGGCTCGAGCCGACGATCGTGGCTACTACTATAGCGAGGAGACGTTTGTGGACGAGGACCTCGCTAAGGAAGCGTTTAAGCAGCTCTAGACTCGACTTCTCCCTCGACTCTCCAGCCATCACCACCACCCCTAACGTAGAGCTGGTAGAACACGCCCCTCCTCGCCGCAAGCTCCTCCGGCTTGCCCTCCTCCACGATCCTACCGTCGACCAGCACCACCACTCTGTCGGCTATCCTGGCTAGGCTCGGCCTCTGCGAGACGATTATCGCAGTCCTACCCTCCAACGCTTCCCGGAGGTCCTCGACAAGCCTAGCCTCGGTCTCGGCGTCGAGGTTTGAAACCGGGTCGTCTAGCAGGATTATCCTCGGGTCCCCCACCAGTGCCCTGGCTAGGGCGAGTCTCTGCCTCTGCCCCCCGCTGAGGGTTACACCCCTCTCTCCCACGATAGTATTGTATCCCTGGGGAAGGCTCTCAATGAAATCCCTTATCTTCGCTATCTCGGCAGCCCTCCTCACCTGCTCCATGCTAGCCTTGGGGTTGCCTACGAGTATGTTCTCGAGTATGCTCCTGTTGAATATGAAGGGCTCCTGGGGCACGTATGCCACCGCCCTCCTTAGCGTCTTGCGGGATAGCCTCCTAATGTCGACGCCGTCTATGAGTATCCTGCCCCTCCTGGGCTCGTAGAGGCCTGCTATCAGCCTCAGTAGCGTAGACTTCCCGGAAGCCGGCGGGCCCACTACGAGTATCTTCTCTCCAGGCCTAACGTGCAGGTTCACGCCCCTAAGAACGGGCTTGCCCTCCTCGTACCAGAACCACACGTCCTCTACTCGAACCTCTCCCCTAACCTCCTCCAGCTCAACCGCGTCCTCGGGCTCCACGCTGGCCGGGCTGGAGTCTATGATTTCGAAGAGCCTCTTAGCCGCAGCCACGGCCCGCTGCAGGTCGCCTATAATGAAGCCGAGGGCGTTGAGCGGCCACATTAGGGTTAGCATGTAGGTGAGGAACGCGGCCAGCACTCCAACGGTTATCGCACCCTCGACTATCTGGAGACCCCCATAGTAGAGGATCCCGGCCATGGCGAAGGCCATGACTAGGAAGCTACTGTTACCATAAATGCTAGTCAGCTTGGCCGCCTCAAGGTACATCCTGTAGAACCTGCTGTTCTCCCGGGCAAATCTCTCGGCAACAACACCTTCCAGGGCGAGGCCCTTCACAGTCTTAATCCCAGCTAGCGCACCCGCAGCAATACTAGCGAGCACGCCAGTCTGATGCCTCACCCTATCATAGACTGGCCTCACACGCTTAGCGTACACCGCGTTGAGGGCTAGGGTCGTTATTATAGCTGCGAAGGCTATCCACGCTAGCCTCACACTCATCCCTGCCATGAACGCTAGGCTTGTCGCTATGAGGAAGCTACTGTAGACTAGCATCCTAAACCGGAAGCTAAGGAAGCCGGTAACCCTCTCAGCATCATTAGTAATCCTCGAAATCAGCTGGCCAGTCATAACACGGTCGTAGTATGCCATTGGCATCCTCATGAGCGAGCGGAACGCCTCCACCCGGAGGTCGAACACCGTCTCCTGCGACAGCCTTGCCAGGAAGTAGCGGCCTGCGAAACTAGCGGCGCCAGACAGTGCGGTGAAACCCAATACTAGGAGGCCATAGTATGCCGCCTTGCCAACGTCTCCGGGCTCGACACCGTAGTCTATAGCGTACCTTATCAGGACCGGCACGTAGGCCATAGACATTGCCATGATTATAGTGAGGGCTACAGAGGCGGAC
>CAYRZG010000148.1:0-3255 GCA_964428695.1 uncultured Desulfurococcales archaeon
GCGGGGGTAGCGCTATGGCGAAGAAAAAGAAGGAGAAGGCCGAGGGCGGCCAGGAGGGTAAGGGCACCAAGGAGCTGAAGATCATAAGCGTCAGCGTTGTCAGGCCCGAGCAGGTCGTTAGGAACCCCAGGCAGATGGGCCTCCTCTACATTATAGACAAGCTGGGGCCTACTCACGAGAGGACCCTGCAGCACATAGTCTACGAGCTCCAGACAGAGTATGGTGTAGACTTCGGCTACGACTTTAGGAAGATAGGTAACACCCCCTACAGCCCACAGTTGAAGACCGACATAGTACAGCTACTCTACGTCGGCTTCATAGAGACGGAGCCGAGCCTCTACAGGAAGCTTAGGACTACCAGCACTGGGAAGGATGCTCTCGAGAAGCACGGAGCCCCGCCTAAGGTCGTGGAGACTCTAAATGCTAACTTCGAGGCTCTACGCAATAAGACTTCAATGCTTGACGAGCAGCTAGACTTGGAGATTAGGAAGCGCATGCAGCTGAGCAGGCCGAGGAGAAGATTCCCCTTCTAGGAGGGGATGCCTCTCCACCCCCTTCTCCGAAGGTTTCTAGAGTCCCGGGACCCCGTACTAGTCTATGGCCCAGCCGCCACTGGTAAGACTAGGCTAGCCCTCGAGTTCTACTGGGAGGCTGCGAGGCTAGGCTACGAGCCTGTTCTAGTCGCCACCGAGCCGGGTACTGTAACCGTGGCGGAGGAGGTGGGTGTCCCCTACACGCCCGTTCTAACGCTGGACGAGCTTGTGAGGGTTCTAGCCGAGGAAGCGGCCAAGGGACGCTACCTTATCGTGGACAGTGTCAACTTCCACTATAGGGGGGGAGCCTGGCCGGAGAACGCGAGGCTCCTAGCCCTCTCCTCCTCGCTAGTATACGAGGTCGGGGGATTCGCTACGGCCCAGGTTTCGGGGGAGGGTAGACCCTCCGGGGAACCCTACATTATGCCGTGGGCTAGGGTCGCCGCTAGGACTAGGAGGGGGCCGGGCGGCCTCTTTATAGTAGAGGTTCTCCGGCCTGTTGAGAGGACCTTGGCGTTCCGCTTGGAGGCTGGGAGGGTCCGGTGGCTATAGTATGAGCGGGTCCCGCGGGCCTGGAGAGACAGCCACGATAGTACTGGGGGCCGCTTCGGTGGGAGCCCTAGTGGCCGCACTCTGCTACTACACGCTCACCCTCGGCTACAAGAGTTTCTGCATGCTGTTCGCCGCGCTGCTTCCAGCGATGGTGGCCAACGGCGGAGCACTGGCCCTAACACGCCTCTATGCTAGAAGCATCGCCCCAGGCTCCCGACTACACCCCGTGGACTTCGGCCTCCGGCTGGGCGGCGCCAGGCTACTGGGAGACGGGAAGACGTGGGAGGGCCTCATTCTCGGGACGCTTGCGGGGCTGGTGGCGGGTCTTATAGTGTGCTGGGGCACCGGCTGGTTTCCAGTGTACTACGGCGGGGTAGTCGGCTTCTCCGCCCTCCTAGGCGACATGGCAGGCTCTTTTATCAAGAGGAGGCTGGGCCTGGCCCGGGGCCAGTGCGCTCCGCTACTAGACCAGCTGGACTTCTACGCTGCAAGCCTCGCGGCCGTCTGGCTTCTAGGGTATGCTCCCGTAACCCTTCCGGACTCAGCCACCTTAGCAGCGGTAGTAGTGGCTCTCCACACGAGCACTAACATGATATCCTGGGCTGCCGGGTTGAAGGAGGAGTGGTGCTAGTCTGGTATCTGGCCCGCCTGCTTCTTCATCAGGTACCTGTACTTTAGGAACCTGTCGTCCGGCGAGAACCTCGGCGGGTGCGGGACCCTCACCGGCCCGCCGCATACCGGGCACTTGTCCCTCCTCAACGTGTACCTGCCGCACACCGTACATCTCCTCATCAGCCACTTCAACACGGGCCACCCGCCTTACTGTTTGAGCCTCTCGAAGGATATCTCCACGTCTAGGTCTCCCGCCTTCTCCTCGGCCGCCTCTATTGCCTTCTTCAGCGCCTCTTCCAGTATCTTGTAGTCGTGGCTCTGGAGGTCGATCCTATACCTTGGGGCTCCCACGGTGTAGACTCGAACCTTGATCTCCTCGCCTTCGACCTTCGCCGAGTCTCTAGCTGCTATGAGTACCTCTCTTATCCTCTTCACGCCGTCGGGCGCCATTGAGCGTAGAGTGAATATGCCGGATATCTTCACCTGCCTGACTTTGACATGGGTCCTAGCCGCCTCTAGGAGTGGTTCAATCCACTCCTCCGGTATACCCGCCTCCTCGAGCGCCTGCCTGCCGTAGATGACTGCCTGCTCCAGGCCTGTGAGGGCGTCTCCATAATAGTCTTCGAGCTTCCATATCACCTTCTCGTAGGCCTCGTCCACGCTCTTTCCCAGCTGCTTCGCGACAAGCTCTATTATAGTGGCGGCCTTCACCTTCCTCTTGTACTCCATCATCTTCCTCCTTCTCTCGCCCTCCATAACCCTCTTGAGGCTGACGTCGACCTGGCCCCTCTTCCTATACACCCTGATAACCTTCACTACAACCTTCCTGTTGGGCTGCACCACGGCGTCTATCCTTCTCACCGCCCTGCTCGCAACCTCGCTCCATGGTAGGAAGGCCCTGATCCCACCGTACTCGTCTAGGGACAAGTATGCTCCGAAGTCGTAGACCTCCTCTACCGTGCCTACCACAAGCTCCCCCACGTCTGGGAGGGGCTTCCTCGGCTTCAACGCCACCGTATCACACCGGGCGGCTAGGGGGTGTGTGGAGGAATTAAGGGTTGGGAGTCTAGCCTAGAACACGCTCGATCTTGCCGAGTATCTTGGCCTTGCCGCCTGTGGGCTCGACTAGCACGGCTCCGCAGGAGAGGCACCTCGCCCTGAAAGTCGCATGGCTGAACACTACCTGGCGGGCTCCACAGTTGGGGCAGGTTACGAGCAGGAACCTGCTGCGGGGCTGGGGTATGAGTATCTTCCTCCTCTTCACCCCTATCATCCCGCCTGTCACCTCGCCTTCTCGACCAGCTCTATCTTCTTCAGCCTAATGCCCAGTATGTGCCTCTTGTACCCACACTGTGTGCAGGTTATCTTCAGCACCACCTTCTTTGTCACCTTGGCGTACCTCTTCTGCTCTGGCCTCCTCTTGGAACCGTAACCCTCCTGCTTCCTAAGGTACCTCCTCTGGCCTAGGGCCATGGTCCTCCTCTTACCATGCTTATACACCGCCACTGTGTGCTCAGTGTGGGTCCTACACCTTGGACAGTATGTCCTTATTCGCTTC
>CAYRZG010000149.1:0-3224 GCA_964428695.1 uncultured Desulfurococcales archaeon
ACTCCCAGCGCGAGTGCCGTGCCCATTATCGATATTGTGGGAGTCTCGGCTAGGGCTAGGCCCACGTAGGCTCCAGCCATTATTATTGCAAGCCCTAGCACCAGGCCGGCCACATGCTCTGTTGCGTCTAATACCGAGTCGGGGCTGCAGCGGCGGCTGCAGGCCTCCCTGGCGGATGCGAGGTAGAAGCTGTTGTAGTCCATTCCAACTCCGAGTATTGCGGTGAAGACTATTACTGGCAGGTACCATGGGACCTTCAATCCTAGGATGTTCTGGTATACTTGCACCGTTATGGCTGAGGCTGCGTAGGCGGCTATTACTACTCCGAGTATCGCTGCTACAGCTACGAGGGCGCCGCCGTAGGCTACCATTAGCGTGATTATCATTAGTATTATTGCTGCGGGGTAGACCTTGTGGTAGAATGCCCTGTTAATATACTCGTGTAGGTCTAGCTCGACTGCGGGTACTCCTCCGACGAGGCTTCCGGGGTCTACCTTGTGGGCCTCTTCTCTAATCTTCTTGGTGCAGTCTATGCCCTGCTTCTCCAGCGGGTATACTGAGAGGTACACGTTGACAATCCTACCGTCTACCTCCGTGCTGGAGACGCAGTCTAGCCTGCCGACCTTGTCTGCTATCGCCTGTGCCTTGTCGGGGTTGGAGGCCACTATTGTCACCGGGTACATGACTCCCGGGTCATAGTATTGGGTTAGCATGTCCACTGCCTGCCTAGCCTCGCTCGATGGCGGGAGCCCTGCTGCAAGGTCGTAGGATCCCTGGAACCCGTATAGTCCGGCTACCGCTATGACTACTAGCAGGGCTGCTATCACTGTTGAGGCCCTGTGGGCGGCTATGCTTGCCAGTATTCTCCCACCGTGTACTGTCTTGCCCGGCCACCAGAATCCCCGCCTGCCGCCGACTAGTGCTAGGATTGCCGGGACCAGCGTTAGACTTGCAACGGCCACAGCGGCTATGGTTAGGGGTACGTCGGTCCCGATACTCTTGATGAAGGGGAAGTCCCAGGCTAGCATCATTGAGCCGAACCCTATCATTGCCGCCAGGGCTCCGCTGGCGACAGGCCTAACGCTCAGCCTAGCCGCCTTTAATGCCGCCTCTCCCGGGTCCCTGGTTTCGGACAGCTGCTCCTTGAACCTCTTCACCACGTAGGCGGCATAGTCTACTCCGAGGCCCAGACCCGTCGAGAACATTATGGTCCTGCTATGGGTAGTCACGTCTATGAGGCCGTGTTTTGCTAGAATGTATGCTGCCGCCATGCTGGCGACCAGGCCCATGCCTATGCTGAAGAAGGGTAGGAGCATGGCTGCTATGCTGCCCATTAGCACTGTTAGTATGACGACCACGAATATCATGCTTACCCTGTCACTCTTCTTAATATCGTTTAGCGCAGCCTGCCTCATCTCGTAGGCTAGGTACTCGTTGCCTCCGAGGAGGACTTTGGCTCCAGGGTGCTCTCCCGCAACCTCCTCCTTAACCTTCATAGCGGCCTCTACACGCTCGTCCATTGTGTCCCCGCTTGGCCAGACTAGTATAATGTATCCCTGGAAGTCCTTCTCTACTAGTTTGCCCCTAGCCTCGTCTAGTATCTTGTCTACTATGCCGGGCATCCAGTTCTCAACTATCTCCCGGACCGCCTGATCCCGGCTCTTCTCGCCTCGGGCGACGCTGAGCGCTTCCCTAGCCACTAGCTTTGAGTCCTCCATGCTTAGGTTTGCCTTCGAGGCTAGCTTCGAAGCTACCAGTTCCACTATCTCATCGTCTGTTAGGCCACGCTGGGCCAGGTTCCCTGACAGTATATCTTGGAGGAGTGCGACCGCCTGCGGGCCTGCGGTCGTATTCAGTATTAGAGTGGCCGCCGCTGCCACCGGGTCGTCTGCCTCGAGGATTGTTTGCGCATCCTCCTCCGGGACCCCCGCCATTAGCGCGGCCATGTATGCTCCGGCCGCTAGAGCCTTGGCCTCGGTTAGGTTATCGGTAGCGTTGGGGTCTACCTTTAGGAGGACTTGGGCTAAGAGGCCCTGGGAGACGTTTACACCCGCCTGTCCAATCACGGTGCCCGCTGCTAGGTTTGCAGCCTCCTCCAGGCTCCACCGCCCCTCTACCACGTCTAGGGCTACAGCCCTGGCTAGGGGTTCTGGCAGCCCCTGGCCTGCGAGGAAGCCTGCGATAGCCTCCATCATTGCCTGGTCTACCGCCTGCGGGTCGCAGCCTGTCTCGTTCAGCTTGGCGGCTAGGGCTTCGAGTAGGGGTTTAGCCTGGGGGGCTTGGGCTGCTATAGCCTCGGCTATCGCCCCCGGCAGTCTCTTCTTAGCCTGATCCTCCAGTGCTTGTATCCTTTGGAGTAGCTGCCCCATACCCTCGGCTGGGCTCGGCGCGTTCCTCACTATGCTAGCATGGTCGGTGTCTCCCGATACTATGCTAGACCATACTGCTATGGTTACGTTTACTGGAAGGTTGGAGCCCGCCTGCTGTGTTAGCAGTCTTCCAGCAATCTGTGCGGCTAGAGTGTTGTTGAAGGCTCCGGGACCCCCAGCCTGTAATACTAGCGCGTAGACCGCTCTAACAATCCCGGGGTCCACGGGTCCCAGGGGGCCCTGTGCCGTGTAGTTGACTGCCGCCTGTAGCGTCTGGTTGTCGAGGCCATGCTCGTATGCCCCCACCGTCTCGAGGGCAACCTCGCTCCTAACCACGTCATAGTATAGCTTGCCGAGCCCTGGGAGAACCTGGTTGCAAGCAGCGAGCGTGGCGTTTGCCTCGCCCTCCAGTGCTGGCAGGGCCTTCTCAACCCCCACTCCCGCAGCATAGGTTGCAGCGTAGAGCCTGTCAGCCCCCAGTACTAGCTGTGCTAGCCCGTGGGCGGAGCTGTTAGTCTTATTATAAGCCTCCCACACACCCATATACCCCTCTACAAGCTTGACCGCGCCGTCCAACGCCTTGCCAGCGCCCTCGGTCACGTTAGCTTCAACCTTCTCAACAACATCCAGCCAGCTGGTTAGGTTGCCGTCGAACTCAGACTTCAGGCCATCATACCACTCGCGGTGCGACCTGTAATATTCGTAGCCAACATTCACACCATGCAACACTATAATGTAGGGTGGCGCGCCTGCACCGCCTCCCGTTAGGTTCTCGAGAGCCTCGCTAGCCCTAACACTCTCAGCGGTGCTAGGCAGGAACTGCTCCTCGCTAGTCTTCACAACCTCGTCGAGGCT
>CAYRZG010000150.1:0-3093 GCA_964428695.1 uncultured Desulfurococcales archaeon
TATATTTGTTCGAGGGCGTGTTTTGCTTTGGGGTTTAGGGCTATGTGGGCTGCGTAGGCTTGGAAGCCCCTGCTCTTGTAGCATGTGAACTTTTCTGCTCCCGGCTTGTTTGGGTTGCGGTAGCCTCCCAGTTCCGGTATCCATGTGTACCTTATGCCGGCTTCGAGTAGGGCTTGCTCCAGTGTTTCCCTGTTGAACCATGGGTTCCTCCTGCTCTTCGGCCATCTCCTCACGTCTGCGACTACTCGAGTGCCCGCCTTTTCTATGAGGCGTACCAGCTGCTGGAGGCTCCTGTTAGAGTGTCCTATCGTGTATGCTATCTTCAATGCGTTCCCCTGGGGCAGGGTTGGGTTGGGGAAGACTTATACAGTAAAAATTGACTGAGAACCCGGTTGAAGGTCGAGCATTGGGGTCTAGGGTTTTGGAGGGCACGCGTCTACGCCTCGGCACCGAAGGGAGGTTGGAGAGGCTGTACTTGGAGTGGCCGGCCCGGCTGGTGGAGGTGTTCCGGGAGGCTAGCAGGGCTAGTCCCGGCCGTGTTGGGGGGCTCGTGGTAGGCTGTGGGATGGGTGGGAGCGCCTATAGCGTGGAGGCTGCCGCCACCGTGCTAGAGTCGAGGGGCGTGCCGGTCGTTGTTGTCAGGGACTATGAGCCTCCAGGCTTTGTTGGCCCCTCCACCCTGGTTGTGGCGGTGAGCTTCTCCGGGGAGACGGCGGAGACCCTACACTGTGCCGTGAGGTCCCGGAGTAGGGGGGCCCGCCTCGCCGTCGTGGCTGGCGAGTCGAGCAGGCTCGAGAGGCTAGCATTGGAGTGGGGCGCCCCACTCTACAGGGTTCCGAGGGTTGGGGCTGCGAGGACTAGTCTAGCCACGCTAGTCGGGGGGCTGCTGGGCCTCCTAGACCCTGGGCTAGAGGGTGTGGTCGAGACTATTGCGGGCGCACTAGACCCTGCGGCCGCCGCCGAGGCTGCTGAGAGAGTAGTGGAGAAGCTCCTAGCCTGGAGGGGGGAGCGGCGCATCATAGTGGCTGCCTGCGGGAGGCTCGGGAGTGTCGCGAGGAGGTGGAGGAGCGAGCTAGCAGAGTACGCCGGCCTAGACGTGCAGGGCGAAGTGTACCCTGAGGCCGGCCATAACAGCGTGTCAACCTGGGAGTCGGGCTGCATGAGCAGGCGAGCCCTAATACTGGTGAAGCACTCGACCGACCCGCTATGCGCCAGGATAGAGGAGACCCTAATCGAGAGGCACTGCGACGGAAACACCGTCATAGTAGACGTGTCCAGGCAGGCGAGGGTACACCCGCTCGCCGGGATACTCCAAGCCTCAATGGTGGCGGGCCTCGCCGGCGTAAAGTTGGCGGAGGCAACGGGGAGGGACCCGCTGGACACGCCCGAGATAAAGAGGTTTAGGAGGATGGTTTGGAGTGTCCTCGGAGACAGACTATAGGGACCTCACAGTAGTCGTCCCCACCCTAAACGAGGCGGAGAGCATAGAGAAAGTGTTAGACGAGATAGTCGAAGCTGGCGTCCCGAGGGACCGCATACTAGTAGTAGACGGGGGGAGCACTGACGGGACCCGGGAAAAGGCTGAGGCCAAGGGGGTTCGAGTAATAGTCCAGCGTGGCAAGGGCAAGGCCGACGCCGTGAAAACAGCGTTAGAAGAAGCCGAGACGGAGTACGTGCTATTCATGGATGGAGACTGGACATACCCGGCCAGGTACATCCCAGTACTCTACAGGAAGATCAAAGAGGAGTGCCTGGACGAGGTCATAGGGGCCAGGAGCTGGGGGGAGGGGTCCCAGCCCCTAGTATTCCGCGTGGGAAACAGGCTCCTAACATGGCTCTTCAACCTACTCTTCGGCACCAGCCTCCGCGACGTCCTCAGCGGCATGTACGTTGTTAGAAAGAGGGCCCTCCGTGACGCAGCCTTCTCCAGCAGAGGCTTCGGGATAGAGACGGAGATCGCAAGCCACATAGCTGCCACGAGTGGGAGGATTGGAGAGGTCGAGATAGAGTATAGGAGGAGGCTGGGGGAGAAGAAGCTGAAAGTACGCCACGGCGTAGACATCGCGCTGGAAATGCTCCGAATGGCATGGTACTATAACCCGACATTCCTCTTCTTCGCGATAGCGGCGGCCCTCCTACTAGGCCCGGGGCTCGCCATAGGTGGCGTCACACTCTACAGGCTACTATTCCACGGTGAGAAACACTTTGTAGACGGGCTTATAGCAACTATACTGTCGAGCGCAGGAGTAGTAGCGTTAATGCTGTCCATACAGAGCATGTTCCTAAAACGCATGGAGTTTAGGATACGCCGCCTATTAACCAGGGACCAGTGCTAGATGCAGGGGGTCAGCGTTGAAGGCGAGGATGCTGGGAGCGGCGCTAGCGGTCTCGGGCCCCCTGGCGGCTGCCGTGTATGTTTACCTGCTATCCACAGACTACTGGGCCGCCGTGGTTAGGGCGACGCTCGCAGCTCTAGCCCTGCTGGCCGGCGCGGTCCTAGCCTGGGTCGGATACTCTATCGCAACCGCCCCGCCACCCAAGCCGATAGAGGAGATTGAGAGGGAGATAGAGCAGGAGATCCAAAAGCTGAGGGAGGAGGCTAGCCGAGGGTGAAGGGCCACGTTGGAGGCGCAGGGGTTGAAGGCAGCAATAATGGCCGGGGGTAAGGGGAGCAGGTTTAGGCCCTACACCGACCTCATTCCCAAACCCATGATACCCCTGGGCAGGCTGGAGAAGCCTATACTCGAATATATCGTGGCCTGGCTCTACAGGGGTGGCATTAGGAGATTCGTCTTCCTAGTAGGCCATAGGTGGAGGCAGATCTACAACTACTTCGGCGACGGGTCCCGGTTCGGGGTCAGCATTGAGTACAGCAGGGACGAACCCCCATACTCTGGCACGGGGGGCGCGCTACTGTTAGCGGCGGAGAGGGGGCTGATGGGCGACACTATAATAGTGTGGTATGGTGACATCCTAGCCCCCGTGCACGTAGAGAGACTCCTGGAAACACACAGGGAGGCGGGAGCACACGCGACGCTGGTGGTGAGCGACCGCTACCAGGTCCCCGTGGGTGTGGCCACGGTCAGGGACGGC
>CAYRZG010000151.1:0-3084 GCA_964428695.1 uncultured Desulfurococcales archaeon
GAGGGCCTGCAGGGTGCCGGGCGAGACATAAGTATCGGGATCCAGCCACTCTACTCCCCCGCCCGACGCAAGACTAACCACTCTCTCATAGTACTCGTCATCGTGGACCAGCTTGTAGATGGATATCTCGCCCCGACCAGGCTCCCTGACACGCAGATGCCCCCTAATAGGGTCAAGGCCCTGGAGCGCCCTGCGCAACCTTTCGGGGCTCTCCGGGTGGTCGTACGGGTCGGGGTCGTGGAGGAGGAAGTCACTGCTATATAGTACCGTCACGGCCCCCACTCCTCGCACCCGGGACTAATATTGTCTTTACCATAGGGTAATATTCTCGGGCCGCATAACCTACCTGCCAGGGTGTCCCATTATGGCGGAGGAGAGAGTGGAGGAGTACGAGTATAAGCCGCGAGGATATACTGCGATAGACTTCGCCTACCTCGCAGTTGTCGCCGTGGTTAGCTCGGTCATATTCTGGGCTGCATGGTACGTGTACGACTACGGCAAGATCATTGGGGGGCCTATAGGGGCTAGACTCCTAAGCTACGGTCTATGGTTCATAGGGGCCCCGCTGGGCGCGACACTCGTTAGGAAGCCGCTGAGCGCCTTCCTCGGGGAGACCCTAGGCGCACTAATAGAGTCCTTCCTCCCGACTGCCGGCGGCTTCACAAACCTGGAGTACGGCATAGCGCAGGGCCTGCTCTCCGAGCTCGTCTACGCGGCCTTCCGGTACAAGCGCTGGGACCCGCTGGTGGCTGGCCTGGCGGGTGCCGCCGCGGCGCCCGCGGCCGTGGCGCTGGACGCGATCCTGTTCCAGGAGCTCTTCAGCCCGGGACTAATGATCGTCATGGTCATAGCCGCGGCCATAAGCGGGTTCATATACGGGTACATCGCCGCCAGAGCCGTGGAAGCTGTGAGGCCTAGCGCCTAGAGGGGGCCGGGCATGAGCGGCCTCTCGGCTTGGCTCCGGGGCGAGGCCGATCATATATGGAGGAGGATCCTGGAGCACCCCTTTGTTAGGGGGCTCTTTGCCGGGGGCCTTGACAGGGAGAGGTTCCGGTTCTATGTCGCCCAGGACTACAACTACCTAGTGGGCATGATGAGAACCTACAGTATAATAGCTAGTAAGGCCCCTCCATGGGTGGCGTCGAAGGCGCTCGAGATTGCGTATGGCGATGCTACGGTTGAGATGGAGAACTACAAGCGCCTCCTTCCCCGTGTCGGCCTCACCATGGACGAGGTCCTATCCATGGAGCCGGCTCCCACGAATGAGGCGTACATGAACTTCCTCATAGCAACGGCCTCCCTGGGATCAGCCCTGGAGGGCCTAGTGGCGACTCTTCCATGCTTCTGGAGCTACGCGTACATAGCCGAGCATTACAGGGATGAGATCGAGTCTAACCCTGACCCGCTGTACAGGGAGTGGGCTAGCGTTTACCTTTCGGGCGAGTACAGGAGCTTGGTGAATACGTTGATAGACACTGTGGACAGGCTGTACGAGGAGCAGGGTGGGAACAGGGAGAGGTTGAGGATGCTGTTCATAAGGGGAAGCAAGTACGAGTACATGTTCTGGGATATGGCGTGGAGGATGGAGTCATGGCCCCTCTAACCTCTCAGCTTTCTTATTAGTATAATCACTACTCCTAGGACAATTATACCCGACACTGCATAAGCCCACGTGTCTCTCATACCAGCCCCTCCTTGGCCGCCTGAGGCGCCCTCTGCCCCTTGCGGGAGGGTGGTGTTTCCGGGCGCCCTCGCTGGCGGCGATCCCGGCGGTGTGCTAGCCTTTCCAGCATTGCTGGAGACGATAGAGTACCCCACCTCGCCACCTAGCGCCTCACCGAGCTGCAGTGAAAGTGTCTCTGCAACGTCCTCGGGGGACGCACTCTTAAGCGCGAGGAGGGGCATGAGTACTCTTAGCGTTCCATTGTCTAGGGTCTCAATCGTGGCCCTAGCGGGCATAACCGGCTTGAAACCCTCCCCCTGGGGTGCTAGTCTCCGGAAGAGGCCGGTTACGTTTCCGGTTAATGTGGCGTTCATTGTTATGCTTGCGTTCCCACCGGATGATAGTATGATTAGCGTTCCTCTCAACCCTATACTCTCATCTAGTAGGGCAACTACCGGGTTTCCCCTAATGGTTGCCGTCATGTTAACATAGTCGCCAGCAACTGTAACGTTAGGCTTGGAGCCGGCTAGCAGGGAGCTTAGGGTGGCTGTTAGATAGTCTGCAACGTCCCCGCTCGTCACGTTCCCCCGGATTCCTCCCAGGTATATGGTGAGCCTGGCAAGCCCCGTCCCAACAGGCTCGAGCACGGCTTTTACGTTGTTGATTGAGAGGTTGCCGTTATGGATCACTGCGTCGACTCTGCCGCTGGCGATTGCCTGCGCAAGGCTGGGATTCTTGCTTAGCGTGAGCGTTACTGCTAGACTCTCCACACCTCTCTGCTCTAGTATGGTTGCGAGGAGTGGGAGGCTAGCGCTGAGTGTTAGATTCGCGCTTTCATTGGTGGCCTCCAGCCTCCCGCTTACCTCGAGCGCCCCCGGCGGCGCGAGTCCCGCCAGGTAGAGTACGGGGCGGACCGTCCCGTTTCCATAGTCGATTACTACGAGCCAAGCCCTCGCCTGCGGCCCCCCAACCCCTCTCTGCGCGATGCTAAGGCCCGAGGCTATACTCACCAGTAGGAGTGCCACGAGTGCTAGGACAGCTGCTCTCAAGGCGCCCGCACCAGGTTATGTGGCAGAGCGCCGGGGGAGAAAAATCCTGGTAGATAGGCTAGATCTTTAGGCCGAACACCTGGCGGACGAGCTGCCTCACTATTGTGAGCCTCTGGATCTCGTTGGTGCCCTCATATATTGTTGTTATAATCGCGTCTCTCAGGTACCTGGCAACACCGGTCTCCTCGTCGACACCCACACCACCGTGGATCTGTATGCTCTGCCTAGCTATCCACTCTGCGGCCTCGGTAGCGAACGCCTTGGCCAGGCTGCTCGCTATGATGAACTCCCTCCTCCCCTGGTCTGCGAGGGTCGCAGCCCAGTATGTGAGGAGCCTTGCGGCCTCGAGCTTCATGTACATGTCGGCGAGCT
>CAYRZG010000152.1:0-3064 GCA_964428695.1 uncultured Desulfurococcales archaeon
TAAGACCGAACCCGAGAATGATAGGGCACACGGGCTTCATAGTGAGGCTAAGGAAGACTATGCCGGGCTGAGCCTATACCTTTTAACGCCTATCTCGTACCACCTCATATTCCTCACCGGGTCTCTCACGGCTAGCAGTCTCGGGCTTCCAGTATCGATCCCATACACTATGTATAGCCAATAGTCCTTCCCCTTCTTCTTGGCGAACTCGAATTCGGCCTCTGTAAGCTCAACCTCGAGGTCCAATCCAGACCTACCTTTAACCTCTATATAGCGGGTCTCACCTGTTCTCGGATCCCTACTGTAAATATCATAGTGCTCCCTCATACTGACATCCTCCGGGATCCTACCAGCCCTCATCTCATACTCCATCGCCACGCGCATGGCAGCCTCCTCGACCCGTTTCACGGCTATAGGGGGGAGGTCGGCTCCAGATCTACTGTCGGGGGCGTGCATGTAAACTATGGTGCCAATATAGCTTGCCTCCGAGCTATACTTCTCGAGGCCCCTGGGATACCAGTGCTTGTGGGGCATACTGTATCTCCTGGTTTCCGTGTGCCGGAGATAGTTTACGTAGTCTCTCGTAGCGTCGCGTATAACCTTTCTTGCCACCTTGTTTGCTGCCTGCTGCTTGAACCCTCGGATGGTACTCTTGGGTATATAGTATTCGTCTACAACCGAGACGACACGGTCCGGGCTTAGAGCCTCACTGATATTACTGAGAAGCTCCACGCCTTTCAGGATACTAGTCCCCCCATCCGAGACTCCAAGCCCGACGGTTTCAGAGTAGATCGGTGCCCCCTCGAGGAACACGGTCACACGGTAGAGGTGGACCTCCCGGAACCTGCTCGGAGCGGTGGAAACAACCTGCAGGGGTAGGCCGGTAGAGCCTGTCTTCTCCAGAACGCTTACCAGCCCACTATAATAGTCGTAAAGGTTCTCCAGCCTGAACCTTTCCGCGTATATCTTTCCCCTTTCGATCCTAGCCTCCAACCCCGCATGCCTGGCTGCTAGAAGGAAGAGGTCTCTAAGCGTCTTCTCGGCCCTCTCACCCCTGAAACCTCCCAGTGTTAAATCAAGCATTCTCCTGGTGCTCTCGGCCATAGCTCTCCTCGTCAGGCCCGCCTTCTCCATATGGCTTCTGAGAGAGCTGAGTGCATCTATTATGCTTTTAACATACTCCTCGAGCCCACTCCTACCCCTGCTAATATATGCTAGTATGGCCTTATACTCGCTATAGGCCGGCTTGCCCTTGGAAGCTTCTATCGGCACCGTTGTGGTCTCATCACCGCTCAACATGTCTATGACTATCTCCTCTCCCACTGACACCCTATTCTCGCTTATAGTCCTACTCCAGGCTAGGAGCTTCTTATAGAGAATATCGAGCACGTCCCTATCGGTGGGGATCGCGAGGAACAGCGTGTAGCTTACAACCTCCTTCTCCTGTCCGAGCCTCCAAACCCTTCCAAGCCTCTGCTCAACTTTTACAGGGCTCCAGGAGGGCTCATAGTTCACGACAATATTGGCAACCTGGAGGTTGAGACCCTCGGAGGCCACGTCGGTCGAAACGATAAGCTTTATCCTGCCCCTGCGCAGCCAGGATTTAAGATCCTCGATCGACGGCCTCTCCCGCCTCATCCACCCGGGTAGCTCGACGCCCTCGGACGTTACCAGAGCGGTAGCCCTGGCAAGGCCGGGTATCCCGGCTATAAGCTTGTTGTACAGGTATTTCGCGGTGTCCTTGTACTCCGTGAAGACCACAATCTTATCGCCCCTCGCCAGGTGTTCGCGGATAAGGCTTATAACGCCTCTAAGCCTGCTATCGCCGCCCTCTGATATCCGCCTAGCAATACTGATGAGCTCTCGGAGAGCGCTGATCTCCTCATCGTCGAGCAGCACTCCAAGTTTCCTGGCTAGCTCGTTCAGCTGCTCGTCGGGATCCTTAGGGCTAGCAGTATCATCGCTCCAGGAATAGTCGTCGAACCCGGCCCCCAAGAAGGACTCGACAATGCTTGAGGCTTCATCCATGAGGCGTTCGGCCTCTTTCAGCGTGGAGGCCCTCCCACTGACAACTAGAGACCGCTTATAGAGCATGCTCTCCAGGGTGCGGACCGCAGCGTAAGGGCTAGAGGAGGCCCTCTTCGCCACGAGAGTGAGGAGTAGGGGTAAAGGTTTAGGCTCGTCCCCCGTATACTCATAATATTTTAAAAGGCTGTTCCTTAGGAAACTATAGAGTCTCTCGTTAAACTCCACCTCCTCGCGCGTAGCCCCTATTACGCGAGCCACGAACCGGGCCTGCTTGAAAACGTCCCGCTCCTCGTACACCTCGTTCACATCCATTTTAGTCCGGCGAATAACGATAGAGTTCAGGGTAAGCCTATAGAAGGGTTCAGTATCGAGCCTCCTATAGTCGTCTATAAGGTAGGGGTCGACCAGCCTCAGCCTTGATATGTAGTCTTTAACGTCCCCCCTGTGGGGTGTGGCAGATAATAGGATAACATTCCGTGCAGGGTCCGAGGCTAGCTCCTCTACGAGCCTGTATCTTAACGTGCCGCTCCGACCGCTCGAACCGCTCATCCCAACCCTGTGGGCCTCATCAACAATAACGAGGTCCCAGTCTACACTCGTAATGGTGGACTTGTGCTCATCCCTCTTCACAAGGTCTATCGAGGCAATATACCATCCCGGCCGGAAGCCGTGCACGCGTAGGGACGCGAGGCTCCTCCTGGTCAGAACCCTGGCGCGGACACCGAACCTCTTGAGCTCGGACCTCCACTGCTCCACTAGTATGCGGGGGGCGAGTAGGAGGACCCTCTCAGCACCATCCCTCCCACCGATTAGGTCGGCGGCAAGTATGGCCTCGATAGTCTTACCGAGCCCTATCTCGTCTCCTACCAGGAGCCTCACGGGCCTCCTAAACGATAAGCGGAAAAGGAGTTCTGACTGGTGAGAGAAGGGTAGTACCGGCGGGTCGACCTTCCTTTCAAGGTTTATCCTGAGTATCCTGAAGAACGGGTGGAACCTGTATCCTTCGAGAACGCCGGCCAGGAGCTCCAGCGCTCTG
>CAYRZG010000153.1:0-2982 GCA_964428695.1 uncultured Desulfurococcales archaeon
GCCGCCGCCGGGATTCGAACCCGGGACCTCCGCCTTACCAGGGCGGCGCTCTGCCAGCTGAGCTACGGCGGCGCCGGTTGAAGGTTTGTGTCTGGCGGGTTTTTATAGTATGCGGGTTAGAGTTTGTAGCCTAGCATTCTAAGGAGGTTTGCTGCCTCTCTTAGTTTTGCTAGGGCTTTCCTCCCCTCGTCTGTGATTGTGTAGCCGTCTTCCGTCTTCTCCACATAGTGTTTTTCCTCGAGGGTTTCTAGTATGGGTTTGAGCCTGTCGTATGGTAGGTTTGCGTATGTTGCTATTCTGGTTGCGGGCATGGGGCCGTGTGTGTTTAGTGTTTCCAGTATGTCTAGTATTATCCCGGCGAGGCTCCTGTACTTTCTCCTGGTCATCGCCTAGCCACCATGCTGGCGGCTACAATTATTGTTGGTGCCAGCCCCCTGAGCATTGTTGATGCCTGGAGCAGTGTTGGGAGGGCTTCGGGGTAGGCGAGGCCTGCTATTGGTAGGGCGTGGCTTGTTAGCAGGAGGGTGTAGAATACTATTAGGGTGGGCCTCTTCTCCGCGTACCTGGATGATGCCCCCAGTACTGCGGTAGCAAGTATTATGAGTGCTAGTCCGTTGAAGTCGAGGTATAATGCTAGCATTAGGGGGAGGGCTGCTAGGATGACAGGCTGCCGGGAGCTTACATAGTGGCTTGCCGCCATGAGGGTGTAGGCTGTAGTATAGAGTGGCACCGCCAGGAGGGTACCACGGGAAACCATTAGCCCTGCTATAGCCAGCGGCCTACCACCGTGGGGTGGTGGGTGGAAGGCCGCCAGCCCGACTGCCTCAAGGATTAGCCCGGCCGCCATCGCCGCGAAGCCCGCCGCCGCGATAGCGGTTGACGGGTCCCCGGAGATCCTGTTAGCCCTCAGCGCCTGGAATGCAATATAGAGGCTGGAGCCTGCGGCTAGAGACAGGATTAGGAGTATGATGGAGTTGGGGAGGGGCAAGCCTTGGGCTCACCCTACTATACTCTCATACTCCTCCCATGGCAGCAGCTGCGGGGTGTACTCTTCGCCTGTCATGCTCTCATACTGCTGGGTGAAGGCGCGGAGGTGGTTCATGCTCCCCTGTATTAGGTTTCCTATCACCATGTCCACTTCGGGGTCGCCGCTCTCCTCTATCACCTTCGCCAGGTCTATTATGTCCTTCTCCTCGATATAGGCGCCCACTAGCAGGGCGTCATCCAGGCTCTTGCCACCCCACTCCACCAGCTGGTTGTACAGCTCCTGGATCTCGGAGTTAGTGAACACTCCCACCTGGTCTACCACCGGGTCTTCAAGCCCATACTTTTCTAGTAGAGTGGCCACCGCGTTCATGTGCCTCTGTTCGCTCTCCGCAATCCTAGCGAATATCTCGAGGCCCCACGTCTCGTAGAGTGTTAGGTACACGTCTCTCGCTAGCTTCTCCTCCTCCCTCACGTAGAGTATACGGTTCTCCACGCCACCCATGCTACTATCTGCCGGCGTCCAGGAGGCGAGAGGGGAGAGTGCATACGCGACCATAGCCGCGAGCGCCGCCAGCAGGCCTAGTACTGCTATCCTGCGCATGCTATCATCCTCGCAATGAAACACTACAGCCCAACGTATATAGTGGAGACTCACAAATCGTGCCACAAACGCCTTGGAGGCGAGGGACTACAATTAATACCTTGCAGAGGATTGACAGGCGGAAGGTGCAGGTCTTGGAGGCGGCTAAAACACTACTAGCACTGGCAGTTATCGCGCTCCTATCCATCCCAGCCCTACATGGAGGGTCTACCACCTGGCACCTAGACGGCGAATACAACGGTGGAGAGGAGTACGAGGGCTACGAGCAAGAGTATGAGGGAAGGCTCGGCGGCCTGGGAGAAGCAGCGTACGCCGGAGCAATCCTCTTAACACTCCAGCTCCTCGCAGGAAAATACCTGCTACGCCGCCTAACCCCCGAAATAATAGACGCCAGGCTATACTCGAGGATCTACAGGCTGCAGCTAGACCTACACTCCTACGGCAACCTGGCAGCCGCCGCCCTAGCAGGAATACACGGCCTAGCAAACCTGCAGACGGCCACACTACTAGAATACGCCATGGCCACACTCATAGCGGCCCTCACAGCCTCCGGCATACTCCTAAGATACTCTAGGAATAGGAGGCTGAAACTATACGCACGCCTACTACACGGGCAGAGGATCCTAGCACTCGCACTCCTAGCCCTGGCAACAATACACGCAGAGACAAGAGACTAGCCAGACGGCCGCCACCCTTAAATCCCCCAGCTCCAAGCAAACGACTAGAACACGGAGGCCCAAGCCTGGGCCCGTAGCTCAGCCAGGACAGAGCGCCGGCCTCCTAAGCCGGTGGTCGGGGGTTCAAATCCCCCCGGGCCCGCCACACCACAACACAGGGCTCCTAAGCAAACAACCCCAAAACACCACCAGGAAACCCTAACACAAACACGCGCGAACAGTAGCCCACAACCATCCTAGATAAGAAAAGCCAGACCAACACCAACCCTCCACCTCCTACAACCCGTACACCCTAACCGCCTACCGATAGCAAGTTCCCCCACAACCGCACCGACACCTTCCACACAATAACCTCCACAGCCAGCCAAAAACACACCCCTCAACAAACTACCATAAATCCCTCCATTCCCACACCACAGTTGTCCCGATGGGTATACCCTGATGATCAATCTACAAACCACAGGTTTGCGAAGACTTTGAGTGTCTTGTAGTGATTGGAAGTAGGCTCTGAAACCCTCCATCACGGGAACTATCGGAAACCTGTACAACTCTCTCAGCGATGGTCTAGACTATTCTGAGACGATTGGAAGTAGATCGGCCGGGGTGAAGTGAAGATTATAGACTACTGGACCCCTTCTGATGGTAAACTGTACAATCCATGCTGGGGCAAGACATAAATAGGAGGAGAGGAATAGAAGGATACACGGCCAGTGCGGC
>CAYRZG010000154.1:0-2924 GCA_964428695.1 uncultured Desulfurococcales archaeon
AGGGTTGCCTGTTCCAGAGGACGTCGTCGGTCTAGTAGAGGAGGTTATACAGGAGGCCTCCAAGAACGGAGCCGACTTTGTGGACGCTAGGATCGAGCACTATAGATACGAGCTGATAGTAGTCGATAACGGGAGGGTTAAGGACCATACTCTCTCGCAGAGGCTTGGAGTCGGATTCCGCGTGCTGGCCGGGGGAGTAGGCTACGCCTCCACCACTAGGCTTGACAGGAACGGGCTCAGGGAGGCTTTGGAGAGAGCCATACGCAGCGCCAGAGTTGCGGAGGGCCACGAGGGGCTGGCAGAGTACAGGCAGGTTAGGGCGACGGCTAGAGGCCACTATGTCGTAGACCCGTTCACCGTGGACGAGAAGGAGAAGGTCGACATAGTACTGAATGCCAACAGCGCTGCCAGGAGCATCCCGGGAGTCGTATCAGCGGTCACAAGGCTTGGAATACAAGAGTCTGACAGAATCATAGTCAACACTGAGGGTAGCCAGGTTAGAGTCTCAACGTACCTTGTCGGCCTAGGCTCGACCAGTGTGGCCAAGGGATCCGGAGGCCTCGAGGCGGTGGGAGACCACGAGTCTAGGATTGCAGGCTTCGAGTTCATAAGGGAGTGGGACTGGGAGGAGATGGCCATAGAAACGTCGAGGATGGCTGCCTTAGCGTCGAACTCCAGGGTCCCAAAGGCCGGCAGGTACACCCTAGTACTAGACCCGGAGATGGTAGGCCTCCTTCTACACGAGGCCCTAGGCCATGCCAGCGAGGGAGACCTCGTGGCCACCGGGGCCAGCATCATAGCGGGCAGGCTGGGTGAGAAGATCGCTCCAGACTACGTGACGATAGTGGACGATGGGAGAGTGGAGGGAGGCTACTATGTCCCATACGACGATGAGGGTGTCGAGAAGAAGAGGACGGTGATAGTGGAGAACGGGGTGCTTAAAGGCTACCTTGCAGACAGGCAGTACGCAGCCAAGCTTGGAGTCGAGCCCACAGGCAACGGGCGCGTAATGGGCTTCCGATACCCGATCCTAGTTAGGCAGACCAACTACTTCATGCTCCCAGGCGACTACAGTGTCGAGGAGATGATAGAGGACGTGGATGAGGGAATCTACGTTACAGCGAGGGGGAGCAAGGGAGGAGAAGTAGACCCTGGCATGGGAACCTTCACATTCAGCGCAGGCTTCTCATGGCTCATAAAGAATGGCGAGCTAGCAGAGCCGCTTAGGGGGGTGAGTCTCTCGGGCATGATACTAGAAGTCCTCAAAAGCATAGACGCCGTGGGCAGAGACCTTAGAGTGAAGACTAGCGTCTTCGGGGGATGCGGCAAGGGAGGACAGCTTGTAAGAGTGGGAGACGGCGGCCCCCACATTAGGGTGAGGAACGTAACCGTGGGAGGGAGGTGACCATGGAAACTATAGACCCGGCCCGGCTCGTCGCCGAGGCGGAGAGTCTGGGAGCCCGGCAGGTTGAAGTACTCGTAATAAGGGGCTCTTACAGGTACGTTGAGGCTAGGAACAACAAGCTCGACAGGATAGCCCATGACACAGTAACAACGGTAGGCGTTAGAGTCCTCGTAAACGGGAGCGTGGGATCGGCGGGCGGGGAAGTCTCGAGGCCCGAGGACCTGCAAAGCCTCATAGAAAAGGCGGTCTCCATAGCAAGGGCGGGTAAAGGAGACTGGCCCGGCTTCAACCCGGATATAGGCAAGGGGCCGGAGACCCAAGTGTACGATAGCGAGACGGCCTCCATGAGCGTCGAAGAGGTTGCGGACACGCTACGCAACCTCCTAAAGGAGGCCGCGAGGGGAGACTATGTTAGGGTAGCCTCGGCCGCGGCGGAGGCCGAGGAGATCACGGTAGCATATGCCAACAGCTATGGAGGCCCTATAGAAGAGTCGTACACCACCTTCAGCTACGGCCTGGAGTTGTCGGCGAAGACTCCCGAGGGTGAGGGGACCTACACCGACTATATCGTAAAGTCGAAGTACGACTACGAGGAGGCTAGGAGGCTCACGGCACTCGCCGTGAAGAGAGTCTTAGACGCCGTGAAGGCCAAGCCCCTAGAGACGAGGAGGACAACACTCATACTAGACGCTGCTGAGGCCGCGTCGATACTCGACATCATGCTCTCGCCAGCAGTTTCTGCAGAACAGGTGCAGGAGGGGCGGAGCCCGCTAGCAGGCAGGCTGGGAAGCCTGATATTCAACGAGAGGATAAGCGTCTACGACGACCCGGCTATACCATGGGAGCCTGGTAGCAGGAGCTTCGACTCCGAAGGACACCCTACCGTAAGGAAGGCCATTGTTGAGGGAGGCGTGCTGAAAACATACCTCTACGACTACTATACAGCAGTCCGCGACGGGGTAGAGTCTACCGGGAACGCCTCGAGGAGGAGGCCGTGGACGAAGCCCACACCTCAGCCGACTAATCTCGTCTTAAAGGTGAGAGATGCAAAGGCGACAGTCGAAGGCCTTCTAGCCGGAGTCGACGAGGGAGTCCTAGTAGTCTCGACGATAGGATCCTGGATGTCAAACCCTGTGAGTGGCAATGTTAACGCGACTGTCACCCTAGGCTACATTGTTAGGGCGGGAAGCCTAGAGGCGCCAGTCAAGGGTGTAACTTGGGGTGACGACTTCTACTCGGCGCTCCGGGAGAGGCTCGCCGGCGCGGGAGGGTTCGAGTGTAGGAGTGGGGTCTGCACGCACGCGCTGGCAATAGCCGACACTACCCTCGCAGGCCGCTAGAGTAGACTATGCTCCCGTCAACATAGACCACGCCGCCACCTCTACGCTTGAGCCTCTCCACTATCCTCTTAACACTCCTCCTAGGCCCCTCGTACGCATCCCTCCTACTCCGGGCTGGCCTGCCGAGCACGGGTCCCGTGACGGCGGCTATCGTAACCGTGACGCCGACCTCCTCGAGC
>CAYRZG010000155.1:0-2920 GCA_964428695.1 uncultured Desulfurococcales archaeon
TCCTGGAGCCGGTCTAGCGGTATTGCGCCCGTGTCGGCGGTGCCGCTGGTCAGTATCTGGATCCTGGCGTTGGCGTCGTCGTTTATCAGGTAGATTACGATCTTGTGGTTGGGCTCGCCGTTGCTACCGTATGGCTGGGTGTTCCATAGGGTCTTGTTCCAGTAGTATGGGTTGTACTTTAGCACCATGTAGCTGTTCTCCTGGTACTCCTTGATATAGTAGGGTCCGGTGCCCACAGGGTACTGGTTGAGAAGCAGGTGGGTCGGGTCCTGCTCTCCAGGCTGTATGTAGGCAGCCCAGGCCGCCGGGTTCTTACCATAGTCGCTGGCCTGGAGAGCCTCCTTGTACTTGTCTAGTCCTAGGCCGTCGCTGTACTCGAACACGTACTTCATTGGTATGACGGCGGTGAACGGGTCGGAGAGTATGCTTAGTATGGCGCCATAGGGCTGGGTTAGCTTCAGCTCTACTACTCCAGCGGTCTCACCGTTGTATCCGAAGAACTGGAGTAGCTCGTCTAGGCTCTTGGGCTGGATCGTCTGACCCTTATACTCGGCCACCAGCTTGCCGCTGGCCAGCTCCTTGTTGAACTCGTCCTCCTTCAACACCTTGCTGTTGTTCACGTCTACGAACTCTGTTATCATCCAGCTCGGGTCTAGCTGTAGCCTAGCAATCCTCCAGATAGTGAACAGCACGTCGGTGGCGTTGATCTCATAGGTCTTATCGTGCCATGGGTCGTAGGCGGTGACTCCCTTCCTTATCACGAAGTACCAGGTGGTGCCGTTGGCGTCGTGGGCCCAGGCTACTGCAAGGTCTGGGCTGACCATGCCAGTCTCATTCTTCCAGTAGGTGACTAGGGTGTCTCCAATATTGTGCCAGATCTCCCAGCCGAACGTCTCATAGTCTGCTGCGGGGTCTAGCGTGTCGGGCCAGCCGTGGGTCACGATGACGTAGGTGCTAGCATTGTTATAGTAGTTCCCGATTCCGATCTCAACGTTGGGTGCTCCGCTATCCTCGTATAGGAGGTCATACCTCTCGGCCAGGGTCGGGTGGTAGTATCTTCCCATTAGCCAGTCCCAGTATACTCGTACTAGCTTATACTGGCCCAGCCAGAGTATTGGTACTTCCTCGTTGCTCAGCTTGTATATGGCCTCGTAGAGCTGCTCTCTAATGAAGGGGTCTGTGGCCTTCCTAGCCGCTATGATTAGGGCGTCTATGGTGTAGTTCCTGTAGAAGGCAGGGTTAATGTTTACGAAGGCGGTGCTGTTGCTGATAGGCTTAGTCTTAGCCTCGTCAACCTTGTAGGCTACCGCTATAATCGGCTTGTCGGTGGGAACCTGTGGCACACACGCCCCCTTGGGGCCGACGACAATATACGCCTTGCTAACCTCGATCACGCTAGCAGTGGGCCCGGTGCACTGTGTAGTCGTAGCTCCACCCCCACCAGCCGTTGTCGTGGTAGCTCCCGCGGTAGTAGTGGTTCCAGGAGCGGCTGTGGTAGTTGTGGGTGTCGTAGTAGTAGGCTGGCCACCGCCCTTCCTAGTAGCAACATATGCGACGGCAGCCAGTATTATGATAACGATAACTATTATTGCCGCAGCCTGCGTTGAGAGTCCGGCCCTCTTCCTCCTAGCCAACTCGACCACCCAAGTGGGCCGATGGCCCACTCGTGCAACAAGAGAATCTCGCAACCCGAAATATACCTGTCGCCCCACTAGCATGAGACGGGGGATCTCCAAGTTGGAGGCCAGAATAGCAGTACCATACAACCTACTTGAGACGCGCCGTGGCCTGGTGGGCGCCGACGCGCACTTCTGGAGGAGTGTCGAGATTAAGCCTAGGATAGTACTGCTACTCCGCCCCGCAAGACAGTTGCAGGATAGGCCGC
This sequence comes from uncultured Desulfurococcales archaeon, assembly GCA_964428695.1. Lineage (GTDB taxonomy): Archaea > Thermoproteota > Thermoprotei_A > Sulfolobales > Acidilobaceae > Thermodiscus. Next base: position 1,886 of record CAYRZG010000155.1, read on the forward strand.
TGCCCGGCTATAAGATGCTTAAGCCACTGATTGGAGTAGAGGAGCAGGTTAGGGACTTGGAGAGTCTACCATCGCTCCTCGACTATGCTAAGAAACATTTCAGGTGGAAGCTGGCAAGGCTACTCTACCCCGCTAGGGACCCTGGCGGTGGATGGGAGTATAGTCTAGCCCGCAGTATTGTGGGAGAACTGCTCCCCGTCCGCCCACGGCACGAGGTTGCATGGCTTAATCTCGTAGTACGCGAGGGTAGGATCCTAGTAGGGGGGAGGGAGGATAGCTCATACGGTTGGCTGGCTAGCAATGATAGAGGCGTGCTTTTAGCCTTCTCGAGGATAGCACGACTGCAATAAACTATTAACTTGTAATATATTTGATTATTTGAGGATATAATAGTTTCTAGCTAAATATCTTAGGTTTATGTCCGCCTATCGGTGTATATGCAGTGGCAGGATATACTGAGCGGGCCAAGAGAGTCTTCCTGGAAACCGGAACACGCTGGCCTAGACGCCTCATATGGGCTATGGGGCTTGTCAAGTATGCCGCAGCCAAGGCTAACGTCGAGCTGGGACTCCTGGATGAGAGGCGCGGCAGTGCTATCATGGAGGTTGCCCTCCGTCTTTCCAGGGGCGAGTTTGACGATAGGATTGTTGTGGATGTTTTCCAGACTGGTAGTGGTACCGGGTTTAACATGAATGTTAACGAGGTTATTGCCGAGGAGGCCTCCAGGCTTGCCGGTGTGGAGGTTCACCCTAACGACCATGTTAACATGGGCCAGTCCAGCAACGATACCGTTCCCACAGCCGTGAGGCTTGCCGCCGCGGCAGGGGCCGTGGAGGTTGCCGGGGGCTTGGAGATTCTAGCCGCTAGCCTTGAGAGGCTGTCTGAGCGGGAGGGCGACGCTATAAAGCCTGGCCGCACCCACCTGCGGGACGCTCTGCCGGTAACCCTGGGATTGTGGGCTGATAGTTTCGCCTCCGCCTTTAGAAGCGGCGTGGAGAGGGTTAGGTATGCGTTGGGGGAGGTTCTCCGGGTCCC
>CAYRZG010000156.1:0-2914 GCA_964428695.1 uncultured Desulfurococcales archaeon
AGTATAATGAGGAGGAGCTTATCAAGAAGGCGGACGAGTACAAGTCTAAGATACTCGAGATAAAGCAGCAGAGGCGGCAGCTGATAGAGGAGGTTAGGAACCTGCGCGCCCAGAGGAGGAAGCTGATAGAGGAGAAGAGGATCCTCCTCGAGGAGCTCAAAAAGCTTAGGGCTAGGAGGAAGGAGCTACTCCAGAAGCTGCAGGAGTTGAAGCAGGAGCGTGATAGGGTTAGACAGGAGCTTGAATCAAAGCGGCAGCAGCTTCAGATCGCCCGCCAGCTAGTCGAGAAGGAGGGGGGCGTGGCAAAGGTTAGCCTAAGAAGGCTTCAGAAGAGGCTCCAGGAGCTTGAGATGTACCAGCAGACGAGGGTCCTAACACCGGAGGAAGAGAGAAGGATTATTGAGAGAATAGAGCGACTCGAGGAGATGATTGAGAGGGTTAGGAAGGCAAGGGAACAGATGCTCTCCGTCATGGAGTTGGAGGCCGAGGTTAAAGCTCTAAGGATGACGCTGAGAGGGCTCAACCAGGAGATAAACGAGATTAGGACTGAGATTGGGAGGATAAAGGAGCAGATAGCCGCCCTAAGCCCCAAGTATGACGAGATGAACAAGAAGGTCGACGCTCTAACCGAGGAGATTGAAAAGAGGAGCCAGCTCATAGACGATCTGTCGAAGCAGCTAGACCAGCTCTACGCCCTATACAAGGAGACCATGATAAAGCTGAAGGAGCTGAAGGTGGCAAAGCAGCAGGGCGTGAGAGTAGAGCTGATAGAGAAGAAGAGGAGGGAGATCAGGGAGAAGCTGGAGCGTGGAGAGCCGCTGACGCTCGAAGAGCTGAGGATACTGTATGGTGAATTCTAGCCCACCCTGTAACACAATAGAATATACGAGTAGACCCGCTATTCTAGAGAGCGGCCGGTGGCACCGTGTGGAAAGGAAGCCGCTTATACTAGTAGTCGACATAGACGACGATATAGGCCAAGTCTTAGGCAGGAATATCATAGTCGGAGCAGAGAATGTCGAGAAGGCCGTATTAGAGTATGGGAGGCGCAGGCCTGAGGATGCTGACGTAAACGCCATGCTCGCCGGGCTGAACTTGTACGAGGAGTTTAGGAGGAGGGGGCTGGACCCCGAGATAGCTGTTGTAGGCGGCCATCCAGTCGACAACCTTGAGGCCCAAAGGAATATCAAGCAGAGGGTTAAGCGGCTGGTGGAGAGGATAGGCAAGCCGGTAGAATTCTACATTGTGAGCGACGGCGAGGACGAGTTGATGGTCGCCGAGGTACTACACGACCTGGGGTCGATAGGCGGGTTCCGAAGGGTTGTAGTAGAGCAGCATCTCGGCATCGAGGGGAGCTATCTTCTAATCCTCAAGTATATTAAGAAGGCGGTTAACGATCAGAGGTATGCTAGGTACATAGTTGGCCTGCCTGGTGCGGGTCTACTCCTCATAGCGTTGACCGCCCTTTTCAACATGGCGTCGGTCGCCATAGAGCTTGTCGCTCTACTCCTAGGGATGGCCATGATAGTGAGGGGTTTCGGGCTAGAGGAGCCTCTGGAGGCCTCCTTCAGGAGGCTGGCGGAGGGTATACGTGAGAACCCCCATTTCACGGCCGCTGGTATCATAATGTTCCTCCTCTTCACCGCCGCGGGCGTCTACTCGGCCTACGAGACTATAGTGGCGCAGGGCGTTTCGGTGGCATCTCTGGCCGGCATACTACGATCCACTGTGCCCCTACTGGGCGCCGGCATAGTGTCGTACCTGGTTATAACGAGGATATTCTATAAGGCGAGCTACGGCAACCTGTCTATCATGAGGGAGATCGAGGCAATAGTGGTTGTGATATTCTTCTCGGCCGCATTCTACAACCTGGGAGCATACCTTGAGGGGATAGCGGAGTCCTCCAAGACTATACCACTCACAGCGTTCATTGACAGTGGGTTCGTCCAGTACGTCATAATCGGGACCGGTGTCGCTGCCCTCCTAGAACTATTCCGCCGCGGGGCTAGCGGCCGAAGTTCCTAACTACTCCAGCATACCAGGCTAGGGCCTTCTCAAGCTCGCTCCTATCGAAGTCGGGCCAGAGTGTGGGTGTAACGTAGAGTTCCGAGTAGCCTGTTAGGGGGAGGGCGAACCCGCTCAGCCTCTTGTAGCCTCCTGTGCGTATTACAAGGTCTATGGGGGGAAGGTGGAGGCTGGCCTCCGCGAGCATCCCTCTTGAGACCCTCCAGTTTTCCAGCCGGTCCGAGTAGCATAGGAGGACTGCCAGTATCCTGGGCTCGCCCCATCGTGTTTCGAGGTTGATACTCCTAGCCGCCCTGGCCACGTTGTCACCAAGCAGGCACGGCTTCCCCATTACCAGGACCCGCACTTCTCCCCTCTCAACCCTCGGGTCTCGACGCAGCCTCTCTATCGCCCGGACCGCTAGCCTTGCCAGGAGGCTCCTCTCCAGCCTGCTCCTCCTCTCACAGTTTTCGAGGCTCGCCGCGTACACTGTAACATAGCGTACTCCTATATCGTAGAGGCTGTCGACTATGCTAATTATCCTATTGTAGCCTACCTCGTAAGCCGTGGCCACCGGGACCCGGTGTAGGCGGGCCCACCTCCTGTTACCATCCGGTATTATGCCCACGTGTAACGGCGTTTTAGCGGCCACAGCGGGACCCCATGGGTTATTCAAGTATTTCCACGAATGCCCTGGCAGGGGCCGGGCTAATAATAGCTAACCTCCCACAGGCCGCCATGGTGTGCGCGGCTTTGAACCCGTGCCAGGCCCGGTCGAGGGTTGGCGTCGCAACTGGGAATCGGGGGAAGCTAAAAGCGGCGCTCGACGCCTTCCAAGCCCTCTGCAACGTTGATACTATTAACATGGTTGACCCCCCGGGAGGCCTGCCTGCTCAACCTGTGGGTAGAG
>CAYRZG010000157.1:0-2853 GCA_964428695.1 uncultured Desulfurococcales archaeon
TAACCCTATCATACTCCCGAAGCCCGCCTCTGGCGCGGCGCCTACTCCACCCGGCTACGCCACGAGCCCCCCGGCCCATGGCGGCGGTGCAGAGGGGTGAAGCCCTGCAGGAGGCTTGGGCGTCTAGGATCAGCACGTACCTGTACCATGGCTTCACCGGGTACTCGCCGTGAAGGTATGCCATGTTTACCCTCGCCACCCGGGCGCCGGAGGCGGCCTGCAGGTAGAGGGGGAGCATGCCCGACTCCGCCCTCTGGAGGAGTGCCCATGCGAGGGCCAGGCTCTCACGCCTGGGGGCCAGGGCTCCCAGGATTGCCCCGGAATCCTCGAGGTACTTTAGTGTGGCGGCCAGGTCCTCCAATGGTATCTCTCCGCCCCCACCCTCGCCGCCGGCGGCGCCGACCGCTATCATGGACTTCCAGCCGAGCCTTTCAGCGGCGTAGGCTAGCGCCGCCCTGGCCACGGCGTCTACCAGGTAGCTGCCCATCCCCTCCTCCATGCCCGTCATGAGGGCGTCTCCGCCAATGTCCGCGTGCAAGCTACAGTCGACGCCATGGTTGGAGCCCAGCCACTCTAGACCCTCAACTACCGCCTCCCAGTCGTCCATGGCGCAGATGATGTAGACCCTGCGCGCCCACGGGACCACCCTGGGGAGCTTGTCCTCGAACACCCTCCTGCCAAGGTCTGCCCCCTCCTCGACCATGTATAGGGCGCCCGCCACACGCCTAAGCCCAGGCGGGACGTGGCGGGAGGAGCAGTTCGCAAAAGAGGCCACAGCCGCAACCCTACTCTTAAACCCCCTATCCTCGGCCAAGACTACGGCTAGGCCAACGTCTCCCCCGCCGCCCAGGCCGCCCACAAGCACCGGCAAAGCCCACACCACATCCCAGCCCAGGCCGGCGCCCGCCACGCATATACGTGTATACCGCCAAGCCGCCGCCGTGACCCTGCGGGTATCGACTACACTCCCCGGGCCCGCCGGAGGCGGGCCCGAGTATAAGGGGTATCCCGGCAAACGCGAGGCTAGGGCGGGGGGTGAGGTGCCCACACCGGCCCGACAGGCGTGTGTGGGGAGCCCACCCTTGGCCGACCCCGCCCCGAGGGGTGTGGAGTGTGCGCCGCGTTGTCGGAGTCGTAGTGAACCCGTTCGCCGGCGCCGGGGGGAGGCTCGGCTGGAAGGGTACAGACTGGCCCCTCCCAGTCGAGGTGGCCAGGCGCCGCCTGCCCCTGGTAGCGCCTGGGAGGGCTGCACGTTTCGCCAGGGCCCTGGCGTCTAGGATGCCGGGAGTGGTGGTTGCCGCGCCACCCGGGCCTATGGGCTGGGGGAGCCTAGGTGACCCGGGCGTTGAGCGTGTTGTTGTAGACTGTGTCGACCCGGGAAAGTGGCCTACGGAGCCCCGGGATACCGTGGAGTGCATGAGGAGGCTGTCCGGGATTGTAGACCTCCTAGTATTCGTTGGTGGCGACGGCACCGCCAGGCTTGCCGTCGAGGCCGTTGGCGAGGCTGTTGTATCCCTCGGCGTCCCGGCAGGGGTGAAGGTGTATAGTGCGGTCTTCGCCTACACGCCGGAGGAGGCCGCGGGCCTGGCGGCGCTCTACCTGGAGGGGCGTGCTAGGGTCGAGAGGCGGGAGGTCCTAGACGTCGACGAGGAGGAGTTCCGGAATGGTAGGCTTGTGGTACGCCTCTACGGCTACCTCCGGGTCCCGGTCGGGCCCGGAATTGTAGCAGGCGGCAAGCAGGCGGTGGCGGGCCAGGAGGCTGAGGCCGAGGAGATAGCAGAGTACTTCGCAGAGGAGCTGTACAGGGAGTGCCACCTCTACATACTCGGCCCGGGCTCGACCGTGGAGGCTATAGCGAGGAGGCTGGGCGTCGAGAAGACGCCGCTGGGAGTAGACCTCCTACACAACGGGAGGATAATAGCGAGGGACGCCGACGCGGAAACCGTGTATAGGCTAGCCCGGGAATACTATCCGAGAGTATACCTTGTAGTGTCGCCGATAGGCGGCCAGGGCATACTCCTGGGGAGGGGTAACCAGCAGGTGGGCCCGGAGACGCTCCGCCTCCTCGGCAGGGACCATATAATAGTTGTCGCAACACCCTCAAAGCTGCGCACTGTGAGAGTCCTAAGGGTTGACACCGGGGACCCGGCCGTGGACGAGATGCTTAGAGGCTACATTCGAGTCCTAACCGGCTACGCCAGGTACAGGCTTGTGAGGATCGTGTAGGAGGCTGGCAAGGCCTTTATCCCTCGGGCTGGGCCGGGGTAGCCCGGGACCCCTGGGGTCTGCTGGAAGGGTCCTGGAGGGTGCCTGGTGCCGCCAGTCAGGGATAGACTCTCAAAGATTGACTATGACCAGTTCGCACTTGAGGAGTGGGTTAAACGGTTCTGGTCAGAGAACCGCGTCTACGAGCTGGCGAGGGAGAAGTCGAGGCGTAGTGGGAGGAAGTTCTTCTTCCTCGACGGCCCCCCATACGCTAGCGCCTCAAGCATACACGTTGGCACAGCGTGGAACAAGGTAATCAAGGACGTTGTCCTACGCTATCATAGGATGATGGGCTACAACGTCTGGGACCAGCCGGGCTTCGACACCCACGGCCTCCCCATAGAGGTTAAGATAGAGAAGCTCCTCGGCGTGAAGAGCAAGAAGGAGATAGTAGAGAAGATAGGGGTAGACAGGTTCGTCGAGGAGTGTAGGAGGTTCGTAGACGAGAACATACGGGGGCTCACCAGGAACTTCCAGGAGATAGGCGTGTGGATGGACTGGGACAACCCCTATGTTACCTACAGGGACGAGTACATAGAGAGTGGATGGTGGCTTATCAAGAGGGCCTGGGAGCAGGGCCTCCTCTAC
>CAYRZG010000158.1:0-2832 GCA_964428695.1 uncultured Desulfurococcales archaeon
TCCCCGAGACCATGACCGACACTGGTATCACTGCCACTCACCTCACCACTCCAGGCTTGAGGTCGGCGGTGCTGCGGATCACATGGTAGCTTCTGGGCTTGCACTCTCCCACAGCCTCGTCTACTAGGGATTCAAGCTTCCCCCTACTGGTTGCGTGGACCATGAAGTAGCAGGTGTGCTTCCAAGCCCCCTCCGGTATACTGCCTCTTAGAACTACGTGGGTAGAGAAGGGTAGCTGCACCGCACACCTGCAGAGGCACTCCTCGCCGCCCCTGGCAGGGTCTGGCTCCATCACGACCATAGCGTTCTCCACGAAGCCCGCCCTATGGCCGTCTACAGCGGCGCCCGGGTCGCCTAGGACCCCGTGGTCGAGGAGCTGCCATGCAATACGGGAGGCTCTGGCCTCGTCGACGCCTAGGGCCTCGGCGAACCTCCTGTATGGCCGGGGCTCGAGGGGGAGCGCCTTCAACAGTCTGGCCGCCGAGAGGGGGACCCCGAGATCCTCCGGCCTCGGCGGGTTTTCTACGACCCTAGAGTAGGGTCCCGCCTTTGAAACGCCCTGCTCGAAGTCGAACTTCACGCTGAGCTTGAGGGTCCTCCTACTGTAGAGTACAACGTAGTCTACCCCATACCTCCTACTCACGTCCCGGGCATGCTCTACTAGCTCCTCGAGGCTGCCACGCTTGGTTACAACCCAGAGGTCGTAGACTGGGTGGTCCCTCTGGTAGACGTGGGTCGCGTGGGGGTCCCGCCTATACTCTTCGGCTATATCGTAGATCTTGTCCCCCGCAGCATACGCTATGAGGGCGGCCCGTAGGCCTGTAGAGCGGTAGTTTAGGTAGAAGCCCACCCTCTTCAATACGCCTGCCCTCGCAAGCCTTCTTGCCGCCTCCAAGACTGTGGACTCGTCAACGCCCAGGTGCTCGGCTATGTAGGCGTATGGCCTGGGGCCCCGGGGGAACCCGTATTGTAGCTCCATTAGAAGGTCCCTGTCGAAGCCCTCCAGCTGGACCGCCTCCACCCTAGACACCCCCGCTGGGCCTGGCCATGGCTAGAACCTCCCTCGGAAGGCTCCCAGGCTTGTACGGGCACTGCGGGTCCTCGGCGAACGGGTCCCCAGTATAGGCGAAGGCCTTCGCCCTACTACCGCCGCAGATTTGCTTGAACTCGCAGACTCCACAGCGGCCCTTCACCTGCCTCCTAAGCCTGGTGAAGAGCGTGCTCCTCCTGTAGATCTCCACGAGGCTCTTCACCCTAACGTTGCCTGCAGAGAGGGGTAGGAAGCCGCTGGGGTAGACGTTCCCATTATATGATATGAAGACTACCCCTCTACCGTCCATTGTTCCGACAGTGTGGGCTAGCGGCGGCCCGCGAGGCTCGCCGAGGAGGCTCCTAAGCCTCTCCATGAGCCTATGATATAGTGGGCCGAGCTTCGAGTCCAGCTCGTGTAGGCGGCCCTTAGCCTCATAGTACCTCCTTGTCAGGGCGACCCTCCTAAACATGGGCCCCTCAGTGGTCCGTATTCTAACCCCATACCTGGAGGCCTCGTAGAGGAAGTGGCTAACATCCTCCCACTCCTCGGGTGTTAGATCCATCTTCCTCTCTCCACGGCCTACTGGTACCAGGTAGAAGACCTCCCACGTGGTCACGCCCAGGTCTAGGAGGAGCTTAACCATGTCTGGGAGGCCCTCCACCGTCTGTCTCATGACGGTAGTGTTGAACTGTAGCCTCACACCCTCATCGAGGAACCATTTAGCAGCCTCAACGGTCCTCGCCCAAGTACCCTCTATGCCCCTAATACTATCGTGTACCTCGGGGAACGGGCTGTCGAGGCTTAGGCTGACCGCCTGGACTAGGCTGGAGAGGCGTGAGACAGCTTCCCTCGTTAGCAGGGGTGTTACGCTGGGGGCTATCGCCCTTCTAACCCCGAGCCTCTTAGCATAGTCTAGCAGGTCCCAGATGTCCCCTCGCATGAGCGGGTCGCCGCCTGTGAAAACCAGTATCGGGCTGGGCTTGCCGAAGCTGGCCACCTGCTCTATGAGCCTCATACCCTCCTCTGTCGAGAGCTCGCCTGGGAGAGCCTCTGTTATAGCCTCCGCTCTACAGTGGACGCACTTGAGTAGGCAAGCCTTAGTAGTCTCCCAGAACACTAGGAGCGGCTTCTCGTCGTAGGGCCAACTCCTCACCCTGCAGGCACCCTAGCCTAGACAGTGCGGTTGAAGGGTTTGACGCATGATAATTGCTGGTAGCATCCCGTTGGATGAGTGAAATTACGCGTAATTACACTCTCGACAATGCCGTCCTAAGCTCCTCTACGAACACGTCCACATCCCTTAGACTATTGTACATGTGGAGGCTAACCCTTAAACCGTGCAGCCCAGCCTGCCCGCGGGCGCTTACTGAAACGCCCCTGCTAGCGAGAATCTTGGCAACGCTCATGTCCCCCTGGGGTGGGAGGCCCGTCTCCACCAGTATGATGCCGGACTCGAGCCCCTCCGGGACCCGGTAGTAGCCGATTCCCGCATCCTCTAGCAACTCGACCAGGTGGCGGCGGAGCATCATTATATGCTCGTAGACCGCCTCAACCGGGATCTGGGAGAGGTATCTTAGAGTCTCCTCCAAGCCGGCTACCTGCAGGTAGCCTATACCGCTTGGGGCGTTGAACCTCCAAGCGTCACCTCTTAGGGGTGGGAGCGTGTCAAGCCTCTTGCCTGGGTCGAGCCAGAACAGGTTCCTGTCTCCGACATCCATGTTATTCAACCCTGCCCATGGCGGCTGGGCGGATTCTACGAGTCTCCGGGAAACCCTGCAGAAGGCGAGCCCCGAGTGGGG
>CAYRZG010000159.1:0-2829 GCA_964428695.1 uncultured Desulfurococcales archaeon
CACCCCGAAGTGCAGGGTAGGGGTATCGGGAGCAGGCTCCTAGAATACCTGTACGAGGAGAGTGTGGAGAGAGGCTACGACTGGCTCGGCAGCGGCTTCGGCGTGAACGAGAAGCTCCTCAACTTCTGGCTGAAGAACGGGTTCGTAGCTCTCCACCTAAGCCCCGACAGGAACCCGGTCAGCGGCGAGTATACTACACTAGTCCTCAAGCCCATAACCGAGGCCGCGGAGAGGGCTACGCTCGCCTCCAGCAGGGAGTTCCGCTGGAAGCTCCTCCACAGCCTCTACGACACCTACCGGGACCTGGAGACCGAGGTTGCGATACGCATGCTAGACCAGCCTCCCCCAGGCATAGACCCGGACTACAAGCCCCGCGACACACCCATATTCCGGGACAGGCTCTGGGTCTACTGCTACGGCCCCATGACCTACGAGGCGGCCAACGACCTCATATTAGAGCTTGCCAAGACCTACTGGCTACACCCGCCCGAGAAGAGGCCAAGGCTAGACGATAGGGAGAGGTGGATACTCGTAGCCAAGGTACTCCAGGGTAAGAGCTGGGAGGAGGTGGCAGAGGAGCTTGGAGTCCACACATACAAGGTTATGAGCGGGCTAAAGGAGCTTGTGAGGAAGCTGGCCCGCCACTACTATGGGGTTGAGGAAGACCAGCCGGTAGGAGTCCCGCTAGGTGAGGCTGAGGGTCAGGTTAAAACCGTCGGAGACAACAACGTGGAGGGGGCGGGATGACTGGGACCTTTGGGGCCGACCCCGGGGATGGGGAGGCTGCCCTACGCGAGCCGCCCCCAGGCATTTAAAGAGTAGAAGCCCACGCCCACACTCCTCGGGTGCGACGCTGTGGCCAAGTCGCCTGTCGCCAGGCTTACAGAGGCAGTGCTCGGGTTGGAGGAGGACCTCCGCCGCATAGACGGTGTGGCCAAGAGTCTGGCCAACGAGATCGTTAGGCAGGGCGACCTCCTAGCTGCTGAGATGAAGAACGACGTTGACCTCATAGTGAAACAGCTATCGGATGAGATCGCCAGGGAGACCGAGGCCCTCAAACTCTCAATTCAAAAGGAGTACGAGGCCAAGATAGAAGCGGAGGTTGCGAGGGCCGAGAGGCTGGGCAAGCAGAACCTAGACAAGGCCGTGGAGGCAGTAGTAGAGGAGATTATAAGAACAGTGAAGGGTGCCTAGTCTTGGCCGGGGACAAGGCTAGCCCGAGGCTGTACGCTCAAACCGTGCCAAGGCTACGCTACATGCTGACAAAACTTACTAAGGAGGATAAGGTTAGAGATGTTATATCGCAGCCCAGCCTTGAGGAGGCGGCTGGTCTCCTTAGGGATACCCTATACGGCGACTCGATAGAGCCGGGTCCCGCCTGGAGGTTGCAGGTTAGAATACTCGAAGCCCACCTCCGTCTAGTGCAGAGGATTGCTAGGACAACCCCGCCTCCAGCGCAGCCTCTCGCTCTAGCATTCCAGAGGGAGATAGAGGCGAGAGACGCCTTCACGGCCGCCTCGATGATTGCTGGTGGGAGCCTAGAGTTGGAAATGCTCCCCTCGGCCAGAGTCGAGGGTACAATACTCTACACGGTAAGGGGGGAGCAGGAGCTACTCTCCACTCCGGCCAGGTTCCTCGAACACCTTAGGGGCACGTGGCTAGCCCCATACGTCGACATAGCCAGGAGCCTCGAGGGGGAGGCTGGGGCGAGAGCATACCAGCTGGCAGCCTCCGCCGCGGCCATAGGCGTTTACTCGGACCCCCTACAGGGGCTCGAAGCCAGGCTCGCCAGGCGCGTGGCCTCCGCCGCTCTATGCCCGATCCTAAAGTGGAGGGCCGCCTCGATATTATTGGAGGCCAGGCTAGCAGGCCTCCAGTCTAGGAGCGTAGAAGTGCTAATACCCCCGGTTCCCGCCTGCGACATTAAGCCTGCAAGGCTCCGAGCCATATACGAGAGGGAGCCTACAGTCGAAGGCCTCCAGGGGTCCCTACGCGACACCCTGGGCGTGAGGCTGGACCCCCAGAAGCCTGCAAGGGAGGCACTCGAAGAAGCCAGGGCCCATGCCAGGAGGGAGGCTAGGAGGAGGGCCCTCCAAGCCTTCTCTGGCTACCCGTTCCACGCCGGCCTGATCGCCGCCGCCCTACTCCTAGCAAGGCTGGAGGCTGAAGACCTGGCGACTATCCTCACCGGCATACAGCTCCGCATGCCCCCCGAGGAGTACCTCCCCTCAACCACGTACTCCATAACAGTATAGCTTCAAACCCGTGGAGCCCGTCATCCAACCCTTAAATCCAACCCCCAATCCTCAACTGTAAGGGTTTGATCACCCTTGCCCCCTAAAGCTTCCTCCCACGAGGACGTAGCCTGGGCTATAGAGGAAGCTCTGTCTCTAGAATGGGACGATTATTTAGAGGATATATTCCTACCAGGCCACTATACTAGACTCTACCATGTCGGGAAGGTGATCGGGGAAAACCTGGAATACGAGCACGTGGATGTAGGCGAGTATAGCGTGTGGCTCCTCACCGCCCAAGGGTCGAGGCCAGTCCTTGAAGCCGCCTCCCAGCACTTGGAGAGGCAGATACTCCTACCCATCGAAGCCAGGCGCTCGATGGGGCTAGACCCGGGACTCGCATATGACGAGGTGAGAGATGTAATACTGGAGGCTAACGCGCGTATGGTCAACAGCATGCTCGACCCTGACGGCGTGGTTACCAACATCCAAGTCCAGGGCTTCGTCGCGGGACTCGACGACAGCACGGGGAGGATCTTCGTACACTTCCTCCAACCTGTCGTGTCGCTACTCCTAACACGCCACCTAGAGAGAG
>CAYRZG010000160.1:0-2828 GCA_964428695.1 uncultured Desulfurococcales archaeon
ATATGAGGTCGGCCTTCCCGAGACTATTATACCATTAATACCATCCTGTATAGCCGCTCCATGCGGGCGCCACCGTCTTGGCCGAGAGGCGGGAGTGCGGGCAGGGCGTAAACGTGTTCCGGGGGATCATAGAGGTACTCGAGATAGCCCTCGCAGTACTCCTGGCGGTAACAGTCGTGCTCGCCGCCGCCAGGCTAGTGGGCGTGATATACCGGGACCTCATAGAAGTCCCGGAGATGGCGAAGAGCAACATCCTCGAGATACTAGACCTAATACTTCTACTCGTACTCTCGATAGACATATTGAGGACACTCGTAACCGCAGTGATTAGGAGGGCGTTCCCGATAAGGATAGTGATTGAGGCCGCAATGCTCGCAGTCCTAAGAGAGATCATCAGCGTTGAGATTAGGAAGCTGGATTGGCCGATGCTGATAGCCCTGGCAATAGTATTCCTAATCCTAGCCCTCGTCTGGATGATGATAGGAGTCATGGAGAAGAGAGGCCAAATAGAGGAGGCCCTAGGAGAGCAAGGCTAGCCTCCGGCGACGGGTGGGAAGACGTGTATCTCCTCCCCCTCTCGGAGCCTCCTGGCCCCGGGGCCGCCCTCGAAGTCCACGTCCCTCCCGGAGACCATTACCTTGTAGCCCTCCCGGACCCTGCCAGAGTCCAGTATCTCCCCGGCCAATCCTGGAATCTTCCTGTCGGCTTCGAGTAGCGCTTCAAGAACCGTGGCCCCCTCGGGCACTTCGACCTCTACTATCCTCTTGCCGCCGGCTAGCTCGCGGAGGGTTGCGTACAGGTATATTCTAACCCTCAACCTCGCCACCCTCGGCTAGCGTGTAGTATACTCTGCGCCTCCTCCTTCCCTTACTCTCGAGGCGCACCAGTCTTATCGAGCCTATCTCGCATGTGTTCCTAACATGGGGGCCTCCGTCAGCCTGAATGTCTACTCCTGGAATCTCTACTATGCGGAGCCTCTCGACGTCTGGGGGTAGCTTGTCCGCCAGCTTGACTAGGCCCGGTATCTTTAAAGCCTCCTCCCTTGGTAGCCAGTAGACCTTGACAGGGAGGCATTTCGCTATAATCTTGTTGGTCTCCTCTATAGCCCATCTTATGGCGGCTTTCCAGTCGTCGACCATTGAGAGGTCGAAGTCGTCCCTCGCCTCCTCCGGGGTAATGTGGCCCCCGGTAACCTTTGCCCCATAGCGTTCGTAGAGGAGTGCTGCTAGTATGTGGCTTGCAGTGTGGAGGCGCATCATCCTATACCTGCGCTCCCAGTCGATCACGCCCCTGACCGTGTCTCCCACTTTCAGGTGGTGTCCTGGGGCCACGTGGGCTACGTCTCCCCCCTCAAGAACCGTGTCTACAACTCTAACCCTCCCGGAGGGCGTCTCTAGCCAGCCGGTGTCGGCGTCGAGGCCTCCCGAGGGGCGGGGGTGGAAGGCTGTGGCGTCGAGGAAGACCTTGTCACCGTCAACCCTTGTCACTTTGGCCTCGAACTCCCGAAGGTAGCTGTCCTCCTGGTAGAGGAGCCTCGCCGTCAACCCTCGGGCACCTGCTGGAGAGGCTTGGGTGAGGGAGGCTTAATCGTCTCCCCCGGACACTCCATGCCCGTGGGGCGGGGATGAAAGGGCGCTTTAGAACCGACCATAGCCTGGGATGGCGTGGTACCCTCGGCTGACCCGCCCCGCAGGCAGGGTAACACCGGGTTTCAGCCCCGCTATCCTCGCTTCTACCATAGTGTGTCTGGGTGTAGGCTGTGAGGGGGGAGCCCATCTTCACGCGTGGCTTCAGGAGGCTCCTCGACATAATACTGTCGCTCCTCGGCATAGGCGTTGCGCTAGGCTCTAGCGTGGAGGGCGACCTAGCCTACAGTGTGGCCCTCGCCGCTGTCGGCGCGGCCGCTGGGACCCCGCTCCCCCTCACCGTGGCTGGAAGCGTGCCCGTGGCCCTCCTAGCCGAGGCCGGGCTCCCCCCGGGCGAGGCCCACCTCCTAGTGGCCCTCCTCCGGGCCGCCAGGGCTGGGGGCGTGATGCTCCTCGTCTCCAGGGAGGCTAGCGGCCTCGGCCTAGTGTTGGACAGGGCGCTGCTCCAGGCTGGCCTCCTCGCCTTCGTAACCCTCCTCGGCGGTGCGTGGGCCCTCTACCTCTCAGAGGCGCCCGCGGGAGGAGTGGAGAGCTTCTGGGACGCCCTCTGGCTCGCCCTGGTGACGATGACCACGGTCGGCTATGGAGACGTGGTGCCCGCAACCCCCCACGGCAGGCTTGTCGCCGTACTCATAATGCTAGTGGGCATAGGGATCTTCACATTCTTCCTCTCGAGCATGGCCGTAGGACTCTCAACCCTAGTCCTCTCGGGAGAGGCGAGCCTCCCGCCGACGGAGAGGAAGAAGAGGGCAATCATAGACATGATACGCCACCTCGAAGACCTAAGCAGCCAGGAGTTCGAGGCGATGGTGAACGATCTTAGGATGTTATACCTCCTAGCCACCGCTGATAGGCGGGAGCTTCTAAGACTCGACCTCTCCCCCCAGGCCCTCGGCCTCCCCGAGTCGAGGGCCGAGTCTACCGCATAGGCTCCCAGGCCAGGTGTGGAGCCCCCACTCCACTTCGACCGAGACCCTGTCTCCAACCCTAGCCGGGGGCGCCCGGGAGCGGGTGTAGACCCTAACCTTCCCACCGGGACCCGTGGCTTCGACGAGCCAGTAGCCCCTCCTCCTCGCAACCCTCACAACCCTATAGTCGCCGCCCTCCACTAGCCTGGCGGCATCCGGTGGGAAGGAGGCCGCCTCCCCCGGGGGTGCGTGGGGAGGGCCGCACACGATATTA
>CAYRZG010000161.1:0-2754 GCA_964428695.1 uncultured Desulfurococcales archaeon
CCCGGCCGGCTCCACCACGGGTATGTAAGCGTGTACTCCATACCATCTATTGTCCTGCTCGTTCTGGCTGCTCCACATTCCAGGATCGTCGGCGGACACGACAACTAGAGGCGCCCTCACACCAGTGTACGCTGAGCTGAACAATGGGTCGGCTGCGACGTTGACTCCAACGTGTTTCATAGAAGCTAGGGCCGGGACCCCGCTGTATGCTGCTCCAATCGCGGACTCTAAGGCTACCTTTTCATTCGTACTCCACTCGACATAGGGCCCGCCTATTAGGCGGGATGCATACGATAGTGATTCAACTATCTCCGTTGATGGTGTTCCAGGGTAGGCTGCCGCGTAGCCTATGCCATATTCTAGGGCGCCGCGCGCTATTGCAACGTTGCCCAACATTAACACGCGGCTCCCGGCCTCGGCTAGGATCTCTGGATAGCCCGGCAAACCCGCCTCCCAGGAGGATTGTATAGTGGACAAAATATAACAATCGGTATGTGTCCAAGCTAAGGGGCGAGAGTTCTAGGATTCTATTATTAACCTCTCCCGTGGATGGATTGCCTGCAAGGTGTTCAGAGTGGAGTTGAGGTGGCCACACCTACTCCTGCTACTAGTGTTGGGGGTAGTACTGGTAGCCCCCTCCATAGCTTTGGCACAGGAGGCAGGAGGCAACGCAACCTCCAACACGACGCTCTCCCAGATAGTGGGCACAGCATTCACCGACCCCAGGACGGCCACAGTTATGGGCATAGAGTTCCTGCTAGGCCTAGCCCTAGGCTACCTGGCAGTCAAGGTTGTAAGGTATATTCTGGCCTTCATCGGAATACTCCTCCTAGGTAGCGTCCTCCAAGTATGGAGTCTAGGCGGGAGCATGGAGGACTTCGCCAAGCAGCTCGGAGTAGAAGTAGCAAAGCTAGCGCCCATAATAAAGCAGATAGTCTTCACAATAGGGCTAACGATAGTAGGCCCAGCCAGCCTTGGGTTCATAGTCGGCGTTATACTGGCGAACGTGAGAAAATAGTCGGCCACACCTTTTTCCCGATCCAACACACTCATAGCTCTTCCCGGGGGCCCGGCTTGCCGATAGTGACTAGCCACCACGTGGTTCCAGACCCCTTGCAGGGCGGCCTTGCCGGTGCCGGCATTCAGGCTAGCGGCGGCTCGGGGGCGCCCATGGCTGCTGTTGAAAACGCAACGAGCACCGCCGGTGCCGGAGGCTTCCATGTGGGCTACGCGCCTCTAATAGCCTTCCTAGCCATACTCCTAGCTCTAGCCGTCGCCGCAATACTAGCGTCTACAAGACAGCCGCCCATGTCGGAGAATAGCTGGGTCGGAGAGTGGGGGGAGGAGCCCCCCAACGGGATGTACACGTACCGCGGTGCCAGGGCGAGGCTCCGCCGGGTCTTCCTAAGGGTTAGAGCCAGGTTCGAGCCCATGCTGGGCTCGAGGATTAGAGCTGTTACGGCGAGAGAGCTTGCCATGCTAGACCCGGGGCTATCACCGTTTGCACTGGAATACTCTAGGGCGATGTACTCCAGGCTCGAGCCGGGCGAGGGTGACGTGGAGCGTATTACAAGGCTCGTCGGTGAGGAGTCGTGAGAAGGGTCCCCGCCATCGCAGCGGTCGCCCCATTCTGGATACTAGCAGTAATCTTCGCCGCATCCCAGCTATCAGTCTCCGAGGAGAAGTCATCCATACTATCACCTAGCCCTATGAACACGTTCTTCGCCGGCACGAGCAGCTTCTATTCCGCCATCTCGAGCCAGGCCAAGGTAATCCTAGCTGGCCCCTCGGAGGCGGCGAGACTAGCCTTGGAGGGCGAGAGGGTTGCATACCTACTCATAGGACCCGATAAACCCCTCTCGCAGGAGGAGGTCGAGGTCCTGGTAGAAGCGTACAAGACGGGAAGACTAGCATTACTCGTCGCCGACGAAACCGGGAATGCTAACAACCTACTGGAGGCGCTAGACGCTCCCCACATAGACGGGAGACTCCCCGGCATAGGCTCGGGGGGCGGATGGGAGCTAATGGTCCAAGTAGCCTGCGAGGGGCTATCTGGAAGCTTCTACACAGGCCTCGCCGACAAAGTTGAAGGGGGGACCCCAATATGCTGGGCTCACACAGGAGACCCTATAGCCTCGATCCAGGGTGGTATACTCGTCGTGGGGGACAGTAGCCTCTTCTCAAACTACCTCTACAACGGCTTCGACAGCCTCCCCTCAACCATGCCGGCCGCCCACTACCTAGCCTCCAAAATACTAGAGAATACTACAATAGTTGTATACGATGTTAAACACTATGAAACCGTGGAGGGGAGGCTGGGGCTGGCCGCGGCCCCAAGGCTTCTGGCCGCACTGGCCTCTACGGCGAACGGGATGGCTTCTAGCATTGAGGGTCTCCGCGGTGTAGCCCTACTGGCGGTGGCCAGTATCCCCTGGGCGGTAATACTATCGCCCCCCACAACTCCTCCGGGAGGAGTGAAGGATGAGGTGGGAGAGGCTGTTAAGAGGCTGAAAGAAGCTGTCGAGGAGGGCGCTTAGAATGGCGGGACTCCACGACCGCATATACGAGGAGGTATCCAAGGTAGTAGTCGGGAAACGCGACGTTGTAGAAAGGATCGTGGAAACTATAGTCGCTGGGGGCCACGTGCTCCTAGAAGGCGTCCCCGGGGTCGCCAAGACACTCATAGCCAAAGCAGTGGCCTCTGCCCTAGACCTGGAGTTTAAGAGAATACAGTTCGTGCCAGACCTCCTCCCA
>CAYRZG010000162.1:0-2739 GCA_964428695.1 uncultured Desulfurococcales archaeon
ATCGTGTAGACTCTTCTACCAATAACCTCGGCTAGAGCCTCTCTTATAGAATCCCTCACCCCAAAGAATTTTATTATAGCATACGCGGCTAGGAGCACGCCAATTATCCAGATGAAGACTAGCAACACTATTGTTGCTAGGGCGAAGCCCCCTTTAACATCTGCTCTAATTGCTATGCTTGGCTCCCCGTCGAGGCTCGACTTTTCTAACACCCAGCGTGTCGCCATGTCCTCGTAGACGATCCTATCGCCCTCGCGTCTTGTAGGGTAGCCTCTCATTCTCAACGTTTTTGACAGGTGTGAGAGTATGTTCTCGGGGTCGTGTCCGTCTATAGGGACCTCCCTGTATAGTATCATGAAGGAGCCTAGCCCCTCCATTTCCCTGCTCAGGATGAAGACTACCAGCAGTATGACTATGACTACTCCCACAGCCCATGCTAGAGGGAGGAATCCTATTCCTATCATAGTCGAGACCCGCCTTGCAGGGGGCTTGGCTTAGGGTTTTGAATGTTTATCGTCTACACTAGGCTGGGGCGGGATGAGGATCTGGGCCCTTACACTCCGACTTGTGAGGAGGTTTTCGCGCCCCGACCGCCCCCTGGTGGGGCCGCTTCGGTGAGAACCACCTCCTCCCAGGCCGGGACACCCGGCCTCGGCGAGTAGGGGCTTCTACACCGCGGCCCCAGGGTATGACTACTATCTATTGCCGGGATATTACTGTCCCATACCTGGTGCTGGATGGTTGGCTGATAGGCGTTTGTTGGAGGCTTTGGAGGCGGTCTGGGGGTGGGAGCTTCCACCTGTAGCCAATGTCCTGGTTTCTATTCCGAGGCCTTGGGGTTTCGTGGTTGCTGAGAGGAGGCCTGGCAGGCTAGTTGGCGGGGAGTGGCTGGTCTACCTTGTCGAGAAGGTTGGGGTCCCGTCCGGCAGGGTTGTTTCAAGCCTTCTCTCGGCCGTGGGGGGTGTGGAGGCTAGGATTTCTGGCCTGAAAGACGCCGATGCTGTTGCATACCAGTACGTGTACGTTAGGGGCGGCCGGCCTATTGAGAAGATCGTGGGGGAAGGGTGGAGGGCGTGGCTAGTAGGGTTCCGGCAGAAGCCTCCTGGGCTCGGAGGGCATATGTGGAACCTCTTCCGCCTCACACTAGAGGTTGTAGACGGCGACCCGGTTAAGGCGTGTGAAGCCCTATCAAGGGTTAGGCTTACCCCGGGCCTCTATGGGCCTCAAAGGTTTGGTGTGAAGAGGCCGAACACTCATCTTGTCGGACTCTACCTTTCCCTGGGGGCGTGGGGTAGACTCCTGGCTGAGATGGGCTACGAGTACCCATGGGGTGGTGCTCCTGGAGGCTACGAGGCTAGAAGTCTAGAGGAGAGTGTGAAGGCTGGTGCACCTCGGATTCAGGGGGTCCCTCGGAGGCTTTCGAGGGAGGCTGTTCAAAGCTACGTATGGAACAGGGCTGCCTCCAAGGCTCTACTGGATGGCGTGGAAAAATATGCGGAGAGGAAGGCATCTACACCATGCCCGAGACCGGGGCGAGCCCTGGTAGCCAGGCTGCCGGACAAGAGCATGGTCGAGTCTCCTAGGACATCCTGGGAGAAGCTAGTAGCTAGTATAGTGGAAGAGGAGGGTATTCCCCCCCTGATATTACCGGCAAGGGCCCCTAGGAGGGCCTTAGCGGCAGAACCTTGCATGTTGAAGTGCAGGGAGGATGGAGGAAGGCTTGTGTTGTGGGCTAGCCTCCCCCGGGGCCTCTTCGCCACAAGCCTTGTTAGAGCCGCAGTCTGGGTGGACTGGCTATCAGCCCTGGGCTAGCTGTGCCAGTATGTCCTCCTCGTCCAATATCGAGCCGCAGTAGACGCACTGGTAGCGGAGCCTCTTAGCAGGGATTCTACGGAACCTCGAGACGACCGGCTCTCCGGGTTTGCGGGAGATGCATGTAGGGTTCACGCATTTTAGTAGCCCTTCTACCTCCTCTGGAGGCTCGACCCTATGCTTCTCGGCAACCCGATAGTCTCGGATAATGTTGACTGTGGCGGTTGGGGCGGCGAGGGCTATCTTAGAATACTCTATGGGGGATAGGAACCTCCCCTCAACCTTTACTATGTCCTTCCTCCCAAGCTTGCGCGAGTCGACGTTCATCACTATGGCTATCCTGTTCCCCTCCCTCCCCGTTATGCCCAGGATCCTCAATACTTGGAGGGCCCTGCCCGCTGGGATATGGTCTATGACTGTCCCCTCCCTTATCTTGCTTACTAGGAGGCCCTCGCTCACCTCTCACCACCTAGGATTAGGGCTAGAAGAGCCATTCTCACCGGGACCCCGTTCCTCGCCTGGGTGAAGTAGGCCTGCCACGGCGTGTCGTCTACATCGTATGCTATCTCGTCGACCCTGGGCAGGGGGTGTAGGACCTTAGCCTCCCTCTTAGCGTACCTCTCTAGGAGCCTCCTAGTGATGCGATAGGATCCTCGGACCTTCTCGTACTCTGCGGGGTCTGGGAACCTCTCCCTCTGGATCCTCGTGACGTAGACCACGTCTGCCTCGGCCAGCGCCTCCTCGAGCGTGGTCTCGCCTATGCGGAGGCCTCTATCCTTTAGCCTTAGGAGAACCTCCTCCCGAGGCCGTAGCTGGGGCGGGCTGACCAGCATGACGCTTTTTGGCTTGTAATGTGTGAGTGCAAGGAGGAAGCTCGACGCAGCCCTACCATAGCGTAGGTCTCCCACTACGGCATAGTTCAGTCCG
>CAYRZG010000163.1:0-2643 GCA_964428695.1 uncultured Desulfurococcales archaeon
CAGCCGAGGACCAGGCGCGTCAGCAGCATCGAGATCTGCATCTCCAAGGAGTAACCCTCCAACCAGTCTAAAACCGGCTAGCAGTGGCGAAGAGTTTTTCCCAGAGACCGCCACCCGCCCACAGGAGTTATAACATTAACATTAATTAGAAAGTCTCGATACCCATTAAACTCCTCACGCCCGTTATATATGTCAGCCAGTCGACCATAGGAGTTCTCCGTTCGTGAGGCATAGGGGTGCTGAGGCCGGGAGTGGCCCGCTCACAGCATCCCCCATTCCGGGGGCCTCGCGGGCCCACCCTATGGTTTCGGGATGCGTGTTGGGGTTTATGAGTCCTAGATGCGTGCAGGACATTGAACGGTCTGTGGTGGCATGGCTAGGTTTAGGAGGGTTCTTATAGTAGACGGGTATAATGATGAGCCAGGCGGCCTCGGCGTCTCGCCCTATCTAGACGTTTATCCGAGGTACATTGCTGGTAGCCTGTGGGCCGTCGATAAGACTGTTAGGATAGACTATGTGACGGTCGACTCCTTCCGCCGGGGTGTTGGCGTTTGGCTGTCGAGGGCCGCGTCCTATGATATGGTGGTTTTCGTCGCCGGCGTGGTGGTTCCTGGGAAGTATATCGGCGGGGTCCCGGCGTCTCCCGAGGAGCTGGCGGAGTGGGCTCGCAGCCTTTCCGGGGAGACCTTCCTCGTGCTGGCGGGCCCAGCTGCTAGGTGGGGTATGGGCCTCGAGGGAGGGAAGCCCGCCTATCCACCCGGCTTCTTCGAGAGGGCCGGCTTCCACGTGCTTGTTCGTGGCGATGTTGAAGAATACTTCTACGAGCTTGCAAGGGACGGACCTGAGAAGGCGTGGCCGGGGAGGATTAGGAGAGACTATAGGCTAGTCGACAGGGTAGCGGTTCTCGGAGCCCGTATTGCGGCGCAGCACCCCAGGCTGGCCCACGGCCTAATAGCGGAGATAGAAACGTACCGGGGCTGTGCCCGGTGGGTATCGGGAGGCTGCAGCTTCTGCGTTGAACCCCTAAGGGGGAGGCCCGTCCAGAGGAGCCCGGAGAGCATCGTGGCCGAGATTGAAGCGCTCTACAACTGGGGTGTTAGAGGGTTTAGGCTTGGAAGGCAGGCCGACATACTAGTCTATGGTAGCAGGGGTCTGAGCGTCGAAGAGTGGCCCAGGCCGGAGCCCGAGGCGCTCGAGAGGCTATTCCACGGCGTTAGAAGGGCGGCGCCCAACGCCGAGGTTATACACGTGGACAACGTGAACCCCGGCACTATAGCAAGGTATCCTAGAGAATCAACCGAAGCCCTGAAGGCCATCATAAGATATCATAGCGACGGAGACGTTGCCGCCATGGGGGTCGAGACCGCCGACCCCAGGGTGGCTAGGATTAACAATCTCAACACTACCCCAGAGGAGGCTCTAGAGGCCATCCGTATAGTCAACAGGGTGGGCGCACACCGCGGGCCTAGAGGATTACCACACATGCTCCCGGGCATAAACTTCATACTAGGCCTGCCGGGTGAGACCGCTGAGACCTACAGGTTGAACAGGGAGTTCCTACAGCGTATCCTGGAAGAGGGGCTGATGGTTAGAAGGGTTAACGTGAGGCGCCTCCTCCCACTCCCGGTCACCAGGGTTAGCAGGATGAAGCACGGTGTCAAGAGAAGGCTGGAGAAGCATGCGAGGAGCTTCACGTACTGGGTGAGGAACGTTTTCGAGAAGACCATGCTTAGGAGGATCGCGCCGCCCGGTACTAGACTTCGAGGCCTCTACGTTGAGGACTGCGCCAGTGGAGTATGCTATGCGAGGCAGCCTGGAAGCTACCCTATAATGGTAGCTATACCATGCAGGCTCCCAATACACAGCTACCTGGAGACGGTAGTCTCCACTGGAGTACACTCTGCTAGGAGCCTCGAGGGATTGCCGGAACCACTCCACCCCTCCTCCAAGCTTAGACTCGTGGAGACGGCAAAGAGGGTGGGGGCCCGCTTAAATAGCTGGTCGCCCTACAAGTGTTAGCCGTCGAACAGCTTTTAACCCGGCTAACGCTTAATAGCCCGACTCGTACTGTATACATTTTAGGAATTCGGCCATAGAATCCGCGTAGAATGGGTGCCGGGTGACTTGCATTGCCAGCCCAGAAGAGGAGTGTGCTCGACTATCGTGTCGCACAGGTAGTAGAAGTATTAACGAGAAAGTCGACCGAAGAGGAGGATTCTACTCCTAGCCTCCGCTGGTATGCACGGTTTCTAGAGACAGGTGAACGTAACCTATACAAGCTGCTCCAGCGCGCGCTCTCGCTCGGGTTCAGGTTTAGTGTTAGCGTGAACTATAGGAGGATGGGCGTCCTCCGCGCGTTCGCCCTGGCTGACGAGGAGCCTAGACTCCCCGTGCCTGTGCGGGCGGTATACAAGACACTTGACGGCAGGTTTATTGTTGATTTCCACGTGCCGCAGAAGTGTGTCAGCAACATTGTCGAGATCCTCGACGCTGCCGGGGTTGACTACGAGCTTGTAGGAGTGGAGTGGGGAGGCAGGCCTGCACTAGCGAGTATCCCCTTCCTATCCCTCCAGCCGTCGGCCGAGGTTAGCAGTGAGACTATCGAGAAAATGTCCTCGCTTGTGAGGGACCTACTGGCCAGAG
>CAYRZG010000164.1:0-2617 GCA_964428695.1 uncultured Desulfurococcales archaeon
AGGCCATGCAGGGTGGCGGCGAGGCGGAGGCGGGCGGCGTCATTATAATCGGCCCCCTCCCGATAATATTCGGGACCAGTAGTAAGGCGGCCCTCCTCGCAGCAGTCCTCGGGCTGGTCATGATGCTCTTAGCCCTCCTGCTATGGCTTCAGGCTCGGGGGGTGGCTGGGTGAGCCAGAAGCCGATAGTCCCCGAGGACCTCTACGAGCTCATCCTCGTCTCGAGCCCTGCCGCGTCCCCCGACGGCTCCCACGCGGTCTACGTTGCCGGGAGGCCTTCCAGGGACAGGCTGGAGACGAGCATATGGATAGCTAGCGAGGAGGAGTACAGGCCCCTAACCGGCGGCCCGGGGGACACGTGCCCCCAGTGGAGGCCTGGGGGGAGCCTCGTCTCGTTTGTGAGGGTTTCGGGTGAGGGCGAGTCTAGGAGGTGGGAGCTGAGGCTCGTCCCCACGGCTGGGGGCGAGTCCTGGCTTCTAGCCCGCTTCGACCACCCGATACTCTCGGCCTACTGGAGCCCCCAGGGTGATAGGCTGGCCGTCGAGGCTAGGATCCCGGAGGGCGACAGGGGGGACCCGTGGAAGGCTGACGCGATAGTCGTTGAGAGGCTCCCGCCATGGTTTAACGGGGCAGGCTGGGTCCACGACAGGAGGCTGGCCATCCTAATAGTGGACTACCCTAGCGGGAGGAGTGAGAGAGTCACGCCCAAGGGGGTGGACTCTTGGGGTCCCGTGTGGAGCCCTGACGGGAGGTTCATAGCATATGTGAGGGCTCCGAGCGACCTCGAACCCTACAGGCATGAGGTAGTTGTGCTCGACGTCGACAGTGGGGAGGAGACCGTTATAGCCCGTGGCCTAACGGTGAGCGGGCTAGCCTGGAGCCCCGACGGTGGAATGATAGCTATTAGGGGCCACAGGGACGAGAGGGGGCCTGCCACCCACCATAGGGTAATGGTCTTCGACCTCAACGGCGAGCTCGTGGACTGCGTGTCCTGCAGCCTAGACAGGAACACGCTTAACACCGTGAACAGTGACGTGAGGGGCCCCTCCTGCACGCCCAGCCTCCAGTGGGGGGTAGACGGACGCATATACTTCCCCGTGAGCGACGCTGGGAGCGTCCACCTCTACGCGGCGAGGCCGAGGCAGGAGCCGGAGCCCGTGATCAAGGTTGACCACGCCGTAGTCGACGAGTTCAGCCTTCCTGGAGAGGAGGAGGGCATAGTCTACTACACTCTTATGAGGGCCACGGAGCCAAAGGAACTCTACACCTACAGTGGCGGGGAGCCAGTGAGGCTCACGGGCCACAACGACGTGTTCCTCCAGAAGAGGCTCATAGCCGAGCCACGCCACTACAGGGTAGAGTCTCGGGACGGGACCCCGGTAGACGTGTGGATCCTCCCGCCGGCCGAGGGGGGCGAGTGCGAGCAGTGCACCCCCTGGATACTCTACATCCACGGCGGCCCCAAGACCAGCTTCGGCCACGGCTTCATGTTCGAGTTCCACGCCCTCAGCGGGGCGGGCTACGCCATCGTATACTCTAACCCACGCGGAAGCGACGGGTATGGCGAGGAGTACGCCGACATAAGAGGCAGGTGGGGCACAGTAGACTACGAGGACCTAATGGCAGTGGCTGAGAGCGCGCCAAGCCTAGACCCGAGCCTGGACCCGTCAAGGGCGGCAGTGGCAGGAGGCAGCTACGGAGGCTGGATGACAGCATACATAACGACGAAGACAAGCCAGTTCAAGGCGGCCGTGGCCATGAGAGGGTGCGTCAACTGGACAAGCTTCTACGGCGCCAGCGACATAGGCTGGTACTTCACCCCACGCCAGCTCGGCTCCCACCCATGGCAGGACCCCAGCGTGTACCTTGAGAAGAGCCCACTCTTCCACGCAGACAAGATAAAGACGCCTACCCTCATAATACACTCGACCCACGACTACCGATGCCCCATAGACCAGGGCGTGACACACTACACCATGCTAAGAGTCCAGGGGGTCCCGGCGAGGCTCGTAGTATTCCCTGGGGAGACCCACGACCTCTCACGCTCGGGCACGCCGAGGAGGAGGGTCCGGAGGATAAGGGAGATTATAGCCTGGCTCGACAAGCACCTCAAAGGGTAGGCGGGCCTGTGGCGACGGGAACCCCTCCGAAGCCCCCAGAGGCGGGGGCGGGTGTGGAGGGTGTCCTAGCCCGAGGCCCGCCTATATTATCCCCTCACCGCCCCTCGAGGCGGCAGGGTGAGCCAGGTATGGTCGAGCCTCATGCAACCAACGCGGTGCTTATCGGCAGGAAGGAGGTTACAAGCTACGTTCTCGCAATAATGAGGCTGTTCAGCGAGGGTGCAGAAGAGGTAGTGGTTAAGGCTAGGGGTAGGAACGTCTGCAAGGCAGTAGACACTGTTGAAAGCCTCCGCAACCTATTCATGAAAGACGTGGTGATAGACGGTGTCAACATTTACAGCGAGGAGGTAGAAACCCCCGACGGTAAGAAGAAGAGGGTCTCAGCAATAGAAATACGCCTAAAGAGGCCCAGGAAAGAATAACCGCCAACCCCCCGGTGACATGGTCTTGTCAGTATACCATGAGTGCTGGGCTCTAGTCACCGGGGCTTCTAGGGGA
>CAYRZG010000165.1:0-2610 GCA_964428695.1 uncultured Desulfurococcales archaeon
GGGAACGGGTCTCAAGCCCGTCCCCTTGGTCCGCTCGGGCACCCCGGCGCCCATTGTAGCATGTGCGTTGTGGGGGTTTAACGCTTACCCGTCTCAGACTGTAACTAGCACGTCTATTGGCGACCTCTCGAGCACCTTCCTAGTTATACTGCCTAGGAAGAGCCTGTCGAGCCTCGAGAGGCCACGCCTGCCCAGGACTATTAGGTCGTATCCCCCCTCAACAGCATACTCTATTATGCTGTCGGCGGGCTCGCCTAGTACTACGTCCCAGTCTGACTCTACGTTGAACTCCTCTCTCAGCCTCTCTGCTAGGTTCTTCAACCTCTCCTTAGCGGCCTCTACTAGGGGTGTTGTGTCGACAACCTCCGGAGTCATCAGCTCCCCCAGCCAGACTGTTGGAGGGGGAACCACGGTGAGGAGGCTCAATTTCGCCCCCGTCTTGGATGCCAGCTCCGCCGCTCTCCTAGCCGCCCGCAGGCTCGCCTCGCTACCGTCTATTCCGACGAGTATCTTCGAGTACACGATATGACACCATGGGGGGTTTTACCCTCTAAGCTACTTATATCACACCGTGGCCCCAGTGAGGAGTGCCACGTCGCCGATGGACTGATGAGGCGGGCCCGTGTTTCCGAGGGGCCCGTGTGGGGATGATGTGTTCGAGGTAGACTGAGCCGTGAGGACGTTATCCCCGGCTGACCCGTATGGAGGTGTAGTGTAATGCCGAGGCTACGGTGCAGGAAGTATGCTGTGATAACAGCCTACCTGCGGATGGAGGCGGCCTGGACTAGGACACTCCGAGAAGTAGCCGAGGCTGGGGGAGATATAGTAGTCAAGGATGAGATGACCCGGAGGATTGTTGTAAACGTGTCGAAAACCAGGATCGCCAAGATACTGGAAATCCTCCTACCCAGGTCTATAGGCGTAGCAGTCGAGGTTAAGGCAGCGTGTAAGCCGGCTCGCCTAGTCGACCTGGGCAAGCTTAGGGAGGCCGGCTTCCTCGCGGTCGGAGGGCGGGCTGGAAGAGTCTACTATGGTGTCCTTGAAGGCCGGCTAGTCATGGTGGAGAAGGCTCGAGGCTCGATAATTGTCAAGGTCGGGGCCAGGGCGGGGTCTAGACCCAAGAGCGTGCCTCCAGCGTCGGCCTTCATATTGAAGCCAGACGATGCTCAGGGCGCGTTGGAGGCGCTCGACATGATAGTAGCGTGGTTGAAGGGGTGAGCATGTTGGAGCCAGCACAGCCCGCGGGCTTCATACTATCAACGCTGACAGCCCTACTAGGGGGTATGCTGATAGGCCTAGAGAGGGAGAGGGCTCAGGCTAGGGGCGGAAGTGGGGCAGGCAAATCTGCAAGCATACCGGGAATGAGGAGCTTTGGGCTCATAAGCGTTTATGGAGCCGTCTCATCCTACGTGTCAACGTCTCTGGCGTCAAACACCCCGGGCGGTAGCCTAATCCTACCCCTAACACTCTCGTCAATAATACTCGTAGTAGCACTCTACGCGTACACTAGAATGGTAGTCCAGGGCACCCTAGGCATAACAACGTACATCGTCATGTTCATAACGTTCTTCGTAGGCTTCCTGGCTGGGCAGGGGCTCCTCATAGAGGCCTCATCGCTAAGCGTGGTTACAACACTCGTCCTAGCCCTCAAAAGGCCGGCCGAGCGGCTGGCGAGAACGCTTAGGTATGACGAGCTTCTAGCGATGCTAGAAGTGGCAGCCCTGGCCCTGGTCCTCGGACCCATAGTTAAAGCCTACTCACAGGCGTATGATGTTAACATCGTGTTCAAGGTCTATGCGTTCTTCACAATAGTCCTAATACTATCATTCACGAGCTACGCAGCGGCCAGAATATGGGGTGTCCGGGGCGTCATATACGCAGCCATACTAGGCTCGCTAGTGAACAGCGAGGCAGCCATAAGCAGTGCCACGAGCATAATCTCGGAAATAGGGGAAGTAAGGCATAGGAGGAGCCTACTAACACAACTAACCCTCACCATAGTGTCTGTCCTCCAGGTTAGGGCCTCGCTCCTAATGATCCTAGCAGTCTACATATTCTCTGGGACCCTCAACCCCCTAGTGGTAGAAGCCGGCACAAGCCTGGCACTTGTCGGGATTGTAGTCCTTCTAATACTGTCGAGGAGGGTTGGAGGCGAGGCCAAGCTACACATCACCGTGGAAAACCCTCTGTCATGGTCTTCGGCCTTCAAAAGTGCTGCCGCCTACCTACTGCTGACCGCGGCCTTCCTCCTAACACCGCAGGGTGGAGCGGCAGGGCTCACGACTCTAGCGCTATCCTTCCTAGGAGGCCTGGTTAACGCGACGGCAACAATACTTTCCCTGGCGACAGCGCTAGCTTCGATAGGCGTATGCAAGGCTACAGCCGCAATGCTAACCTCAATAGCTGCGGCGACGGTAAACAAGATACTCTACGCGGACACGTCTAAGCTAACCTCGGAGGAGAGAAGAATACTCGTCACCATAAGCCTGCTAGCCTCGACAGTTCCCGCGGGAATAGCCCTGATAGTACTTCGAACTTGCTAGCAGGATAGTCGAAGTGGTGCGGGGGGCGGGATTTGAACCCGCGCAGGCCTACGCCATCGGGTCCTCA
>CAYRZG010000166.1:0-705 GCA_964428695.1 uncultured Desulfurococcales archaeon
AGACTATGAACCTTAGGAGGCCATCCCCAGTAATAGTCGGGGGTGATACGAGGTGTCCATGCCTAACAAGCTGGCCGAGGACGCACTCCTCACACCTCCTCCTAGCCCTCACAATCCTCCCTCTCGCGAGGAGGAGGTGCTCGACAACGCTACAGTCTCCAATCTTGTAGCCAACGTAGCTCTCCGCACCAAGCTCCCGGACTATCTCACATGGGAGCGCTGTTATGACGAGAGCCCTCACACGCCGACCCCCAGCAGCGGTCCATTCCGCGACAATATTCACTAGTAAACCTATATGCTAGAATATATACTTGGAGGGAGGGTTTACCCGGTTAACTCCGACCGTTAACAGTGCATTAGAACCCTCCGGGACCCGGTGCCCCGGGTAATGGCCGGGAATGGGAAGAATAATGGCTGGGTAAAGCTTGTGGCCATAGCAACGGTGCTGGTATATCTTGTATACTTCGCCGGAGCCTACTATACTTTCACACACCTCCCCCCGATACCCGCTGAGGTTAGAACGCAAGACGGAGAAGTACTCTTCACCGGCGACGATATTGTAGAGGGTAAGTGGATAGTTCAGAGGTATGGGCTGCAGGACTACGGGAGCATACTAGGCTTCGGAGGCTACTTCGGAATGGACTACACCTCCTACATGGCCAAGTTCATATCAGACGAGGCGCAAGCCCTCCGCATGGCCGCGCC
>CAYRZG010000166.1:715-2601 GCA_964428695.1 uncultured Desulfurococcales archaeon
CAACAGTAAGCGTTGTTAGAGTGGAAGATACTGCAGAGGGCAAGGTGTTCGTAGTAGACGCCTCCGTAGCCCGGGCATATCGTAGAGGCGTGGAGTTCTTCTGGAAGTTCATAAACGACGAGTATGGGGAAAACAGGCTAGCCGACAACCTGCTAACAAGGGATCAGGTTGAGAAGGTAGTAGCGTACTTCACCTGGACAGCGCTAATAGCAGTGCTAGGGTATACCAACGGGTTCCCCTACACCCCCGGACTCATAGAAGCGGACACCACCCCGGTGAAGGCGACCTGGATAACCATATTCATACTACTCCTAGTCATAATGCCTATGGCAGGCTTCATAATAGTCAAGTTCCTAGACTACTGGAGGGATGAGAGGATAACAGTACAGCTGCCCGAGCCCGGTAGAGCTCAGAAGCTCGCCCTGCTTGGAATGGCCCTGGCAATGCTAGGCCTGGGAGTCCAAGGCCTGCTAGGAGGCTACATGATGCACCTGTATGCCGAGGCCGAGCTCTACGGTGTGGACACTAACAATATACTGCCGTTCAACGTCGCCCGAGGTCTACACTACAACCTGGCCATACTATGGATTGCGGTAACCTGGGTTAGCTTCGCACTGTTCGTGCTACCGTACTTTGGAGTGAAGATCGGCGAGGGGAAGGCTCTAGCAATACTAGGAGCCGGCGCGGTAACAGCGCTCGGCATACTCCTGGGCCTGTGGGCCTCCTACCTGGGGAAGATACCGGAGGCCGGCAACCTATGGTTTATAGTGGGGAGCCAGGGCAGGCCGGTGGTGAGCGCCGGGACCCTGTGGCTGCTCCTAGTTGCAGCACTCCTAGCATACCTGGCCATAGCAGTCTATAAGGCTGCCGGCATGAACCAGTACCCGTTCAATAGTCTCCTAAAGATACTCTCCATAGGCCTCGCTGGCACGGCCTTCGGAGCCTTCATAGGGGCCCTACCGGTTGTTAGGCCGTTTGCAAACTTCACTATGGACGAGTATTTCAGGTGGATAACGATACATGCTTTCGTAGAGGGCTTCTGGCCGGCGATAGTCATACCGATACTCCTCATACTCCTAGTCATAGCAGGGCTCGTGCCGCCACGCCTCGCTGTAGCCGTCGCGGGCGTTGACGCTAGCCTAGAAATAGCGTCGGGAATGATTGGGACAGCACACCACTACTACTGGGGAGGCCAGCCCACCTTCTGGATGTATCTCGGTGCCGCAGTCAGCACGCTAGAGGTGCTACCCATCGGGTTCCTGATAGCGTACGCGATAGTACTGTGGAGGAGAGGGGAGGTTAGAAGCGAGCTCCAGAAGACACTGTTAACATTCATACTAGTGGCAGCCTTCGGGGGGGCTATAGGGGTAATAGCATTTGGGGCCGGCCTCATAAACATGCCCGTGGTAAACTACTATCTCCACGGGAGCCAGGCGACAATGGTACACGCACACCTAGCAATGCCACTAGCCTACGGCGTTCCAACAATGCTAATGTGGGTAGTCGCCTTCTACCTCTCTGGCCTAGTAGGCGACGCCTTCCTGGCCAAGGCTAGGAAGGCGGTAGTGGTAATAGCGGCAGGCTTCTACCTGCAGGTCCTTCTAAGCCTTGGAATACTAATGTATGAGCAGTTCAACGTTGGAAGCCTCGAGGGATACTGGGCGACAAAGGGCCCCATAGCACCAGACGGGACCCTAGGCATATGGGAGGGGCTGAAGGCCGCTATATGGGCTAGAATGATAGGAGACCTCGTAGCCGCGGCTGGCATAGCAATCCTCATACTACCAATGCTACTAGCGCTACCCAAGTTATTCCGAGGCAAGTAGGCGGGCGGCCATACGCTATCCTGTAATCCAAGTCTTTTTACCCGTCCCCCTCAGCACCCC
>CAYRZG010000167.1:0-2588 GCA_964428695.1 uncultured Desulfurococcales archaeon
CTCGTCTGGCAAGTAGGCCCAATCGTATCCCTCGCCACGCCTCTGGAGCGGGGGCTCCTCGCCCTCCTCGAGGTAATAGTAGGCCTCAACTATCACGCCCTGCAGGCTCCAGTTGATCCTAAGCCTATCGGCCAGCAGATCGCTACCCTCTAAGGCTGTTAGCTCGACTTCTACGCTGGGCTCGTCAGGGTCGAACTCGAGCATTTCCAACTCGAACCTACCCCTAGCCTTGAGCCTGTCGAGTATCCTATCCACCAGACCCCTCCACGCCTCCACAGCGTAGAAGTAGACCTCGTCGAAAAGGCTCTGGACCCTGTGCTCCTTCCTAACCTTCAGCTCCAGACCCCACCTTGCAAGGTCTCCCGCGTAGGCCGACATGGACTCCAGGCTAGCCGCTACAATCTCGTCAACGCCGGCCTTCAGCCTAGAGGCTAGCCGCTCGAGGCCCCTAAGAGCCTCCTCGGAAACCTCAACCTCAACTCTAGGCATACCTGTGACACCACACCGGGCTGGGGGCACGGAGAGGATAAAGGCTAGACCCGCCGCCACACGCCTATGAGGATCCGGTAGTGGACGCGGTACAGGCTGTTGGAGTCGCTGGCATGCTACTAGTATTCGCCAGCTTCATTGTCAAGAGGTGGACTTGGCTATACGCCTTCAACATGACTGGAGCTATACTATTGACTCTCTACGCCTACCTTCGAGGCGACCCAGTATTCACGGTTGTAGAAGCCGGAATAGTAGTGTTCCTAGCCTACAGGCTCTACCAGGAACTTAGGGGGGCGGCTAGAGACTCGGGTTCGGTCACCACAGCCCGCCAGGGGCGGCGGGCTCGGTAGCGGTCAAGCCTCTCCACCGCCGCCCCCCAGGGACCCGTTGGGGCATGAGGGTTTCTATGCCTGCCGCCTCCTGTGGCCGTAGAATATGACGTTGACAGGCTCAACCGTTATGAGGCCCTCCTCGACCATCTCCTCGATCTCGGGTAGAAGCCTCTCTATAACACTCCTCTCCTCCACAACCTCCACGACTATGGGGAGATCCTCGGACAGGCGGAGAATGTCGGCTGTATGTATTAGGCTATGGGACCCGTAGCCTGCGATACCCCTAAACACAGTGGCACCCTTAACACCCCTCGCCTTGAGCCAGTGGACAATGTAGAGGTAGAGCGGCTTCCCCGAACGCTTGTCCTTCTCTCCAATATAGATTCGAAGCCTAACCCATCCGTCGTCCATGGTAGAAGACGCACCTCCAACACTATATTCGGCTTCAAGGAATAATTATGGTCGACCAACACTTGCTAATATCCTAGCAGCTACTGTGCCTGCGTAGACTCCTAGGAGGCCTAAGGTTAGGTTAGCGGCAATATTGGCTGCAGCAGCCCACGGGCTGTAGTCGGCTAGCAGCGTGATAGTCTCATATGCGAATGTCGAGAACGTTGTGAGGCTTCCGGCGAGGCCCGTTGCTAGGAAGAGCCTCCACCACCTGGGAAAGTAGCCTAGCATGGCCGCGGATGCGACGAAGCCCAGTAGGAGGGAGCCTAGAAGGTTCACCACCAGGGTCCCCCAGGGGAAGAACGGGCCTGTCCTAGACTGGATGAAGCTCGACAGCACCCACCTGGAGACGGCGCCTACAACACCCCCCAGTGCGACGGCCAGGAAATCCTCAACGCCAGCATCCATCCTCTAACACCAGCCTGCGCCCCCGAATATCGGAGGCTCTTAAGGCTCTAGGCGGGACACACTACGCTTCCAACTTATGCTCGAGACCAGGGGCAGGACTCCCTCCACCTGCACTTCGCGCAGCGCGAAGGCGGCGGGGGCCGGGGGCGGGAACGGCCCACTATTATGTCGAGGGGCCTCGAGAGGAGCCGCCTCGCATCCTCGAACGTGTAAACCCTGGTAACCACAGTCCACCCGTCGCCCCGGGAAGGCTTGGGTCCCAGACTCCTAACCTTGGCAAGCGCCTCGGCCAGTCTAGCATGATCCTCGGCGAGTATGAGGGCTAGGGTGAGGCTTGAGTCTAGCTTTCCCTCGAACAGTCCGTCTAGAGCCGCGGCTGCTAGGTATAGTGGGGCCCAGTCTCCTGGATAATGGTTGAGGCTCCTCCTAACCCTCGCCCTCACGACGGCAACCGGCCTACCGTCTTTAACGAGGAGGGCGTCGGGCGACACTATCACCGGCACGCCCAAAACCTCCCCCGCAATGGTTAGGGTCGCCCACCCGCTCCTTGCACCCCGTATGGCCTGGAGGGCTTCACGGGCGAGCCTCCTAGCAACGCTGGGTGAGACCCGCTTCGAAGCCCTGGCCTCGTGGAGCACGCTATACTCGCAGTATAAGGCGGACTGCACGAGATAGCCGGTTGCGACACCAGTATATGCTATCGGAGCCTCCCAGGCCAGTCTCCTACACCGTTGGATGCCGAGAGTATGTGCGAGAGGGTATAACATGCCATGGACAACCCCGGCCTCGGTGAAGGGAAATGGCTAGGATAAAGCTGGTCGCCAGAAGGAATGGCCCCTACATACTCTTCGTAGACGGTAAACCCAAGGCAGTACTATGCAGGTGTGGGGCGAGCAAGAGGAAACCATA
>CAYRZG010000168.1:0-2582 GCA_964428695.1 uncultured Desulfurococcales archaeon
TAGTAGTGGGGCCAGAAGTGGCACCATAGGAGGGGGCTGAGGCTGAAGCCTATCCAGCGGTCTTCCACCCTCCTCACTATCTGGGCGTCTACAAGCCTGTCGTCGAACTCCCTCATCTGCCTCAGAGCCTCCTGTATGGCCCTCCTGGTAACCTCGTGGAACTCTAGCCTCATCATGCCCCTCGAGTATGGCCTCAATAGTAGGCTGAGGTCCCAGCCTATCTTCTCACCCTCAGTGTCGGGGTCTGTGCCTATGAGGACCACGTCCACCTCCCACGACAGGCGGCGAAGGTCTTCCACTACGATCCTCGAGTCCCTAATCCTCCTGCTACCGCAGAGTGGGCAGGTGTCCCTCTCCTCGGTGAACTGGTAGCCGCAGTCGAGGCAACGCTTGATACTAGTGTAGACTGGCACATAGTCTCTCCCCCGGCCGTCGCGTATTAGTGTTACCCCGAATACTTCGCTCTCGTAGGCTTCTCTCGGCAGGCCTGGGAGGTCGTCGGGGCTGGCGTCTACTACTAGGTCGTAGACGTGGCCTCCGCTGGCCGCTATGGTTAGGATATAGTCTCCTGTGGCCACCTCGTATGCGCGGAGGCCTCCGGGTAGGATTCTAATGCTGGGCTGCCCGAAGAACCTTGCGATAGTCCTAGCCTTGTTGGGGCTCTCCACCACGAGTAGGGCTGTCTTGACGAGGTCTGGGACCCTAACCCGGCCGCCGAGAAGTTCTCTAACACGCCTCCTCTCCTCCTCAATCTCACGTATGAGCTTGTCCAGGTCCAGCTCCTCCAGCCTAACCCAGCGGGCGTCCACCATCCACTGGGTTCTCCTAGCTAGCCCCCTGAACAGCCTCTCATCGTCCACGACGACTATGCTTAGCCCCCGGGTTATGCCGCCTGCGTAGAGTCTGCTCGTCCTCCCGCTCGCCTGCACGTAGGTTGCAGCGTCCGCTATCAGCAGGTACCTCTTCCCGTCCTCTACTGTTACGGCGACGTCGCTCCTCTCCGAGAGGTATTTCCAGACCTCCTCGTCTTGGAGGGCGTTGCGGAGGAAGTTGTAGGCCTCCCACACTATCCTAACAGCCGTCCCCTTCCCCTCGACGTCGCCCTCCAGGACGCGCTCTGCTATCATCTGGAGAGCGGCGGGGCTTAGGCTTCTAACAACCCGTCTAAGCTCGGCCAGGTGCCTTCTAGCCTCCTCTGCAACCTCCCTTATGGGAGCATCCACTAGGAGGCCTAGCAGTCTTAGGAGGCGTGAGGGGTGCGGCTCCCCTATGTCTGCGGTGAACTTGTGCCTCGGGACCCCGGCGAATACCGCATACTTCACCCTCGCCGGCAGGTCTATGCCCCTGACCAGCACTCCGTAGTAGTTGGCAACTCCGACCAGCGCCTGTAGCCTGCCCTCGGCGAAGTCGTCTAGCAGGCTGGCCGGCTTCCTCGCGTGGTATGCGTCGGCCTCAACCCCTGCCTCCCTCAGCATCTCCGCCAGCTTCTCAGCCCCCTCTATGCCGTGGTCTATTGGGACGTAGACTAGAACACCATCCCTGAGCTTGGAGACTAGCTCCACCACCCTCTCGTATAGGCCGTTTGACGGGTAAGTGTAGGAGTCGACGACCCTCCTCAGCCCAATATCGCTCCTCCCGCCGGCCTCGAAGCCGAGGAGCGCCCTGAACAGCCTAACCCTAGCACCCCTAGGCCTGCCCGTGGCGCTTGAGACTATGAGGCTCGCGACCCTCCTCCTAGCCTTCTCAACCCTCTCCTGGAGCCTCTCGAGCCTCTCCTCCACCTGGGCTAGCTCCCTCCTCAGCCTCTCAGCCCTCTCCCCCCTCCTCGCCTCGGCCTGGAGCCTGGCCAGCTGGGCTATGAGGGCGGCCTGCCTCCTCTGCAGCCTTAGTATCTCGAGCCCGACTTCTATGTCGTCATCGGTGAAGCCGACTATTCGTAGTACCGCGTCAACGCTCTTAGCGCTCCTTAGCACAGCGTCCACGTCGTCAACGAACACGAGCCTGTAGCGGAAGGCGGCAAGGCTGGCCGCATGCTTTCTCGCAAACGCCGCCGTCACAATGCCAACCCGGAAGTCTCCCGAGAGGAGGCGCTCCTGCGCCTCCCTCCTCTCCGCCACCCTCATCTTGCTGTGCACGGCCACTACAACATCTGGGTCTAGGCCGGCGGCCTCCGCCATAGCTCGAGCCTTCCTATAGGCTTGGATGACGAGCGTGGTCGTGGGGAGGACTATGAGGCTCCTCTTACCCCGGCTCGCATAGTAGAGGCTCGCCGCCAGGCCGAAAGTGGTCTTACCCACTCCCGTGGGGGCTATAATGCTGAAGCTGTCCCCCCGGACAAGCCTCCGAGCCCAGGTCCTCTGGGCACCCCAGGGCGGGCTCCCAACCGCCTTCTCGAAGAACTCTATAAGCTCGAGGCTCTCCCTCTCAAGGGATTCGAGGAGCCTATACCCCTCCCGGAGCCTCCCCAGAGCCCTAAGCACGCGGGCAACCTCGAGCACTCCGCCCTCCACGGGCTCCGGGAGGCACCTAGCGCAGGGGAGGCCGCGTGCCAGCCTCCACTCAGTGTTAGGGCCGCCACAGTT
>CAYRZG010000169.1:0-2582 GCA_964428695.1 uncultured Desulfurococcales archaeon
GGGAGCCTCTCCTCGAAGAAGGCTATCCTCTCCCTCCTAAGCTGCTCAACCACCATCTCATATCGCGGCCCGTAGACGTTGCGGGGGTTGAGCCGGTTGAGGTCGACTCCCGGAGCCCGGACTGCAACGTCGAGCTGGAGGCTAGGGTCCCGTTTCCACTCGACCCTCCCCCTGACAGCTTCTAGCATGAGCCGCTTAGACACCTCCGGGGTTACCTTGACGCCTCCAACTTTCCCCGTGTTCATAACGTAGACTTCGAGTCCCAGCCTGTCTATGAGGTCCAGCATTAGCATGCCACTCCTCCACTTGGGCTCTAGCATGAAGGGGTCGAAGCCGGGAACGCGCAGTGGCTCTGGCTTGCCCGCCTCAGCGCTAGTCCTAACACTCTCGCCAAGCATGAAGTAGGCCGCAGCCTGCTCGGGGCTCGTGAGTCGGGCAAGCGGGGGCATCTCGGGGCGGCGGGTTAGGAAGAAGAGGGCGTCAACCCTATCAAGGTCTACCCTGCCGTCGGCCACTGTTATAGCCTCCCTCACAGCCAGAGCCCTGGCGTTCGGGGTTATGCTTAGGTCTGAGAAGTCCGGGGTCCCATCCTCTCCGACCACGACATTCTCAAGGACGGCGTCCTGGTGGAGGACGGCGGGCTGGAGCTGGGGCAGCTCCGGCACACTGTCCGTCTTCGGGTAGAGGTTGTATTCCGACCCGTAGGCTCTCCCCTCACCCGTTAGGAAAACTATGTCGTCCTGCCTCATGACCGCGGCCTCGGGCCTCTTCAGGCCGTGGTCTTCGAGGGTTAGCGTGGTCTTACCAGTACCGCTGAGGCCGAAGACTAGGACCCCGACCTCTCGGAGACCGCCATTGACTCGTATCCTGTAGAGTTTACTCCCGGCGTGCAGGCCAGGCGAGTAGTACTTGTCGCGGGCCTCGTTCATAGCGATTCTCAGGAGGCTCATCTTCAACTCCCCATAATAGTCTGAGCCGAGTATGAGGGTCGAATTCGACCTCCTGTCCACTATTATCCATGTATCCTTCCACCCCGGCACGTCAAGGGTGACGATATCGGGCTCACCCTCATACTCGCATGGGAAGAAGTTGAGGTGGGCCATCAGAGCCAGGTGTGGGTAGGAGGCTTCGACTAGAGCCAATACGCGGAACCGGAGCCTGCCTGCACCGATACACCGAGTGATAGCATAATACTCGTTTCTCGCAAGGTAGTTGTATGCTTCCTCTATTATGCTGGTAGCCTTATCGTCTAAGCCTGCATAGTATACTAGAGTCCTATGGGGGACACGGGCTCTCGCCTTATATGACACGACGGCCAGCGAGCCTGTACGGGTAAGCCTGGCGTATACGAGGGCCTTCCTCTTTAGCCGGTATGGACTAGGATTCCAGTCTACATCGGACTCAGAGAGGACCTCCCGCACCAGGGATCTTATGCTATCACTCGTGGCTTCCACCATGGCGTCGAATACGCTCGCTCAGGGGCTTTAATTCGAGCCCATCCCAGAGTCTAGACGTATTATCAACATGTGTAGATATGATTATCCCTTTTTAAAGTAGATGGTATTTATTGGCCAGTGTGGTTGACAATACTTATCCGACTATTTATCGCAATAGGTATAGCCTGCTCTAACCGGTGGAGGGGTTGGGGAAGCGTGTCCTAATAGTGGGCGGTGGAGTAGCTGGAGTCGCCGCTGCTAGGGCTCTCGCCTCCGAACTACCCAAGCATGGTGAGGACGCGGAGATAGTAGTGGTGTCTAAGGAAGACAAACACTATATGCCGCCACTGTTCTTCGACGTGGCAATGGGAGAAGCTGCGCCCGAGGAGACGTATTCCCCCCTATCTACGCTAGAGTCTAGGTTTGGCGTAAAGGTTCTCGTCGACCCTGTGACAAGGATCGATGCAGCCAATAGAACCGTGTGGACGGCTTCCGGAAAGAGCCTCGAGTACGACTATCTAGTGGTCGCCCTTGGAACTACGCAGGAGTGGAACAAGTATCCAGGCCTCGCAGAGGAAGGCTACCACAACTACACGCTAGAAGGGGCTAAAGAGCTTCGCGCAGCCCTACAGAGGTTCCGCGGCGGAGACGTCGCCATACTCATACCAGAATCACCTTACAGGTGTGGAATATACCCATACGAGGTAGCAACAGTCCTCGCCACGAGCTTTAAGAATGCGGGGATAAAGGCTAACGTGAAAATACTCACTCCGGACCCGAAGCCGGTTACCCCGCTAGGCCCAGATATCCATGCCATGTGGTTCGAGGCGTTCGAAGAGCTTGGAATAGAGTACATAGTGCACAAGGGGCTTGAGGAGGTAGACGCTTCCAAGAAGGTTGTGAGAGCAGGCAATGTTGAGGAGAAATATGACCTGCTTATCAAAGTGCCCCCGCCAGGGCTACCGGAGCCGCTAAGGCAGAGTGAGGGCTTCCAGCTGTCAAGCGACCCGAGATTCGCCCCTGTTAAGGCCCCCACATTCCAGCATCCAGACTATGACGACGTATACATGGTTGGAGAGCATAGCATGTCTCCCGCAGGCCTAAGTCTGGCAGGCGTATTCGTCCACAACGCAGCAATGGTGGCTG
>CAYRZG010000170.1:0-2573 GCA_964428695.1 uncultured Desulfurococcales archaeon
GTTCAAATCCCACCCCCCGCACCAATCGCTTCCCTCTCCGGAGAAGGGGCCGCTACGTTGAGGTGCTGAGGAAGTTCCTTATAGTGGGGCCTACGTCCCAGACGCTGATCGCTGATACTCCGAGCATACTACTTATTACGTTGAGGCATTTACTCAGCCTCCCCCGCCAAGCCCCATCATTGGGATTATAGATTGCCAGTACTCCGAATGTCTCTACACCATCAGATAGCCTTATATTGTGGCTAGTGCAGTCGGGCTTGGCGCCGTGGTTTATGGCGTAAAGGTAAGCTAGTAGTTGGTGTAAGCCTGAGTATACCTGGCTTTCGTCCCCCTTCGTGCTCGATTTAACCTCTATAACGATGATCCTAGGCGGCCCGCTGCCTCCTAGGTCGATAACTACTATATCGGGTCTAAGGC
The DNA here is from genome assembly GCA_964428695.1 of uncultured Desulfurococcales archaeon. Classification (GTDB taxonomy): domain Archaea; phylum Thermoproteota; class Thermoprotei_A; order Sulfolobales; family Acidilobaceae; genus Thermodiscus. The sequence continues at coordinate 418 of CAYRZG010000170.1, forward strand.
ACTCCTCCCCTCCAAGAGTCAGGCCGCGCTGGTAGCAGACAATCACGGAGCCACTCTCGCTCTGGAAGACTCCCCTGCGGTACGCGTGCCTCGTCACAACGGAATTGGTGGCGTCTAGGGCGCCCGCTAGGGCTATGAGTTCAGCTAGCTTAGAGAGGCCCTCAAGGCCTTGGGGCGCCCTCATGGCTCCGATGGTCTCTGGCCGCGCTAGTGATTCGAGTATCGGGACGAGCACTCTAAAGTAGGGTGGAGTAGCGCCACTCCTTATCCTCTCAAGGGCTTGCTCGGCTAGCATTCTTTCATCGCCACGATCAGGCCTAGTGCAGGCCCCCAGAACCCTGGAGAGCCAACTCTCCCTCCTGACACGCTCTAGGGTCATACGTATCTCGTGGAGACCCTGCTGTAGGCTCTGAGGGGCGCGTCTTAGGATCTCCAACGCCCTCTCGAGTACGAGAGCGGCAGCTATGTTCTCGGGGCTACAGATGAGCCTCCTAGGCACTATCGAGTGCACCAAGCCCCAGGGTAATGTGTAGGGCAGGGTCTCGAGGACTACGCCGATAGGCCTATTGGTGAGTACGACCTCCGCGGCGCGCTGCGATGCCGGCCCCACAAGCGAGGAGGTAGCAGCTGATGCCACCAGGGCCCAGAGGATCTCATCGCCGCTACCAGTGCCCAGGACGAGGAGAGCCTCGGAGGGGGCAGCTAAACTGGGCTCTCCACCCTCGAGCATGCTTTGGAAATGTATATAAAGCAGCTTAGCGAGGGTGTCAGTAGACTTACTCCAGTCTAATAAGGGCGCCGAAGGACTGGGGGTAGTAGCGGTCAAATACTAGCTCCCCCTCCGGCAGTGGGTGAGGGCTGACTACAGATCCTACTCGTGTCAATCTCCTCATCAGGGATAGTCATTCTGAGGTACCACGAGTAGATGGATGTGAATGCCTCCTCACACGTGAATCCTCTCAGTAAGAGGTCAGCCATGTCTAAAGCGTAGCTCCAGCCAGGCGCTAGCTCTGCGTGGCCTCTGTCTTTGAAGATACCCCTAACCCGTCCCCACACGCTGACGGCTATAGACACCTCGTTTCTGTCCCTGCTAACGCCTAGGATACCCGAGATAGCGTCGACGAGCTTTTCCTCGTCTATCCTTGAGGGTGACAGCTCCACCAGCGGAAACCTCCTCTGAAGAGCGACCCCGATTCTACCTAGGGCGACCGCGTCGACGGGGTTGGCTGTGGCTATGAAGTAAATGTTCTCTATGTTTATCTCTCCATCCACGCGCTCCGGTACATACAGCCTCCTACCCCTCCGGGGCTGCGCTAGCGCTGTGAAAAGCTCGGCTAGAGCAACCTCTGGTTCAGCCCTGTTTATCTCGTCCAGTATAATCACAACCCTGTTATTACTATTAGAGTGCATCAAGACGATGCCGTCCTTCCACTTGACACTGCCACCCTCAATGGTATACCCCCCTATTATCGTGTGTCTAGTTAACCACTGATGACCGGTCACATAGACTATCTCGGCGTTCATATCACGCGCTATGCACTCGGCTAAGGCGGTCTTACCCATACCTGGCGGGCCATAGAGTAGAACAGCCCCCTTCAAGTCTAGGAGGCTCTTAATGTAGTTTATTGTATCGTCGCCGATGAGACTCCTCAATGCATCGCATATCCTAGGCCGCCTGTGGTTCTCGGCTTCGACCTCGGAGTTTCCGATGCACCCGGAACGCCTTAATTCATCTAATAGGGCATCTGCTTCAGGCCCTTGAAGCTTCCTAATCAAAGCCCTCCTTAGTATGACTCTCCTCTGGCCTCCCCCACCTCTGCCTGCTAGAAGAATATTGAAGAGCGGTTCAACGTAGTATTTAGATTTCCTCCTTCTCTCGGGATCCGCGCATTGCTCGTCTATGAGGTTGCATTGCTCGTCTATATTACAGCAGGCCCCTTTCCTATCGATGAAGAATACATACTTGTATTCATCACTATTCCAGAGGGCCCTTGAGACGTCACCTCGACTGTCATAAAAAGCGGCTAGGACCCGGCCTGCACATGCTATACACTTCCGCTGATAGAGTATGGCGTAAGCCTCATCGACGTCATTCAGCGAGTCAAATAAATTCCTACTGTTCTCATCATGGAATCCCCCCTCACGGATACCCCATA
>CAYRZG010000171.1:0-2526 GCA_964428695.1 uncultured Desulfurococcales archaeon
GAGGCCAGTGTAGGAGTGTAAGAGTCTATGCGGGGGTAGAGGTATGGAGGCCAGGCTAGCTAAGTGTCTGGAGGAGAAGGTTGTAGAGAACCTGCCTAACGTGGTCGGCGTCAGGAGGGGGAGGGTGAAGCTGTCCTTCCGGAGGCTTCTCGTCAGGCTGGAAGACTGGTACACTGTGAAGGTTGAGGGCAACGGTAAGGGGCCACTGTTGCGGTTGGAGGGTGAGAGGAGCAGGATAACTGTGAGGCTAGACCCGGGCGGCCAGCGGGCCGAGGCCTCATATGAGGGGCCGAGGGGCTGGGTTGTTAGGGCCAGACTCTCCGACCTCGAGAGGGCAGTTCTAGAAGCCTACAAGGAGTGTCTTGAGGCCACGGCTAGGAAGGTTAAGGCGGCGACGGTAGAGGGTGGCGACTACTCCAGGCTGCTGGCGAACATGAGGTTTGTGACCAGGCTTATCAGGAGGAGCGTGCTCGTAAAGGCTGAAGAGGTGCCTGTAGTCGACGGTGAGCTGCCCACTCTGCTAGAGGAGATAGCCGCCGAGTACGGAGGCGAGTACAAGACCATATACATTAGCGGCACCGGCCCGGCAGTGTTTAGGGTGCTCTTCATAGACGGTGTCCTTGCGGGAGCCTATGCTAGAAGGGCGGGCACCGAGTACTACGGCGAGGATGCGGAGAGAATACTAGCGGAGATCATGGGGGTTGTCAAGATAAGAGTATACGGCGCCATAGCGCTGCCCGAGGAGGTGGGCGTGAGTGAGCCTCACGCGCATTAAGAAGCCCGTGATAGTAGCGGAGGAGGGAGACCGCCGCCTAGTTTGGCTCGGACTAGACGTGAGTGACGCCGAGAAGGGTATACTGGCCAACCAGTACCTGCTAGTAGCCGGAGGCGAGGCCTGGCTACTAGACCCGGGCGGCCAGTACGTGTTCGAGAGAGTCTACAACGCAGTCTCAGAGATCATAGACCCCGAGTCGGTGACAGGCGTGTTCTACAGCCACCAGGACCCAGACGTAGCAGGGAGCTTCAGCCTCATACCAGAATTCTTCCCCAACGCTAAAGTCTACATCTCGAGCATCTGGACTCGCTTCATCCCCCACCTTGGCGTGGAGGCTGAGATAGAGTTCGTACCGATACCCGACGAGGGCGGCAAGGCCAGCCTTGGAGGCGTGGATGTGGAATTCATACCCGCCCATTACCTCCACAGTCCAGGCCACTTCAACCTATACGATCCCGCGCTCAAAATGCTCTTCACGGGCGACATTGGGGCAGCGATATTCCCGGAGGGAGAATGGTACCTCTTTGTAGAAGACTTCCAACAGCACGCCCGCTATATGGAATGGTTCCACAAACGCTTCATGGCCTGCCGCAGGGCGCTAGACAAGTGGCTCGAGAGAGTGAGGAGCCTCGAAATACAAGTACTAGCCCCCCAGCACGGCGCCATATTCACCGGGGAAAACGTGAAACGTTTCCTAGACTGGCTCGCCAACCTGGGACCAGTGGGGGTAGACCTACTATAAAATACGCAGGCTGTGAACCCTCAACTTAATCTTTGAACAGTCAAACTTAGATACCGGGCTTCTTCCCCTAGTTAAATAAGAGGTTGAAGATATTTTTAATATATCGGCCGCTAACTTGTAGACTAGACAAGTATAAATCAAGGCTACTATACGCAGCCCGTGTACCGGGATGGGCCTTGTTTAGCGTGAGAGTCTCAGCGGTACTCCTCCTAGTAGGCATACTAGTAGGCGCAGCGGGGGGATGGGCGTACTATAAGCCTAGGCTCGACGAGGCCACGTCGACGATCACATCCCTGGAGGGTAGGATCTCAGAGCTGGAGAAGAGGGTTGGGAGCCTAGAGGCACAGGTGGAGGAGAGGGACCAGAGGATTGCAGAGCTTGAAAGCCTCCTAGACTCTGCCAGGGAGAATGCTAGCAGGCTAGCCCGGTCCCTTGAGGAGGTGGAGGCTGAAAAGCAGAGGCTAGTCGAAACGCTGGAAGAGGCCAATGAGACTATAGAGAATCTAACCCGCCACGTGAGGCTGTTGGAGGAGAACCTGACAGTGTTGGAGGAGAGGCTCTCCAAGGCTATCGACATGCTAGAAGAGGTCAACGGTAGCTTAAAGGAGGCGGCACAGTGGTATGGCCTCCTAGGCAGGTGGATTAACGATGAGATACTGGAGGCGGCGGTGGAGAGCCTCCCAGGCTGGGCCGTTGCCCAGGCTGTTGACGGGCCTACCGTCGAGGACAGGATATACAATATCATGGAGTGGATCCTGTGGAACCTGGAGTATGACTACGATTCCCCGGTGAGGGTTGTCGACCCGGAAGACTACACCGTTATAGTCTGGGACGACTACGTGATGCTCCCCAACGAGACACTATACCGTGGAGGCGGCGACTGCGACGACCTAGCCCTGCTAGCCTACAGTATACTGGTTAGGTCTGACATCCCGTGGATGAAAGTATACCTGGTAGCCTGGTACCCCTCAGAGGGGCCAGGCCATGTCGCCGTCCTGGCTAGGCTCGG